>JBBJLY010000363.1:0-6746 GCA_037720695.1 Kofleriaceae bacterium | reverse complement strand
GCTCGATCAGATCGCCGACGCGCTCGATGCCGCGCACGCCAAGGGCGTCGTGCACCGCGATCTCAAGCCCGACAACGTGATGCTGTCGGGCGATCCGCCGAAGGTTCACGTCCTCGATTTCGGTATCGCGAAGCTGCTGTCGACCGGCGACGCGCCAGATCCGGGAGCGCTGTTGACGGGGCAGGGCGCGTGGATCGGCACGCCCGGCTACATGGCGCCCGAGCAGTGGAGCGCCGATGGCGCGGGCCCGGCGTCGGATCGCTACGCGCTCGGCGTGATGGCGTACGAGCTGCTGTCGGGCAAGTTGCCGTTCCAGGCGCCGACGCTGCCGCAGATGATGGAGCAGCACTTCCGCGCACCGGTTCCCGCGCTGTCCGCGAGCGGCACGCTGGTCGAGCTGACCGCGTTCGATCCGGTGGTCGCGCGCGCGATGGCCAAAGATCCCGACGCGCGATTTCCAACCGCACGCGAGCTGGTCGCCGCGCTCCAGGACGCCGCGACCGGCAAGCGTCTGCGATCGAGCCGGAAGCGCTGGGCACCGGCCGCAGCAGGCGTCGCGATGCTCGCGGCGACGCTCGGTGGTGTCTTGATCGCGCGCGACGATCCAGACAACATCGCCGACGAGCCCGCGCCGGCCGTACGCGAACCGCACGCGGGCTTCGTTCAGGTCGCGATCGAGAGCACGCCGAGCGGCGCGAGGGTGATGCGGATCGGGGACGGGCCCGAGCGCGCGCTGTCGAGCACGCCGGCGCAGCTCGAGCTCCGCGAGGGGCAACCGGTCGCGCTCGCGATCCGCAAGCCCGGTTACCTCGCGGTCCGCCACCAGCTGACCCCGACGCGGGACGAGCGGGTCCGCATCGCACTGCAGCCGGTCACTGGCTTCGAAGGCGTCTGGACGATGCCCGACGGCCAGCTCCGCGAGCTCGCGCGCAACGGCGATCAGGTCGACGTCTACAAGCGTGCGGCGGTGACCGGGCCGCGCGAGCTGTGGCGCAAGTTCACGTTCGTCGACGGCACGGTGACGGATGAAGTCACGTTCGCGACCGATGCGGAGATGGTCGCGGAAGGCGCGAGCGCGGATCCGAGTTGCCGGCTGACTCACCGCATCGAGTACCACTATCAGCTCGCGAACCAGACGCTCGAGGTCCAGGCCGAGCGGATCGAGACCGGCAAGCGCGCGGATGGTGGCTGCTTCGTCGTGACGCGCGTACCCGGCGTGCGCCGGCGACTGCGGCGCGCAGATCGCGACACGATCACGCACTGGACCGAGCCGCCGGTCGGCATCCCGGTGCGTCCCAGGCCGCGGCCCGCTCGGCAGCCGGCGCAGAATTCGAAGGCGCCACCCGGCAAGCTGTCGGCGCCGCCACCTCCGGATCTGCAGCAGCAAGTGCCGCAGCAGCAGAACAAGCTGTAGCCCCGGTCGTACCCGACAGCCCATAGCCACGCGAGTCCTTCGAGGCTAGGCTCGATTTCATGGCCGTCGGGCAAGATGAGGCGCAGGCCCACGCCGTCCTGGCCGAGATGCTGGAACGCCTGGCGGGAGGCCCGCACCATGCGCTCGGGCTCGCGCCGCTCGCGACCGCCGACGAGGTCCGCGCGGCGTTCCTCCAGCTGACCAAGACCTATCATCCCGCGCGGTTCGGCCGGCTCTCGACCGACACCCAGAAGCTATCCAACGAGGTGTTCCTCGGGCTGCGCGCCGCGCACGACACGCTCGCGAAGACCGCGCAGGGCGGCACGCGACGGAGCTCGCAGGTCGGCAAGGTTGCACCGATCGCATCGACCGTAGCGACCGTCTCGACGGTCACGGGACGGCCTGGCTCGGGCGCGTACACCCGGGTGCCGATCACGCCGGCGACCGCGACCCGCGGCAGTCAGCCAAATCCGATCCAGCGCACCGCCTCGGGACGCCACCCGCAACCGCTCGCCAGCGTGCCGGTCCAGCCGCCTGCAACTGCACCGCGTGCGAAGCCGCTCGAGAGTGAGGCCGGCATCATCGAGCTGCTGCAGCGCGGGCAGTGGGACGCGGCGCGCGCCGCCCTCGATCAGCTGCTCGCCGGCCAGCCAGGGTCACCGCGATACCGTGCGCTCCAGGCGTATTCAAAGGGGCGCGAGGCGCAGCTCACAGGCCAGCGCGACGAGGCCCGGGTCGAGCTCGAAAATGCTTTGCAGCTCGATCCCGATCTACAGCTTGCCAAGACCGCCCTCGGCGAGCTGTTCACTCGCCGAAAGTAGGTATGATCGCGGCCAGGCATGGGTCGCGTTATCGGGATCGACCTCGGGACCACGAACTCGTGCGTCGCCGTGATGGAAGGCGGCGAGCCCACCGTCATCCACAACCAGGAGGGCGGTCGGACCACGCCATCGATGGTGTCGTGGAATGCCGATGGCGATGTCGTCGTCGGCGCGGCGAGCAAGCGCCAGATGGTCACCAACCCGACGCGGACCGTGTACGGGGCCAAGCGACTGCTCGGGCGCAAGGCCAGCGACAAGGAAGTCCAGTCGCTCTCGAGTCGGTTGCCGTACACGATCGCCGCCGCGAAGAACGGCGATGCGTGGGTCGACATCGCCGGCACCCCGCGATCGCCCCAGGAGATCTCGGCGCACGTGCTGGCCAAGATGAAGCGCGTCGCGGAGGACTACCTCGGCCAGGAGATCGACGAGGCGGTGATCACCGTGCCGGCGTACTTCGACGACGTGCAGCGCCAGGCGACCAAGGATGCTGGCGCGATCGCCGGGCTGACGGTGCGCGCGATCCTGAACGAGCCCACCGCGGCGGCGCTCGCGTACGGGATGCAACACCAGAACAACCAGCGGCTCGCGGTGTTCGACCTCGGTGGCGGCACGTTCGACATCTCGATCCTCGCCATCGAGAACGGCGTGTTCGAGGTGCTGGCCACGCACGGCGACACCACGCTCGGCGGCGATGACTTCGACCGCCTGGTGATCGACCTGCTCGCCGACGAGTTCGCAAAGGAGCACAAGATCGATCTGCGCGCCGACTCGGTCGCGCTCCAGCGGCTCAAGGAAGCGGCAGAGCGGGCGAAGATCGAGCTGTCGTCCGCGATGACCACCGACGTCAACCTGCCGTTCATCGCCGCCGCGGCGAGTGGACCCGTGCACCTGATCCGCGAGCTCGAGCGCGGCCAGCTCGAGCGCACCTGCAAGAGCTTGCTCGAGCGCCTGGAGGCGCCGTGCCTGAAGGCGCTCGCGGACGCGCACTGTACGCCGGCGGACATCGACCAGGTGCTGCTGGTCGGCGGGATGACCCGGATGCCGGCGGTGCAGGAGCGGGCGGTCCGGATCTTCGGCAAGCCCGCCAGCAAGGGCGTCAACCCGGACGAGATCGTCGCGATGGGCGCGGCCGTGCACTCGGGCATCATGGGCGGCGAGCTCCAGGAGGTCGTGTTGCTGGACGTCACGCCGCACGACATGGGCGTCAAGGTCGCAGGCGACCGGATGAGCGTCGTGATCCAGGCCAACACCAGCATCCCGACCCGGGCCAAGAAGGTGTTCGCGACGACCGAGGACAACCAGACGTTCGTCGCGATCGAGATCTATCAGGGCGAGCACGAGCTGGCGTCGCGCAACCGGCGGCTCGGCCGGTTCGTGCTCGGCGACCTGCGTGGGGCGCCGCGTGGCCATACCAAGGTCGAGGTCAGCTTCACGATGGACGCGGATGGGATCCTCGAGATCACCGCGGCCGAGATCGGCACCGGCCACGCGGCCAGCGTGACGATCGAAGCGTCGAGCGGGCTGACGGCCGAAGAGATCCAGCGGCTCGGCAAACGCCTGGGTTGAGCGTCCGGGCGCCGGCGGGTCCGTCGGATGGACAAGCGGCTGGTAGGCCTCCCTCGCGGGACCAGTCGGGTCGCATAATCTGCATTATGTCAACTTCAGGATGGCTCGCCGGGGCACCGCGGGCATCCCGGGCGTACCTGGAGCCCGCGCCATGCGGCCGAACCGTTCCAGCACATGCGCTCGGTCCTGGGTCTCGCGCTGCTGCTCGGCGGCTGTCTGGTCACCCAGACCCAGGGCTACCTGGATCAGCCGGAACCTGGTGAGCTGTACGACTGCGGGGTCAGCGCGGGCTGCGGCGATGCGATCACGTGGCACGCAACGCAGTTCTGCGGTCCGCTACGCGATGTCGACCAGGCCGCCGCACGCTACGAGCAACGCGCGATCGACGACTGGCAGCTCCGGTGCCCGGATGATTTCGAGGTCCGCGACAGCGTGTGTGAAGGCGCCGGCCGGTCGACCCCCGACGGCATCATCCGGGTCTGCGTCTACACGGGCGACTGACCTGCCCTGACGCTTAGTTCCCCGGGCGCAGGTCGTGCTCGATCTTGACGAACGACGCGTCAACGCCCTCGGTATACGACAGCCAGGCCGTACCCGAGGTCGCCGGCATCTCGCGGATCTGCTTCGCGAGCTCGTCGCGGCGGGCCTTCAGCCCTGCGGGCACCTTCTTGGTCGCGGCGATCGCGGCATCGAGCTTGGCCAGGCGGGCCTCGACCGTCGTCTGGTAGGTCGCGCGGGTCTTCGCGTCCTCGGCCTGCTGCTTCTCGTTGCGCTCGCGCTCGACCTCCTGGGTCGCGAGATCCTCGCTCTGCTTCTCGGCCGACGTCTTCGGCTCGACCTTCGCCATCGCAGGTTCGGTGGTCGTGCTGGCCGAGCCCTGTTTCTCGTTGCCGTTCGTGCTGCAGCTCGTGACGAGGGACAGTGCGAGCACGACGCGAATGAAGTGAGTCATGGGAGAATCTCTTGCAAGCGCGAGCCCATCGCCGGCGGCGTGCCGAGCGGGCTGGACGCGCCTCGGATGAGCGGCGGGTCCCGGCACGTGCGCCGGCGCCCGGTACCTGCCGTTCCGAAGGAGCGTTCGGCGCTGCGGTCGATGTCTCCAACGTGTGGCTGCGCGCGCATCGCGACCGGTTACACCAGATCCACATGCTGACCGGCTCGCGGTTCGTCCAGCTGACCGCAGATTTCGTACGCCGGTTTGCCGAGCTCGGCGACGCGATGCTGATCTACACCGACGGCGCTGCGTTCGACGACGCGCTCCGCACCGCGACCGCTCGCTGACACGGGCTGCCTGGTTTCGCGCGCGCGGACGTGGCGTCCACGAGCTGCTTGCTATGGTGACGCGTGGCGCTCGCGCTGTTCGGATCCGCGACCCGGACCTGGTTCTCGCAGAGCTTTGCCGCTCCGACCGAGGTCCAGTCGCGCGGCTGGGCGAGCATCGCCTCGGGCCGTCACACCCTGATGCTCGCGCCGACCGGCAGCGGCAAGACGCTCGCCGCGTTCCTGTGGTGCCTCGATCGCTTGTCGCGCGTCGCCGAGCCGGCGCCCGGGACGCGCGTCGTCTACGTGTCGCCGATCAAGGCGCTCGCGTACGACATCGAGCGCAACCTGCGCGCGCCACTCGCCGGGTTGCAGCGGCTCGGCACCGGGGGCGCGATCACGGTCGATGTCCGCACCGGCGACACCCCACCCAAGGACCGCGAGCGCCAGCGCAAGCATCCCGCCCAGATCCTGATCACGACCCCGGAGTCGCTCTACCTCCTGCTCGCCGGCCGCTCCGCCGAGCGATTCACCGGCGTCGACACGATCATCGTCGACGAGATCCACGCGCTCGCCCCGACCAAGCGCGGCATCCACCTCGCGCTCAGCCTCGAGCGCCTCGATCACCTGGTCACCACCGCCGGCAACCCCGAGCCGCAACGCATCGGCCTGTCGGCGACCCAGCGTCCACTTACGGAAGTAGCTCGATATCTGGGCGGTGACCGTCCGGTCGAGATCATCGATGCCAGCGCCCGCCCCGCGCTCGATCTCGAGATCATCGTGCCCGCGGCCGACATGGAACAGGCGGCCGCGACGCCACCGAGCCAGGAGCACAAGCGCGACAGCGGCGGCATGTGGCCGCTGATCTACCCTCGGCTGCTCGAGCTGATCCTCGCGCACCGGACGACCATCGTGTTCGTCAACTCGCGACGGCTCGCCGAGCGCGTGTCGCAACAGCTGACCGAGCTCGCGGTCGAGACCGGGCAAGCGCCGGCGGATGTCGAGCTCGTGCGTGCGCACCACGGCTCGGTCGCGCGGCACCAGCGGCTCGAGATGGAGGAAGCACTCAAGGCTGGCCGGCTCCGCGCGATCGCGGCCACCAGCTCGCTCGAGCTCGGCATCGACATGGGCACGGTCGATCTCGTGATCCAGGTCGAGTCACCAGGTGCGGTCTCGCGCGGTCTGCAGCGGGTTGGCCGCGCCGGTCACCATGTCGGCGGCGTGTCGCGTGGCCGGATCCTGCCGAAGTTTCGTGGCGACCTGCTCGAGGCCACGGTGGTCGCGCGCAAGATGCTCGACGGCGAGGTCGAGAGCATCCGCGTCCCCGACTCGGCGCTCGACGTGCTCGCGCAGCAGATCGTCGCGATGGTCGCGGTCGCACCGTGGAAGGTCGACGAGCTCGCGCGCGTCGTCCAGCGCGCCGCGAGCTATCGCGAGTTGCCACGCGCCGCGCTGGTCGGCGTGCTCGACATGCTCGCCGGGCGCTACCCGTCCGACGAGTTCGCCGAGCTGCGGCCCCGCATCACCTGGGACCGCCTGCGCGGGACGCTCCGCGCGCGGGAGGGCGCCCGCCAGCTCGTGGTGGCGAACGCCGGCACGATCCCCGACCGGGGGCTGTACGGGGTGTTCCTGGCCGACAGCGAGGGGCAGGGGGCCGGCGCGGGCGGATCAATAAGCGGCGCGGG
>JBBJLY010000146.1:0-21038 GCA_037720695.1 Kofleriaceae bacterium | reverse complement strand
CACCGCTACTACGGCTGCTCGAGTACGTCGTGCAGCAGCTCGAGCTGTCGTCCGCATAGTCGTGGTCGTTGCTCGAGGACGACGAGCCCGATGACGACGATGACGAGCTTCTCGGTGCGTCGTTGGTTGCGCGATCGATCCCGGACGTGACCTGGCCGAGTCGCCCCGGTCCCGAGTCATCCTTGTCGCGACCGGCAACCGCGGGTGAACCAACGAGCAGGAGCGCGACGACGGCGAGGGACTTCATGGCTTGTCGTCTCAGCACGAGCCGTGCCGTGGCGATGAATGAATGATCGCGCACGTCTGAACGTCACGCGCGATCGCTCGCGCTGCGATTCCCGCATGCGCTGTCGTCGCGGCGCCACACCTTGTCGCGCAGCATTTGTTCACACGAAAATCTGTGCCGCGAGCGTACCGGCCGCCGAACCGCCTGATCTGGCTTACGATTACCGCCTGCGAAATAAACCTCGCGCAGCGTGTCGATCTCGCGCGGGGTCGGTCGTCGCCTTGATGAACAACGCAAACGGCGCCACGGCGCCCCGATGAAAGGATACCGAGATGAAGGTCATGGTTATCGTCAAGGCAACGAAGAACAGCGAAGCGGGCGTCATGCCGACCCAGCAGGATCTGTCCGCGATGGGCAAGTTCAACGAGGAGCTGGTCACGGCCGGCATCATGCTCGCCGGCGATGGCCTCCAGCCGAGCTCGAAGGGCAAGCGCATCAAGTTCGCTGGCGGCAAGCGCGACGTCGTCGATGGTCCGTTCACGGAGACCAAGGAGCTGATCGCCGGCTACTGGATCTGGCAGGTGCGGTCGATGGAGGAGGCCGTGGAGTGGGCGCGTCGCTGCCCAGATCCGTCGCCAGGCGAGGACGCCGTGCTCGAGATCCGGACGATCTTCGAGGCCGAGGACTTCGGCGCCGAGTACACGCCCGAGCTCCGCGCGCAGGACGAGAAGCTGCGCGGAGAGATCGAGCGCAAGCAGAAGTAGCCCGCTCGGCGTGGCCGGTCGCGGCCGCCATGACAAGCTGGCCGCATGGACAAGACCCAGGTCGCGGTGTTCGTCGGTAGCCTGCGCAAGGATTCGTTCAACCGGAAGCTCGCGCGGGCGGTGGAGAAGCTGGCGCCAGCCTCGTTCACATTCGAGCACGTGCAGCTCGACGACCTGCCGCACTACAACCAGGACTTCGACGCGGCCTACCCGGCCGAGGCGACCCGGTTGAAGGATCAGGTCGCCGCAGCCGACGCGCTGCTGTTCGTGACGCCCGAGTACAACCGGTCGATCCCCGGCGTGCTCAAGAACGCGCTCGACCTCGGATCTCGCCCGTGGGGCAAGAACTCGTTCGCGGGCAAACCGGCGGCCGTGCTCGGCATGTCGGTGGGTGCGATCGGCACCGCGCTCGCGCAGCAGCACCTGCGCAACGTGCTGGCGTATCTCGATGCGCCGACGCTCGGTCAGCCGGAGATCTTCCTGCAGCACAAGGACGGCCTGTTCGGCGAGGACGGCGGGATCGCGGTGGAGAGCACGAAGAAGCTGTTGCAGGGCTTCGTCGACAAGTACGCCGCCTGGATCGAGACGCACCGCGCTCGCTGAGGCCGCGTCCTATTGTCAGCAGTTCACAGCTGGCCGGCCACGCCGAGGTGCATCGCGGTCTCGTCCTGGAAGTCGGCGAACTGGTAGCGCTCGACGCTGGCCTTGAGCTGGACGAGCGCGAGCAGGCGGAACGCCAGGCCGGCGGTGTAGCGGTAGACGCTGGTGTCGCTGGACAGCTCGCTGTCGAGCAAGACATTGCCGCGCCGGCGCAGGCCATCGAGGCGGCCGATCACGGAGATCCGCCCGAACGGGTGCTCGACCTCGAAATCGAAGCCGTCCTTGAAGAAGTAGTCGGAGTACTCGCCGTCCGAGCCGGGCCCGTACTTGAGCCGCGCCTCGGGATCCTCGCCGAGTGCGAACTCGGTCCAGCGCCCGAGGTACTCGGCGCGCAAGAACGTGCGATCGAGTTGCAGCGTCACGTCCGCGCCGAGGATCGCGAACCGCAGATCGGCCGCGCGATCGTAGTGACCCGCCATCGTGGAGCCCGCGACGGTCAGCGTGTAGCGCCGCGCGAGATCGAGCGTGAGCGCCGCCCGCGCACCAACGACGGGTACGCCGTTGTTGTCGACGTAGTAGGTCTCGGGCGAGCGAGACTGCTCGAAGTCGAAGTCGAAGTCGCGCGCATCCCCTTCGGACCGGCGAGCGTGTAGACCGCGTAGTCGAGCTGCGCACGCTTGCCAAACGCGTACGAGCCATTGATCTCGATCCCGTTGTCGACCCACGGCGCCGGCAGCACGCCCTCGTTCCAGTCACGGAACCGCACCATGCGCCCCATGTCGTACGCGAGCGGCTTGTCACTCGTGGAGTGGTTCGCTGGATCGTGGCGCTGCGGGAAGCTGCCGAGCGCAGGTGTGAAGCGGCCGACGCGCACGTTGAACGCGTCGACGATGCGGAGGTCGAAGTACGCCATGCCAACCTCGAAGCCGTGACACGCGTAGCAGATCTTGACGTTCGCACTGACGCGGTGGCCGAGATCGATCGCGAGCTTGAGCGAGAGCTCGACCGTCGGCCCCGAGAACACCTTGTCGGGTGTCGTCCGGCGGGTCAGCGCGAGGTAGTCGAGCTGGACCGAACCGGCGAAGTTTCGGTTCGAGGCGCGATCCGGCGTGGGTTGGGCCTGCGGCAGGAGTGGCGGTAGCGGCTCGAGTGCTGGCTCCGGCGCCGGTGCGACCGGCTCGGGCACGGGTTCGACTGGTGGTGGTCGCGCGGGCTCCGGCGCGGGGTCGTCGACAGGTGCGGGTGGCTGCGGCGGGACCGGCTCCTCCGGTTGCGTCTTCCATCCGAGCGAGAGCACGACGAGCACGAGGAGGCTGAGCTTCATGGTGATTCTCGCGACATCCGGACGAGGCCGGCGTTTCCCGACGTGTGAAAGACCAAGCAACGAACGAGCGCTGGCTCTTCGGCGGACTTGATCGCCGAGTCGGGCATCAGCCGCATCCGGCGCACGTAGCGCCGCCAGTCTGCGGGCTCGGTGACCCGCGCCTCGAGGACGCGGTCGAGGGTGTGGCAGCGCGAGCACCGGACGTGCGCGAGGTTGCAGCTCGCGACGACAACGGCCGGCACCGGCTCGCCCCGCGGTCCCGCGACGAGGAACGGATTTGGCTCTGCTGCGCACGAGAGGGCACCGATCAGCACGGCGATCGCCGTCACGATCATCACGATGGCGACATCACGGGGCCACGGGCGTGAACGCGAGATCGACCACGACGTCGACGGTGCCAACATCAGGCGCGATCTGCACGCGCAGCTCTTCGGCGGCCGCACGCACGCAGGACGCGAGGGCGGGGAAGCTGGGTGCGACCGCGGCGACGTTGGTCGCGCGTCGCGAGTCATCGAACGCGAGCGTGATCCGCGCCGTCGCCGCCGGGCTCTTCTTCGCGTCGCGAGCCGTGCGCTGGTAACACGCGCGCATCGCCGGCAAGCCACGCTCGATTGCACGCCGGACGTCGGCGTCGGTCAGCGAGCCACGGACGCGCAGCGCCGCGATGCCGACCGTCGCGCTGGTCCACAGCGGGCGCGGGAGCGGGATCGGTGCGGGAGATGGCTTGTCCGGTACGGGCGTGGGCGCCGGAACGGGCACCTTCTCGACAGGTTGCTCGGGCGGCGGGACCGCTCCGGTCTCGGGAGGTTTCGTCGAGATGGTTGCTTCCGTCGCCGGCTTCGTTGGTTGCGTCGTGATCGCGGGGCGTTGCTTGGGTGCCGGCTTGGGCGCCGGCGCGGAGCCGGTGGCGGGCTTCGGATCGGGGGTCACGGGTGCAACGATCTCTGGTGTCGCGGGTTCGGGCGTCGCGACCGGAGCGGGCTTTGGCGGCGGCGGTTGTACGGCTGCCACCACCGGCTCCACCGGCCGTGCGACCGGCGCGGGGGCGCGCGTCGCAACCACGGCCGCGATCGCGATCGCACCGACCGCCAGGATCGCGAGCGGCACGGCCCAGCGCAGCGCGGACCGACGCTGCGGCGCAGCCGCCAGCGAGACCGCCGCCATCTGCACCGTGGCATCGGCGGCCTGCTCGTCGAGCGCGTCGATCAGGTCGGCCGCCGTCGCGTAGCGGGCCGCGGGGTCGTTCCGCATCAGCTTGCGCACGATCGCCTCGACCACCGGGGGCACCTCCACCCCGCTGCGCGCCGTGAACGGCGGAAAGATGTCGCTCGCATTGAGCCGGATCAGGTCTGCGGTGCCGCCCGCGAACGGCGGGATCCCGGCAAGCATCTCGTACAGCGTCACGCCGAGCGCGAACAGATCCGCGCGGTGATCGACCGGCGCGTTGTGGGTCTGCTCCGGCGCGGCGTAGATCGGTGTCCCGACCGCGAACCCGACGCTGGTGAGCCGGGTCGACCGCTCGTCGTCGACGGGAATCGCCAGGCCGAAGTCGACGATCCGCGCGACCTCGGGGGCGTTGGTGACGATGATGTTGTCGGGCTTCAGATCGCGGTGCACGAGCCCGCGGCCGTGCGCGTGACTGAGGCCGAGCGCGATCTGCCGGGTCAGCGAGATCGCGCGCTTCGGCGCGATCGGCGCCTCCTCCGAGATCAGCGTCGCGAGCGAGCGACCGCTGACCAGATCCATCGCGATGAACATCAGGCCGCCGTCGGTCTTGCCGAAGTCGACCACGGAGACCACGTTCGGGTGATCGAGCTGGCTCGCGGCATCAGCCTCCTGCGCGAACCGCATGCGCATCTCGAGCGTCGCCGCGAACTCGCCCATCATCACCTTGAGGGCGAACTGCTTGTGCTCGAGCAGGGAGTGATGTGCTCGGTACACGCGCGACATGCCGCCCTCGCCGAGGAACGAGTCGATCACGTAGTGCCCGAACATCATGCCGAGCAACGGATCGGTGGCCGACTCCTCGATCACCGCACCGTCGACCGGACATCGCGCGAAGTCGGTCCGGAACGACGCCCGGCACTGGGTGCACCACCGGGGATGGGGTTCGAGCGCGGCCTGCATACTCAGTTCGCGTAGCTCTCGGTCAGCACGAAGCCGTCTCCCATGTTGGTCGCGCGCACGACGGCGCGATACGCGGGAGCTCGATACTCGACCATCGCCTGGCGGAGTGCGCCACGCGCGAGCGCACTCGCAGCCGGATCGCCCTGGCGGCGGCTCGGATCGCCGAGGACCGTGGTCAGCGCGGCCTCGGTCTCGGCAAACGCGGTGGCCACCCCGTCGGCGGTCGTCCGGCGCGAGGTCTGGATCCCCGCCAGCGTGGTGCCGGCGAACCGGAACCACAGGGTCGTGGTCGCCAGCGCAGCGCGCTGCTCGCACTCGAGGACGCCCCCGCCACGCCGCGCTTGACAGGTCACGCCCCGCGCTTGCGCCCACGCGTCGATCTCGCTGCGGGTCGTGACGTCGAGCGTGAACCCGAGCGCGGGACGCGGGGTGGTCGGTGCGCTCCGCGTCGCCAGACGTGGTGCCGCGCCGAACGGACAGAACGCGGACTTCGCATCCGCGCCGAGCGCGGTCCACATGCCGGGAACGTGGATCGCCACCGCGAGCCCCAGCACGCCGGCACCAGCCAGCAGCACGCGCCTCACTTGCCCACCATCGTCGCCTTGAAGGTCGGCGCGGTGACGACCGGCGCGAAGCACATCGCGAGGTCATCACCCGTGACACCCTTGTTGGTCAGCGCGGGCACGATGATGTTCGCGACGAAGAAGTCGTATTGCGCCGAGGTGATGCCGAGCCCGGTATGCGCGATCACCATGTCCTGCGGGCCGACGTACGGCTTGCCGTCGGTATAGGTGATCGACGCCGGGCCGCCATACGCCCACACGAGGAACGCGGCGAGCTTGCCCTTGAACGTCGCGAGGTCATCCGACGTCGACGGTGGGATGCCGGTACCGATCTTGGTGAACGAGTCCCCGAGATTCGTGGTGCCGTTGGCGTCGAGGTCGGCGAGGACGAGCGTGAAGATCTCCTCGTTGACGGCGACGAACGCCGCGACGCCGTAGGTGTCAAACGCGTTGCGGCCGCTGCTCGGGCACACGAGCTTCGCTCCGGGGCCCTCCGGGACCTCCGGACCGTCCGTGACGATCACGGTGCCGGTGAACTTGTGGCTCGCGCACTCGAAGGTGTACGTGCCGGGCTCCGGAAACTCGAGGCATGTCGTCGCGCCGAAGCCGACCGCGAGGCCCGGCGAGCTCGACGTGACGTTGTGCTGCGGCGCCATCACGAACTGCACGATGCTGCCCGCCGCGACCGTCGTCGGGTCGGGCGAATACGCGAGACCGAACGTCATCACGGTGACCGTGGGCGTGACACTGGCGCACGACACGGCCTGGATCGGTGTTCGTGCTTTTGTGTCGGGCCGGATCGAGGTCTCGGGCGTACACCCGACGAGCGCGAACGCAAATACGACCAGCGTGCGCACGAGATTCAGCATCATCGAACAGTACGAGTGTTCGGGGCTCCCGGATCGCTATGCGTTGCGTTCGAATTGCGTGAGATGCCACAACCTGTGCGCTGTACGCACACATCGAATCTCGCGGCTTACTCGAGCGCAGCAGGCTGGTGCCGAACGCGCTGTTAGATCTGCTTCAGAACGCGCTACGTCAGGTCGACGCGCCGCAGTCTTTCGGGCAGCTGGTCGACGTCTCACCGCAACGAGGGTTGCAGTATCCGTCGCCACACTTACCGCACATGCTTCCGGTCGTAGTGCCCGTCGTTTCGATGGCTGTCTCGATGACCGAAGTCTGCCCGCAGTCAGTCGGGCAACTCGCCACGGTCTCGCCGCATCGCGGGTTGCAGTACCCATCCCCGCACTTTCCGCACATGCCCGAAGCCACCGTGGCGTTGCACTCGTCGGTGACTGACGTCTCCTGCCCGCAATCACGCGGGCAGCTCTCGGCGGTCTCGCCGCATCGCGGGTTGCAGTAATTGTCCCCGCATTTACCGCAGGCGCTCGCTGACTCGACCCCGTCGTAACTCTCGATGCTGGAGATCTGCGACTCCCCTCGATCGGTCTTTGCGACGAGCATCGCAACCATGGTGAAACCGACGCAGATCGCAAAGTTTCGAATCACGCTAGTCATCGGGAACCTCCTGTGTGTGACGGTCGCAGACGTCGATTGCGAGGGCAAGTTGCCGCCGGATGGTTGTCGCGCGTGGCGCCAGCTCGGCCGCGCGCAGCCGGACGCTGTCGGCGTGTACGATCTGATGGCGCACGCGAGCTGCTGGCGAATGCGGGACCGGCGACTCGGTGGAGACCTGATGACGGCGAGCGGTCGCAGGTCTTGATCTGGTTCGCACGCGGCTGTTCCGTCTCCGCACGGCGCGCGTACCTGCCACGGCAACTGCGAGCCTTCGTCGGCGACACCGTGCGTCACGTGGCTTGCTGCGTGCACGCACGCACGCCTGATGTTCAAATTTGTCAGCATCGGACTGACGCTGGTGTCGGCACTCTCGCCGGCAAGCGCCGACGCACCCAAGGCCGAGAGCGCGGTCACCGCACACGTGCTCAGGCCAGCAAAGCTCGACCCGACGGCCGAACGGCTCGCGACCCTCAAGCTTCCCAGCAAGTTCGTGATCGAGGTGTTCGCCGACGGGCTGGAGAAGCCGCGCATGCTGGCGGTGGCCAAGGACGGCACGGTCTACGTGACTCGGCGCGAGCCCGGCGATGTGTGGATGCTGAAGGACGCCGATGGCGACGGTCGGGCGGAGATCAAGAAGAAGCTGGTCACCAAGCAGCATCTTCACGGGATCGCGTTGCACGGCAACGACGTGTATCTGATCGCCGCGGCGGAGGTGTTCACCACCCGCCGCTTGAAGGATGGATCGTTTGGCCCGCTGAAGACGCTCATCACGGACCTCCCATCGGGTGGCCAGCACAACAATCGTACCGCGGCGGTCTGCCCCGACGGCAAGCTGTACATCTCGGTAGGCAGCACCTGCAACGCCTGCAAGGAGACTGGGAAGGAGAGCGCGACCCTGCTCCAGCTCGACCGCACCGGCAAGCACCGCAAGGTGTTCGCGAGCGGTCTCCGCAACACGATCGGGTCGCTGCCGATGGTTCGCTGCTCGTGAGTGACGACGACCACGGCAAGGTCTATCGGATCCGGTACAAGCCGTGATCGCCGACCGCAACGGCGCTTCACGCGGCACGACGCGTGCAGCCGAGGTCGTGCATGAGCGATGATCTGGAGAGTCAGCCTCCGCCGTCAGCGTCAGCCGTCGAGGACGAGAGCATCGCGACCGTTCCCGTGATCGCCGAGCGAGCGATCGTGACCAAGGACCTGGTCGAGGTCGCCCGCACTGTCCTCACGAAGACGGTGAGCGAGGAAGCCCAGACCGTCGACACGATGCTCTCGCGCGACGATGTGCACGTCGAACGGGTTCCAGTGAACGTCTACGTCGACGAGGCACCTCCGGTGCGCATCGAGGGCGAGACCACGATCTTTCCGGTCATGCGCGAAGTCGCCGTCGTGGTCACGAAGCTCCTCGTCGTCGAAGAAGTTCGCATCACCAGACGGATCGTGCAGCACGTGGACCGGCAGGTCATTCCCACTCGGGTCGAGCACGTGACCGTCGAACGCGTGCTGACATCTCCACGTAGCAAGCGCGACGAACACGACCACTAAAGACCTCACACGAAACGAGAATGTATGCCTCAGACCGTCGTTGGATTCTTCAATCACCTCTCCGAAGCCCGCACGGCCGAGACTCGACTCCTCGAGAGCGGCTTCATCAGCAGCATGGTGGACGTCTCGCCCGGTAACGCCGCAAGGACCGCGAGCGGCGACCACGGCGATGGTGGCGACGACGACGGCTCGGTGAAGCGCTTCTTCAAGAACTTGTTTGGCGCCGAACCCGATGCAGAACGCTATGCCGCCGTGGCTGAATCTAGCGAGGCAGTGGTCACCGTGCACGCGGCCACCGTGGAACAGGCAGAACGTGCGGCCGAGATCCTCGATCGCGCGGGCTCGATCGACGTCGACCAGCACGGCGCGCAGCATGGCGTCACCGGGGCTGGCAACGATGCTGAGTCCGTCAAGGTGATCCAGGAGAACATGCAGGTTGGCAAGCGCACCGTGGCGACCGGCGGTGCGCGGCTGCGCAGCCGCATCGTCGAGCGCGAGGTCAGCGAGGATATTCGTCTGAAGCACGAGCGAGTGCTCGTGCGCCGCCGTCCGGTCGACCGCGTGGCGAGTGCAGAGGACCTCGCGGCATTCCGTGAAGGCCAGATCGAGCTGATCGAGCACGCCGAGGTGCCCGTCGTGGCCAAGGAGGTTCGCGTCGTCGAGGAGGTGTCGCTGAAGAAGGAGCAAGGCGAGCGTACCGAGACGGTCCGCGACACCGTTCGAAGCACGGAGGTCGAGGTCGAGCCGATCGACTCCCTCCCCCTGGTCGACTTCGACCGCCGCTGAGCTGGCTCGACGGGCAAGCCCCACCGCAGCTGACGTCTCAACGCGACTTGCGCTTGGGCTCCTGTTGACCGGTGTGAACGAGCGCCGCGCCGAACCGTGCGGCGATCGGCTCGACGCCGACGCGAGGCATCCAGGTATTGACCGTGACGATGCGCTCGAGCTTGGTCAGCTGGGTCGTGTTCGCGATCGCCATCACACCCGCGTCGCCGATCTTGTTCTGCTCGAGATCGAGCACGCGGAGCTCGCGCAGGTGGGGCGACGCCGCGATCGCGACCACGGTCCGCGCCTTGAGCTCGTTCGAGAACAGCTCGAGCTCGCGCAAGCTCGCCAGCGAAGCGCTACTCGCGATCAGCTTGCCCCCGGCGTCACCGAGCGCGCACGTCGGCAAGCGCAGCGCCTCGAGTGCGGCCGGCCAGTGCGGAGATCCGAGGATCGCCGCGAGCCCCTTCGCGCCGGGTCGGCCGGCGCGCACGTTGTGACCGACCAGGTCGAGCTCGATGATGCGGGCGAGCTCCGGAGTCCGCGCGACCAGCTTGCTCTGTGCGAGCGCACCGCTGCTCGCATACTTGACAACGACGGCGCATAGCAGCGGCTCCTCTGCAAAGGCGACGGCTGCGTGGTCGGCAAACTGGGCAGGCGTGCATCGCCAGCGCACCGCAAACCCACCCCGGCGCTCGACGATCGCGCCACGCGCCTTCCACGCCCGATCGAGGAGCGCGACGAGCTCGGCCTCGCGGGCGCGGTGCGCGTCGGTCGGCGTCGCGACGAGCCCGAGCTGGATCAACTCTCCGCGGAGCGCGGAGGAGCCACCCTGCTCGAGTAGACGATCGGCGTAGACGCCCACGGCATCCCGGTCGGCGAGGTTCGCGAGGAGCTCGTCGCGCGGCATCCGCGGAAGTGTAGTTCGGTTCGAGATCCGGATCCCGCGAGCGACCAGCGTCGGGTCGACGACAGTGTACGCAGGTATCAGGTCAAGGACTCGGCGATTCGATCCTGACCAGCGCGCTTGTCACCGGCGGCTCAACTCGACGTTCGGTCGGCTCTGCCCCGCCTGGTCCGCCGACACCTCGGCCGGCCAGCATCGCTCGCGTGATCCACAACCGCCACGCACGTTCATGGTGCCTCGCAGCTGTCGAGCTCGTCGATCTCGTCGACCTCGCCGCCGGACTTCTGCGCTTTCGGGTTGTGGGCCTTGTCGTATTCCTTTCGATCCTTCGCGTTCTGCTCCGCACGCACCTTGTCCTCAAGTGCCTTCGCCTGCTGGATGTATTGCTGGGTGCCGTTCGATTCGAGCTTCTTGATGGCTTGGCCCTTCGTGATCCCGGCGGCAGATAGTGCTGCATTGAACTTCCCCACGATGCTGGCCAAATCCTTGCCTGCGGTGAACTTCCCGGTCGCCAGGTTGAAGATCGCCAGCTCCACATCGCCGCCGGGGTTGACCTCGTACTTCAGCTCTGGAGTCCACCCCTTCGGCAGAGCGTCCTTGAGATTGCCAGGCACCTGTGCCTGGATTCCAACGAGGGCTTTTCCGATGAGCGGGATCGTTTTCTTGACGTCCACGGACCATGCTCCGGAAGCCGACCTCTTGACGGAGATGCCCCCTACTTTCGCAGTGATCGCACCACCTCCATACGCCGATGCGACATTCTGAATCCCGCCGTTCACCGTGACCTGTCCGGTGAGCTCGCCGGTCCCCTCGATCGTGGCACTGCCATCGGCCGCGACGGTTCCCTCGGCAGTGGTGCTGGCGCTGACCTCACCTCTGATGAAGATGCCCCAGATCGAGGGCGTATTCCCACTCAGGGTGATGCCGCCGGTGATCGTCACCTTGCCGCTGGCTGCGGTCGTCACCTGAAGCTGGACCGGTCCCTTCGAGATCGAGACACTATTCGTGAGGTCTCCCAGGGGATGTTCTTTGCGCGCGATCCCGAAGCTCGCTCCGCCGATCGTCGTGCGGGTGCCGACCACCATCGCGTCCGCCGCGCGATCGGCGGCGATCTCGAACGAGTCACCCGCGTGCGACACCTCGAGCTTGTTCTGCCGGACCGGTGTTCCACCGCGCTGCTGCACGGTGTGCGCCACTTCGTGCGCGATCAGGTGCTGACCGCTCGGCGTGCCCGGATCATATTGCCCCGACGCGAAGTGGATGTCGTTCCCGACCGTGAATGCCTTCGCCGCCACCGCGCTGGCCGCGGTCTGACTCTCTGCGCTGTCGTGAACGCGCACACTGGAGAGATCCGTGCCCAGCGAGCCCTCGAACCTCCCACGCAGGTCGTCGGGAAGACCGCGACCACCGCCTGACGACATCGCGCGATCGACATGTCCGTTCGCTTCGTCTGACGTCTCTCCACCGCTGCCCTTGCGCATCAAGATGCCAGATGCCATCGGCGTCGAGCAGCTCTGCAACTCGGAGCTCGCACTACGGCGGCCGGGCGCATCCAGCTTGCGGCGCTCAGTCTCGGTGTCCTGGGCGGGTGCGTGCGTGCGTTCGTTCATCGTGTTCCTTTCAATCGATGGTGCCGCTGTTCGACAGCTTGCCGAGCTCGGCAAACTCGAGCGTCACGGCGCGTTCGAGGTGGTGTTGCGTCAGGGCGGTCTCGTCGGCTGCCGCGAGGAACGCTGCGCGCAGGCACGCGTTGCGGATGTAGCCGCCGGAGAGCTGGTACTTGTGTGCCAGGCGATCGAGTGCGAGCTCGCCCTCGATCGGAAGCGCGGGGGGCAGGTGCGCGCGCCACAGCTGCTCGCGCGTCTCCTCGTCCGGGAACGGGAACGAGAGCCGGAACGACAGCCGGCGCTTGAAGGCCGGATCGATCGCCTTGACCGCATTGGTGGTGAGGATCGCGATGCCTTCGAACGAGTCGAGGCGTTGCAGCAGGTAGTTGACCTCGAGGTTCGCGTAGCGATCGTTGCTGGACTTCACCTCGGTACGCTTCGCGAACAGCGAGTCGGCCTCGTCGAACAGCAGGATGACCTGGCCGTCCTCGGCGGCGTCGAAGATCGACGCGAGGTTGCGCTCGGTCTCGCCGAGCCACTTCGACATCACCTTCGAGAGATCGACTTGATAGAGATCGAGGCCGAGCTCGCGCGCGATCACGCCCGCGACGAGCGTCTTGCCAGTGCCCGGCGGACCGGAGAACATCGCGGTCAGGCCGCGCGAGCTCGACATCGCCGTCTCCATGCCCCAGGTCTCGAACACGGTCTTGCGATGGCGCACGCGGCCGATCAGCTCGCGCAGGCTGTCGGTGACATCGCCTGGCAGCACGAGGCGGTCCCAGGTGGCGAGCCGTTCGACGCGGCGCGCGTGAGCACCGAGGCGCGTGTCCCGGAGCTGGCGCAGATACGCTTCGAGGTCCGGGGTCGCGTCGTCGGCGAGCGCGGAGCGATCGAGCGCGGCGAGCGCGCGGTGGATGGTGCCCGGCCCGATCCGGTAGCGCGCGGCCAACGCAGCGACGGCGGCGACGGTGATCCCCGCGTCGGCGAGCGCGCTGCCACACCGCGAGGCGCTCGTGCTCGGCGAGCACGGGAGATCGATCGCGATGTGACCGGCGTCGAGTGGCGCGGCGGCCTCGGTTGGCAGCACGATCGCGAGCGGGCCGGGATGACCGCGTAGCACCTCGGCGACGGCCTCGCGCGCGTCACGCTCGCCGAACGCGACGTCCTCGAGACCGAGCACGCAGGGAACCAAACCCGCGAGTTGCGCGGCGCGGGCGCTCGCCGCGATCGCGCCGGCAAGGGCCCCGTCGCGACGCGGCAGCACGGAGACATCGACGATGCCGAGCGCGCGGTTCGCCTCGGCGGCGATCGCGGCGAGCAGCGTGCGGCGCCCGCTACCAGGCCGACCGCGCACGGCGATCCGCGCGGGCAACGTGCTCCGAGCAAACGCGGCGAGCGCATCGGTGATGACGGTGGCTCCGATCGCGAGCTCCTCGAGGCTGCGATCGGAGCCGCGCGCACAGGCCGAGCCCGAGATCCGGAAGCTCGCGGCGGAGGCGCGCGAGGATGATCGGGTGGACCGTGAGGCTGGCAAACGGCCGCGCTCGCGCATCGACCGAGAGGATGCCGAGGCGAACCAGCGGCGCGCGGGGATCGAGCTCGGCCGCGAGGGCGTGACGGCCGCGGTCGCCGAGGATCTGTTCGAGCAGCGCTTCGTCGACGACGGCCCGGCCCGGATCGTTCGCCAGGATCCCGTAGAGGCGTGCTGCCTCACTCCACAGCGACGGCGCTGCCACGACAAGCAGCACGTCCACCGCGAGCGGCGACAGGCCAAGCTCGGCGGCGAGCTGGCCGAGCGGCGAGCGTGAGTCACGCAGGTCGGACGGAAGCTTCGCGACGTGGTCCGCGAGATGGTCTCGCGCCGCCGTGATGTGATCGGCGGCGAACCCACGGTTCATGCCGAGCAGCGCCGCCACCTCGTGCTCGTACGGATGGTGGCCCTCGTTGCCGTAGCCGATCCGCCGGGAGTCCCACGCCGCGCTGATCGCGCACAACGTGCGCAGCGCCACGGTACGCAGCTCGAGCTCGAGCAGCGCGAGCGCATCTTCGCGATCACGTGGCGGCACGTTCGCCAGCGGAGCGAGGGCGCGCAACTCGAGCGGCCGCGCGATCGTCGGCGTCACGCGCACGGGATCTGGCGTGGCGACGAGCCGCGTCGCAGGCTGCGGCGGCCGAGCGGGGGTCGGCGTACCCGCGATCGCGATCTCGGTCTCGAGTCGAGGAGATGGTTCGACCCGCGGAGCCGTGAGCACCGTCGCCAGATCGAGGATCTGCAGATGGCCACCGGCATCACGCAGGACCACACGCTTGCCATCGGGATCGAGCGCGAAGTCGAGCACCTGATCGACATCGTCGGGAACGCTGATCTCGCCCAGGACGCGACCGCTCAGCAGATCGACCATGACGATCGTCCGAGGGTCGACGAGCGCCCCGAGCCGACCGCGTCGCGCCGCCACGCGCAGCTCGCCGACCGGAAGCGCACGGCGAAGCACGCGGCGACCGTTCGAGAGGTTGAGCATCACGAGCTCGCGCCCGCCACTCGTGCGATCCGTGACGAGCGCGACCGCGGTGCCATCGAACACGATCGCGCCACCGATCACGCGCTTGCCGGGTTCGAGCTCGCAGGCGAGGCCCGAGTGCACGGTCACCCGCCCGCCGGTCGCGGTCACCCAGCGTCGCCCCGTCAGTGGAATCGCGACGTCGCACGCGGGAACGGCGCCGATGCGAAGGACCCCACCGTCGTCGAGCACGGCGACCGGTGGCGAGGAATTGCACAGTGCCGCGGCTTCTCCAACCGGCGCGGCGACGAGGACCGCTGCGTCGATCGGCAGCGGCATCGGGGCGACCTCGAGGCGCGCGCAGTTGTAGTCGAACCGCTCGACCAGGTTGCCGTGGACCACCCCACCTGGTCGCTGAACGCGACCGCTGCGCGAGCGCCCGGTACCTGGATCCGGCGGGTCGGTCGGTCGCGGAGATCGACGATCGCCACTCCATCGTCGTCGACGGAGATCAGGCGATGTCCATCACGCGAGAAGGCGAGGCGCGGGCGAGGCGAGTACGAGTGCGTCCACAGAGGGGTGGTGCCCGGCCGAGGTCCCGCGTTTCGCAGATTTTCACCCGCGTGATTTCGCGGTGTTAGCGTGCTCGGCGTCGATTCCAGGTCCGGATCCAGCGAGCAGCGCGGGTCTGGATAGTGGACCGTGCACGCATGCAAGCGATCGCGGAACAGCTCGATGCCGAGGGCCACGCCCTGCTGCCGGACCTGCTGTCCAGCGACGCCTGCCGCGCGCTGGTCGCGGAATACTCCGATGAGGCGCGCTATCGCAGTCGCGTCGTCATGGCGCGCCACAACTTCGGGCGCGGCGAGTACAAGTACTTCTCGTACCCGTTACCGCCGGTGGTCGCCGCGCTGCGGACCACGCTGTACGCGCAGCTCGCGCCGATCGCGAATCGCTGGAACGAGCGCCTCGCGATCGACACCCGCTATCGAGGAGCACCCCGAGTTCCTCGCGCGATGTCACGCGGCGGGACAGTGCCGGCCGACCCCGCTCGTCCTCGCCTACAGCGCCGGCGACTACAACTGTCTGCATCAGGACCTCTACGGCGCGCACGTGTTTCCGCTCCAGGTCGTCGTGCTGCTCTCGGATCCCCACGACTTCACGGGCGGCGAGCTCGTCGTGACCGAGCAGCGACCGCGCATGCAGTCCCGCGTCGAGGTGATTCCTCTCCAACGGGGAGCTGGCGCGATCATTCCGGTCCACCACCGACCGGTCGACGGCAAGCGCGGCTGCTATCGCGTGCAACTTCGCCATGGTGTGAGCCGGATCCGCTCCGGCAAGCGGCACACGCTCGGCGTGATCTTCCACGACGCGACGTAGGCCGTTCGCGAGTTGCGACCCGCGCGGTCGGCGCCGCGGCACGCGCGATCCACAACCGCCACAACCTGTCCGATGGGTTGTCATTCGTGTTGTGATCTCGTGGAGCTTGTAGGCGCGTATTCGCGTTTGTAGGATGCGCTGCGTGTGGCGGTTCATCGTCGGGCTCGGGCTGATCGTTGCTGCGTGCGCGAGCGGGGAACGCCGCGCCGTCACCACCTCGCAGGGTGGATCGAGCACCGCGGCGGCGAACGACTGCGACGACGACCATCCGAAGCGTTGCGTCGAGCTCGGGATCCAGTACAGCGAGGGCGATGGGGTCCCAAAGGATCAGGCCAAGGCCGTCGTGCTGACCCAGCGTGGATGCGACGGCGGAGACCAGGTCGGCTGTCTCAACCTCGCCATGTTCTATCGCGAAGGCATGGGCGTCCCCGTGGATGCGAGCCGGGCGGCGAACCTGTACAAGGCAGCCTGCGACGGTGGCGAACCTCGCGGATGTTACGAGCTCGGAGGGATGTACGAGGACGGCCTCGGTGTCCCGAAGGATGAAGTCATCGGGCTGAAGCTCTACGAGCGTGGATGCGTGACCGGGTCGCCCGAGGCGTGTGGGGCGCTTGCGACGCTGTATGCCGACGGTCAGGTCGTCGCCAAAGACCTGACCAAGGCCGTCAGTCTCTATCGGATTGCATGCGACGGAGAACACCAGCCCGCGTGCGTCAACCTCGGCGTGATGTACCAGCGAGGCACGGGCGTGGCGAAGGACGCGGTGCGAGCGGCAGCCCTCTATCAAGCTGCATGCAACGCCGAGGTCGCGCTTGGTTGCACCAATCTCGGCCAGCTCTACCTCAGGGGCGAGGGTGTGGAGCTCGACTTGGCCAGAGGTCATAAACTGATCGAGCGTGGCTGCCGCGAGCTCGTACCGAGCTCGCCAGCGTGCGCGGATTGACCGAACTGCGCACCGCGTTCCCGGCCTGCTACTCGACCGCGATCAGGCGGCCGAAGATCTGGCGCAGCGTGACCCAGCCGTTGATCCCCCCGCGGTTGTTGCCGATCTGGTAGCGGTCGCCCTGCACCGCCTTGATCAGGTGGAGGTATTGGTTGCCCTTCACGCGGCACAGCACGATGTCGCCCGTCGCGAGCACGTGCTCGCCCAGTGGTGTCACCGTGCACAGCTGACCGCTGGCAATCTTGCCGGTCATGCTGTGGCCGCGCGGCCGGAACTGAATGGTCTCGCCGAGCGCGAGACGTGCGATGTGGCCGTCGGCCCATCCCATGTGATTCCTTCAATGAAGGAAGACGATCAGCCGGAGATCGACCGCGTCGCTTCGTTCTTGGCTCCGAAGGAGGGTTTCGAACCCCCGACCCGCCGGTTAACAGCCGGCTGCTCTACCACTGAGCTACTTCGGAATGTGAAGGGACTAATAGATGACGTATGGGGGGTGGGGGTGTCAAGGACCGCGGCAACTTCGGGTACCCGATGGCTTCCGACTGGAACTTGCCGCCCAGGTCGCGAACCATCGCTGGATGCAGCGAATCCTCGCGATCGTGGCGTGCGGCCTCGTCGCGACGGGCTGCGCATCGCGCTGCAACCAGGTGGAGCGGGTCAAGTTGGGCCTCGCCGCGCGCCAGGGCGCTGCGGGGCGATCGGCGGATGTTCGCGTCACCGTGCCATTCGACCGTGCGAACACGCTGATCGGCGCGCTTCGTCGCCGGGTGGGTCGATCGCTCGAAGCGCGTCGCGGCGCATACCCAGCTGCCGATCGGCGGGCGCGTGCTCGAGACCCGGGTCGTCGGCGCGACGCTCGCGAACGACGAGTTGCGGATCGCGCTGGAGGTTCGACCCGGTCAGGCGCGGGCGGTCGCGAATGCGCCCTCGACGGCGCCGCGCGACAGGTGAAGGAACACCGTGGTCGCATCGAGGATGCGCTCCTCGGAGGACGGCACGGCGACGTTGACGGTGAGCAGCGAGCCATTGGTCACGAAGCAGCGGAACCACAGCTCCGCGGCGGCCGGGCCGAGGTGCGTGCGCGCCTGCCGGAGCGCCGCCTCGAGCGCAGCGGTGTCCTGGTAGCGGTACGAACCGTGGAAGTGGATCATCTGCATGGCCGGCGTGCAGGGTGCTTACTGCATCGCCGATCGGAAGCAGCCATTTCGGCCGTCGATCTTGCGGCGAGCAGCGCTCACAACAGCATTCACTCGCGCACGCGACAACATGCCGCTTGGCGCACCGTCATGCGAGCTTGATTGCGAACGTGGCAGCATCGGGCTCGACGAACCGCAGCAAGGCATCGCCCTCCTGATCGAGCGCGGCGCGCACCGGTTTGGTGAGCGCCGCGAACGGCGAGAGCACGAGGGTCGCCGCCTTCTTGCGCCCGATCGTCCACGTCCCGGCGACCACGCCGTCGACCAGGAACGTCGCCTTGACCTGGAGGTTCTTGGTCACGATCGCCGCGCGGTGGTCGCGCGCGATCACGCGCTCTCGATCGTCGTGCCCCAGCACGAGGTTGTCGAAGTCCGGGAGGAACCGCACCGGCACCGGGGTGTCGGCATCGGGACGCGGCGCATCCGGGAGATCGAACAGCTCGCGCTTGCCGTCCTTGAACGTCACCAGCTGATCGCGCAGTGCCGCGAACGCGGGCGCGAGATCGCGCAAGCCCGACCACGCCTGGGCGTCGCGCACGCTCGCGGGTCCGAACGCGGCGAGGTAGCGCCGGACCAGCTCCTGCGGCGCCGGCTCGGTGGCGATCGGCCGGCCGATCCAGGTCTCCGCACACGCGAAGTCACTGCTCGCGGGATACGCCCAGCGATCGGCGGTCGGGACCTGGATCAGCGGCAGGTGCATCCGCACCGAATAGCCGAGCGCGCGGTCCTCGAAGCTCGAGAACTTCTTCGCGAGCACGGGGCGGAGCGCGTCAAACGTCGCCGGCAGCTGGGTGCGCGCGAACGCGGACAGCTTCGCCATGTCGAGGCCTTCGATCCGCTTGCCGAGCACAGTCTTCGTGCCGGCCGAGAACATCGCCTGAAACGTCGAGCGAAATGCGGCGTAGTCCGCCGCCGACATCAGGTGCAGCGTGCCGCGCATCATCGTCGCGCGCACGACGGCACGCTCGGTCACCAGCGCGTGGAGCTGTTCGCGGCGGAAGTCGCGGATACGCGTCCACAGCCCGACGAACGGTGGCCGCGCGAGCTGCGCCTGGAGCCCGACCAGGCGCGTGATCATCGCGAGTGGATCCGCAGCTCGCTCGAGCAGGCCCTGACGCGCGAGCGTCGCGCGATTCAGTGAGCGTGGCGTCACGACGTTTGCCGCGCGGTCAGGTACTCGCGCAACAGCGTGTCGATGCCCGCGGTGGGCGGCGCGGGAGCGCGTGCCCGGTCGAGCGCGAGCTCGGCGATCTCGCAGATCAGCTTCTCGTAGGTGCGACCGGCGGCGCGGGCCGACGCGAAGAACGCGCACGACTCGGCGAGGTCGGGGTTGGGATTGACCTCGAGCACGAACACGTCGCCGGTCGTGGTGTCGAGTCGCATGTCGACGCGCGCGTAGTCGCGGCAGCCCAGCGCGCGGTACGCGCCGAGCGCCGCCGACTGCAGCTCCTGCACGATCTCGGGCTCGAGGTCTGCGACCGGGCACTTGCCCTCGATCGCGTGATGGTCGCGGCTGTACGGGTCCCACTTCGCCCGAAACGTGATGATGCGCGGCAGCGGCTTGCCCTCGTCATCGTTGCCGCCCTTGAACTCCATCTCGTAGAGCGGCAGCGGCTCCTCGCCGAGGATCGCGCAGTGGATCTCGCGACCCTCGATGTATTCCTCGACCAGCGCGGCGGTCTTGTTGTCGACCAGGAGCTTCGCGATCTGGAGATCGAGCGAGGCGCGGTCATGGACGACCGACTGGATGTCGATGCCGCCCGATGCGTCGTCAAACGCGGGCTTCACGATCAGCGGGTATTTGAGCCCGTGCTCGGCTGGTGCCGTGCCCGACTCGACGAGGATGCTACGCGGCGTACGGACGCCGGCTGCCGTCATCAGTGCCTTCGCCTGCGGCTTCTTCTGACACAGCGACAGCGCGAGCGGCCGGTTGCCGGTGTACTGCACGTCGAGCAGCTCGAAGATCGCTGGCACGTGGTGCTCGTGCTCGGGGTCGTTGCGAAAGAACTCGACCAGGTTCATCACCACGTCGGGCTTGCCATCGAGCGCGCGCAGCAGCGTGGTGAAGTCGTCACGCACGTTGACCATCGAGACGTCGTGCCCGCCGGACTGGAGCGAGCGCACGATCAGCTGCATCTCCTCCTCGACGGTGTCCCAGGCGTCGATCTCGAGCGTCGGGTCCCACTCGGGGGCGCGCTTGCCATCTCGACGATAGTGCTCGTACACATCATCGTCGATCTGATTCCAGAGAATGAGGATACGAGCCATCGAGGCGCCGTCATTCACAGGTATCACTGTGCGCGCGCGATGTCGATGCTCGCGAGTTCAGGTGCTCGCGATCCCTGGCCGCACGCCCCACGGATATTTCGCGATCACGTCGTCCGCGCGGCGGCGCTGCTCGGGATCGAGACGCGTCTCCACTGCCGCCGCGAACCACCGCGCGAGCTCGGCCGCGGTGTCGAACCGATCGCGTGCCTGCTTCGCGAGACCGATCGCGAGCACGCGATCGACATCGGTGGACACGGAGGCGAGCAACGAGGGTTGGCTCGGCACGCGATAGACCACGTCATACAACGTGGATGGCACGTCCTTGCCCTGGAACGCGGGATGACCGGTGACTGCGCGATACAGGATCGCCGCGAGCGAGTACACGTCAGCGCGGTGATCGACGTCCTCGCCGCGCGCCTGTTCGGGCGCCATGTAGGCCGGCGTGCCGACCACGTGGCCCCTGGTCAGCGTGCCGGTGCCTCCGGACTTGCTGACCCCGAAGTCGAGGATCTTCCACACCCGTTCGTTCACCGTCTCCGCGAGGAACACGTTGTGCGGCTTGAGGTCGCGATGGACGATGCCCGCCACGCGCGCCGCCTCGAGCCCGATCGCGATCTGCTCGGCGAGTATGCGGGCCTGCGGCAGCTGGATCTTGCGATGGCGCCGGAGCTGGTGCGCGAGGTCGTGGCCGCGTAGCCGCTCCATCGCGAGGAATGGGATCTCGGCCGCCGTGGTGCCGACCTCGAGCACGCGGACGACGTTCGGGCAGTCGAGCCGCGATGCAGTCTCGGCCTCGCGCAGGAACCG
>JBBJLY010000014.1:0-63993 GCA_037720695.1 Kofleriaceae bacterium | reverse complement strand
GGCATCAACGTGTGCCAGTCGTCGTCGCCGCTCCCGAGGTCGTGGCCGTCGATCTTTTTCCACATCTCGGGCGCGACCATCGCCTTGGTCAGCCCCGTGTCGGCGACCTCGTCGCCAAAGCCGCCCGGGAGCCAGAAGAAGCTCGACAGTCCCGCGCGGCCGCCGCGCACGACGACGTGCTCGCCCCCAGCGCGTTGCGTGAGATCGAAGTACACGCGCCCCGACAGCGAGATCCAGATGATGATCAGGATGACGAGCGGCACGGCGGCGATCGCACCTGCGATCGCGAGGTAGAACCGCTTGGATCGCTGAACGACCGCGAGCTCGTCGGGGGTCACCGGCGCGATGCCCTCGTGGCGCAGCGCGCGGAGCTCGTTGATCGACAGCCGCTCGTGCTTGCCGGCCTTCGAGCCGAGCAGATCGAATGCGCGTCGCGCGGCCGCGCGCGTCGTCACCGTCAGCTCGCGGACGCGGTTGGTCAGCACCTCGTGGCGCAGTGTCCACGTCGTGCCGCTGGCGTCGCCGCGGATGATCACGCCGCGCTGCTCGAGCACGCCGAACGCGTGATAGGCGTACTGCGGATCGAGGTTGATCCGGCGGATCATCGCGTCTGCCGGCTGCGCCCCGCTGGCCGCAAGCTCGGCGACCAAACGCATCGCGGACCGCTCGTTGCCGGTCGCCTTGCAGGCCTCGTGAAGCCACGCTTCCTCGAGCTCGCCCGGTCCGCCGAGCTTGGTCAGCGCGGCCGCATTGGAGATCTTGAGATCGCGCATCGCCATGCCGGCGAGCTGGAGATCTGCCGCCAGCACCGGCTGACCGTGGCTGATCCCCTGGACCACGGCGTCGGCGAGCGCGGGATCTGCGGCGACGCCAGAGAACGACAGGATGCGATCGAAGATCTTGCTGGCCGCGGCCACCGGCAGGCGCAACAGCTCGTAGCGCGTCGACGGCGGGAACAGCGAGCCGGTGCGTCGCTCGAGCGCGCCGAGCGTGTGCAGCCGCTCGCTCGCACACACGAACAGGAACCGCGCGCGCCCGCCCGATCGACTGACCACGCGAGAGAACAGGTCCGACAGCTCGATCGTGGCGCGCTCGTCGGCGCACAGCAGATCGATGTCGTCGACCACGAACACGAACTGCTGGCCGGCGACCGCGTTGGCGACCGCGCGGGTCGCGAATGGGATCGGGAGCTCGTTCGTGGTGGGCTGGATCCCGAACGCCGACAACCCGTGCGCGAAGCTCTGCGCCGGCTGGGTCAGGTCCTCGCACGCGAGCGCGACGATGCCGTGGTCTCGTAGATAGGGGATGAGCCCCGCCCGCACGAGCGAGGTCTTGCCCACCCCGGGCTCGCCGAACAGCAGGCCCGCCCGGAACCCGTCGGCGGTGACCAGCTTGGCCACGTCATCGCGCTCACTCTCGCGCCCCTGCCAGACATCGCGCTCGGCTTCACCGAACGGATCGAGTCCTCGCAAGGGCGAGACCGTCCCCGGATACGTCGCGACCACGGCCGGACTATTACACAATAGCGGCGCAGCTCCCAAAACCGGTGCACGGGCCCGTTTGAGGCACCTGCTCGCCCCCGGGGCGTTATGCTGTGGCATGCCTCCGCAGGCGCTGCTGGTGCGCCTCGCGCTCGTGCTGCTGGTCGCGTGTGGTGCGCGCGTGCGTGCGCCCCGCGAGGTCGAGGCGCCGTCGGGCGTGATCCTGTATCGCGATCGCGCGCTGGTCGCGCAGCGTCTGGTCGTCGACGTGCCAGCCGGCGCCGGCCCCGGTGCAGCTCGAGGTCGCGACCGACGTGCGCCCGGAGGACGTGTTCGTGGTCGATCCGGGTCCGCTGAAGATCACCGAGATCCGCGTGCTCGGCCCGAACCGGATGCAGATGCTCGCCGCGGCTCCGCACGCCGGGCGCTACACCGTGCGCCTCGGTTACCTGACGCAGCTGCTGACCTGGACCGCCGCGTACACGCTGACCACGACCGCTGCGCGCAAGCATGGGGTGCTGCGCGGCACGCTCGCGGTCACCAACGCGACCGGGATCGGGTTCACGAGGGTGCGGCTCTCGGTCGTCGATGCCGACCAGATTCTGGCGCGCGAGCGTGCGGCCGACCGCCTGGCGGTCAAGCCGGTGAAGGGCACGCCATCGGGCCCGGTCCCGCGCGAGCTCGGGATCGTCGACCTCGGCGCAGGCAACACCCGCGTCGAGCTCCTGCCGGCGCTCCAGCGCGAGCTTCGCGCCGTGCTGGTCTACGATCCGATCGGCACCCGGCTCGACCGCAACCTCGAATATCCCGTGCGTGACGCCTCGCTCGGCATCCATCCGCCAGCGACGCCCCAGGTGACCGAGAGCCTCGAGCTCCGGCGCGACGGCGCCTTGACGGCCGGCTTGCCCGGCGGCTCCGTGCGGCTGTTCGAGCGCCGGGCTGACGGCACGCTGGCGGCGCTCGGCGAGGCGCGGATGTTCGAGAGCGCGACCCGGGTCGCGGACTCGGATCTCCTCCCTGTTCGCACCGCCGAAGGCGTCTCCGGGTCGCGGGCGCGGCGCGAGCTCACGGTCGACGACGACAACGCCCGGATCGTGGAGGAGCTCGAGATCTCGATCGAGAACCGCCGGGCCCATCCGATCGAAGTCGTGCTCCGCGAGCACCTGTACCGGAACCAGACCTGGCATCTCGCGTACTATTCGAGCTACGTGATCGCGAAGCAGGAAGGCGCACAGCAGATCTCGCTGCGCATCGCCGTGCCCGCGCGCACGAAGTCGAAGGTCCTCTACGTCGTGGTGTATCCGTGGAAAAAGGCTCAGCGGTAACCGTTCGCGATCTGACGATCCACTACGGCAAGCGGGTCGCCGTCGAGCAGGTCTCGTTCGAGCTCGCAGCCGGAGAGATCGTGCTGCTGCTCGGGCCCAACGGTGCCGGCAAGAGCACCACGCTCGCCGCGATGGCCGGCGCGATCACGCCGAGCGCCGGTTCGATCGCGATCGCGAACCAGGATCTCGCGACCGCGCCGCGCGAGGCCCGCAAGAAGGTCGGCTTCGCGGATCAGCCTCCCGCGCTGTACGAGTACTTCACCGTCGCCGAGCATGTCGGGTTCGTCGCGGAGGCACGCGGCGCGGACCACGCGGCAGGCGCGGCCATCCTCGACCAGCTGGGGCTGTCCAAGATCGCCCAGCGGCCATGCCGCGAGCTGTCATTCGGGATGCGGCAACGAGTGGGTCTCGCGGCCGCGCTCGTCGGGCCGATCGAACTCGCGCTGCTCGACGAGACGCTCAACGGACTCGACCCGCACGCGTCGCGCTCGGCCCGCGCGGCGCTGCGCGGGGCTGCCGATCGGGGCACCGCGATCCTGATGTCGACCCACCTGCTCGGTGTCGCCGAACGGATGTGCGATCGGATCTTGCTGATGGACAAGGGCAAGCTGGTCGCCGACCGGCGGGGCGACGAGCTCCGCGAGCTGCTGGCCAAGGGGCCGTCCGCGGTCGAGGAGTTTTACGTGTCACTGATCGCGGACGAAGGCCCGACCTGAGCGCCGGCGCGGGCCGGAAATGGAGGGGCCGGGATTCAGTCCCGGCCCCGGGGTAGCGCTATCCGGAACGAAGTCCCGACGCCGACCGTGCTCTCCACGGCGATCCGACCGGCGTGCGCATCGACGATGCCCTTCACGATGGCGAGCCCGAGCCCGACCCCGTCGCGGCGTCCGTCGGGTTGCCAGAACCGGTCGAAGATGTGGGCGAGGTGCTCGCGCGCGATGCCCTTGCCGGTGTCCTCGACGCTGAGCACGACCTCGCCCGCATCGGCGCTGGCGCCGAGCCGGATCTGACCGCCCGACGGCGTGAACTTGAGCGCGTTGCCGACCAGGTTCGCGATCGCCTGACCGATGCGCTGGCGATCGACGAGCGCGGAGGCGGTGGTGGTCTCGGCGAGCTCGAGCACGATGCCGCGCGCCTGGGCGAGCGGACGGTGCTGCTCCACGGCGTCCTCGAGGAGCGAGCTCGCGGCGGCCGCGGTGCGCTCGATCTTGAGCGTGCCCGCCTCGATGCGCGCGATCTCGAGCAGGTCCTCGATCAGATGCATCATCCGATCGACGGCGCGCTTCGCACGCGGCAGCGTCGAGGCCAGCATTCCTGGATCGTTCTCGAGCACGTTGAGCGCGAGCCCGACCACGCCGATCGGATTCCGCAGATCGTGCGAGACCACGGCCAGCAGCTCGTCACGCGCGCGCACCGCGTGCTGCGCCGTCGCGTAAAGCATCGCGTTGTCGATCCCGAGCGCGATCCGCTCGGCTGCTTCGGCGGCGAGCCGTCGCAGCTCCTCGGTGCTTTGGCGCTCACCCGTCAGCACGTACGTGATGGCACCGACGACGCGATCGCGCGCGACCAGCGGGGTCACCAGGATGGCGCGCACGCCCAGCGGATCGGCGACCGCGGCTGGCAACACCGTGTGCGGGTCGTCGATCACGACGGCCTGGCGGGTCTCCGTCGCGATGGTCGCCGGATCGCGGATCAGCGCGAGCACCTCTGCGAGCGCGGGATCCTGGGTCGCGCTCGCGATCCGCTTGAGCTCGCCGTCGCGCATCAGATCGACCGCGCATGCATCGCCGAGCGTCGGGGTCAACAGCTGGGCGACCGCTGGGAGCGTCGCCTCGAGCTCGAACAGCGCGGTGATCATATCGCCGAGGCCCGACAGAAAGCTCGCGCGGCGTGCGGCCTCGTTGGCGAGCGCAAGCCGCTGCGCATCGTCCTCGGCACGCTTGCGCTGTCGGGCATAGCGCACGGTGCGCTCGACCAGGCTCGGCGTGATCTCGGCCTTGGTCAGATAGTCCTGCGCGCCGACGCGCATCGCCTCCTCCCAGATCCGCGGATCGTCCGTGCCGGTCAGCACGACGATCGGGGTCGTGCGCGCGACCGCTGCCATCGCCGCCACGGTCTCGACCCCATGCGCGTCGGGCAGCGACAGATCGAGGAACACGATGTCGTGCGAGGGCGCGAGGGTCGACGCCTCGGCAAGCGTACTGGCAACCCGGATCGAGAACGGGCGCCCCGGAATCTCCGAAACCAGCTCCTCGAACAGCCGCGCATCGGCGCGATTGTCCTCGACGAGGAGGATTCGGGTCACCCATGCTCCTTGGGCAGGCGCACGACGGTCAGCCAGAAGTCGTCGATCGACTTCACGACCAGGACGAACTGCTCCAGGTCGACCGGCTTGGTGATGTAGCAGTTCGCGTGCAGCGAGTAGCTCTTGAGGATGTCGATCTCTGCCGACGACGTCGTCAGCACGACGATCGGAATCGTCTTCAGCTCGGGGTCGTCCTTGACCTCCGAGAGCACCTCGCGGCCATCCTTGCGCGGGAGGTTGAGGTCGAGCAGCACCAGGTCCGGGCGTGGCGCGTTGGCGTGCTTGCCCTGGCGGCGGAGGAACTGCAGCGCCTCGACCCCATCACGCGCAACGTGGAGGTTGTTGCGTACCTTGCCCTCGCGCAGCGCCTCCTCGGTCAAGCGCACGTCGGCATGGTTGTCTTCCACCAGCAGGATCTCGATCGGCTTGCCGCTGCTACTCACGTCCGTGCTCCCTTGATCGCAGGTAGCGTGAATAGCATCGTCGTCCCCGTACCCGGCGTGGATTGGACACTGATCTTGCCGCCGTGTCGCTCGACGATCTTTTTGCACAGCGCGAGGCCGATGCCGGTGCCCGGATAGTCCTCACGTGCGTTCAGACGCTGGAAGATCACGAAGATTCGATCGAAGTACTGTGGTTCGATCCCGATGCCGTTGTCCTTGACGGTCAGCTTCCACCACGCGCCGGCGCGCTGCACCGTGATCTCGATCCGCGGTGGGTCGGTGCCGCGAAACTTGATCGCGTTGCCGACCAGGTTCTGCATCAGCTGACCGATCTGGCTGCGGTCGCCGATGATGTTCGGCAGCGACGCCGGCACCACGAGCTCGGCACCACTGTCCTCGATCGCCTGGGCGAGGTTCGCCCGGGTCGCCACGAGGACCTCGTCGAGCGAGATCTCCGTGGTCGGCTCGCCGCGAGTCCCGACCCGCGAGTATGCGAGCAGGTCATTGATCAGGCGCTGCATCCGCGTCACGCCCTCGACGGTGAACGCGATGAACTCGTCGGCGTCCTCACCGAGCTTGCCCTTGTAGCGGCGCGCGAGCAGCTGGTTGTAGCTGGAGATCATCCGCAACGGCTCCTGCAGGTCGTGCGATGCGACGTACGCGAACTGCTCGAGCTCGGCGTTCGAGCGTCCGAGATCGACCACGCGCTGCGCGAGCTCGTCCTCGGCGCGCCGGCGCACGATCCCCTGTGCGATCGTGTCGGAGATGCCCGCGAGCGCGCTCGTCGTGTCATCTGGCAACGGTGTGCGCGAGAACATCGCCATCACGCCGATCAGCCGGTCGTCGACGACCATCGGATAGCCCGCGAACGCGACCATGCCCTGCTCCCTGGCCCACGCCGGGTTGCCAATCTCCGGGTCGTGGAGGACATCGTTGCTGAGGTGGGCCTCCTTGCTCGCCGCGATCCGCCCGATCTTGAACTGACCGACCGGGACTGCCTTGTGCGGGCCGTCGAGGTGCGTATACATGCCCGCGCTGGCCTGCAGGAGCAGGGTGGTGCCGGCTTCATCGACGGTCCACACACGGGCGAACGCCGCCTCGAGATGATCCACGATCGCCTCGCATGCTCGCCCGAGCATCGCCGGAATCGCTGGCTCCTCTGCCAGCGCCGTGACGATGTCCGCACGCAGGAGATTGTGTCGCGCGAGCCGCGTGGTCAGATCGAGCGCGCGACGGCGCATCGTGACATCGCGCGAGTACACGGAGAGCCCGCCCGCGAGCGGATAGATGCTGGTCTCGAACCAGCGCTCGCGCGCCGGGTAGTACTCCTCGAGCTGCACCGGCTGGTGGGTGGACAGCACCTGTTCGTACGCGCGCTGGAACGTGGAGTCACGGACCTCGGGCGCGGCGTCCCACATCGTCTTGCCGACGATCTCGGCGGGCTGCTTGCCGAGCAAGCGTGCAGCAGCTGTGTTGGTGTGTACGATCCGCATGTCCTGATCGAGTACGGTGAACGGATCGCTGATGCTGTCGAGGATCGCGGCGAGCTGTGCGCGCTCGCGCTCGGCCGCGGTGACACGGTCGGTCAGGTCGCGCAGTGTGGTGACGGTCCAGCGATCGCCGCTCGGTCCCGGCATCGGTTGCCCGAGCACGCGCGCCCACCGCTCGGGACTACCGTCCCGGGAGCGCAGCCGGACGAGCCGATCGCTGCGCTGGGCCTTTCCGCGTAGCTCGAACACGTCGGCGATCACGAGCGCACGGCCCGCCTCATCCGTGATCTCGAGCCGCGAGGTCAGCTCCGAAGGCTCTGCCGCGATCAACTCGCGAGCCGACGCAAACCCACACAGCTCGGCGGCAGGTGCATTCGCATAAACAAAGCGCCCGTCGGCGTCGTGGACGGCGACCCCATCAAGGATGAGATCGAGCATGCCTCGCGCGGCATCATCTAATGCCGCGCGAGGGCGACTGGCAGCGAGCTCCCTGGACATCGTCCCGATTATCCAAACGGACCGAGTCGAAAGCTATCCACGGTTCATCAAGATCGAGCGCCCCGCGTCACTGCGCGCCAGCGCTCACCTCGCCCGACCGACTACAGCCGGCCGCTCAGCGCGAGCACGGCGAGGATCAGGAGCAGCAGCAGAGCGGGCGACATACCGGCTGCGCCGAACCGGCCGTAACCCAGCCCACCGCCGACAAGAGCAACGAGCAACAGGATGATGAGTAGGGTCAACATGATGATCAGGAGTGTTGCAACGGCAGGGCCAGCCTGCCCCGCGCGCCTACGCACGTCCCAGAAGCTGACCGCCGTGCGCGTTATGCTCGCCGCGATGGACGGTGATGAATTCCGCCGGCTCGGTCATGCGCTTGTCGACTGGGTCGCCAGCTACCGCGAGCAGATCGAGGCTCGCCCGGTGATGAGTCGCGTCACACCAGGTGAGATCCGCCAGCGCTTGCCACAGTCGCCACCGAACGATGGCGGCGGTGCGGGCGCGCTGATCGAGCTGCTCGAGCGCGAGGTCCTGCCAGGGATCACGCACTGGAGCCACCCCGCGTTCTTCGCCTACTTCCCCGCGAACGCCAGCTACGCCTCGATCCTCGGCGACCTCGCCGCCGCCGGGCTCGGCGTGCAGGGCATGAGCTGGCAGACCTCGCCGGCCGCGACCGAGGTCGAGGAATCGATGATGGACTGGCTGCGCCAGATGGTCGGCCTGTCGGAGGCATGGACCGGCGTGATCCAGGACACCGCGAGCACCGCGACGCTCGGCGCGTTGATCTGTGCCCGCGAGCGCACCACCGGGTTCGCGCCCGAAGGCCTGCAGTCGGGTGGACCCGCGCTCGTCGTCTACGCCTCCGCCCACGCGCACAGCTCGATCGACAAGGCGATCGTGCTCGCCGGGTTCGGCAAGGCGCACCTCCGGGCGATCGCCACCGACGCGAAGTTCGCGATGCAGCCCGCCGCGCTCGCCGAGGCGATCGAGCTCGATCTCGCGGCCGGCCGCCGGCCCTGCGCCGTGGTCGCCACCGCCGGCACCACGAACACCACCGCGTTCGATCCGATCGCCGAGATCGCGACGCTCACCGAACGCCACGCGGTGTGGCTCCACGTCGACGCCGCGATGGCGGGCACCGCGATGATCCTGCCCGAGTGCCGCGCGTTGTGGGAGGGCGTCGAGCGCGCCGACTCGGTCGTGTTCAACCCGCACAAATGGATGGGCCCCGGCTTCGATCTCTCGGCCTATTACTGCCGGGATCCGCAGCACCTGATCCGCGTGATGGGCACCAACCCCTCCTACCTGCGCACGGCGCAGGACGGCGACGTCACGAACTTCCGCGACTGGCACGTCCAGCTCGGGCGCCGGTTCCGCGCGCTCAAGCTGTGGTTCCACATCCTCGACAACGGGGTCGACGGCATCCGTACGCGCCTCCGCCGCGATCTGGCGAACGCCCGCTGGCTCGCCGACCAGATCGCGGCCGCCCCCGACTGGGAGCTGGTCGCACCGGTCGCGCTGCAGACCGTCTGCATCCGCCATCTGGTGCCTGGCCTGGACGAACCAGCCCTCGCGCGCACAACCTCGCGATCGCGCACCGGCTCAACGACGGCGGCACCGCCTACCTCACGCCGAGCGTCGTCGAGGGCACCCAGATCCTGCGGGTCTCGATCGGAAGCGAGCGCACCGAGCGCCGTCACGTCGAAGCCCTGTGGTCCGAGCTCCGCGCGATCTCACGGCTTCCCGGTCTCGATGCCGGCGGGTGACCATGCGCGCACCACCGCCTCGGCGATCCGCGAGATCAGGAGCCCGCCCTCGTTCTCGGGGCTGTACCGCACATCCGCGTTCTCGTACGTGACCACCGCGAGCACGATCGGTCCCGCGCGGCCCGCGATCAGCGCGACCTCGATCCGGGCGGCGTCGAGCTCGCCGAGCTTGGCCGCGATCGCGGATGGCGTCTCGCTGGTGTCTGCCGTCTCGAGAAACCGCGCGCTCAGGTAGCGCGCGTGCTGGTTCCGCATGATCGCGAGCATCCGCTGGCACAGCGCCGGATCGCCGAGCTCGCAGCGCTGGATCGACAGCATCAGCGTCGCGAGCTCGCGCGCGGTCGACTTGCCGAGTCCGAACTGCTTCTGATCCGGCGGCATCGGCTCGGTCGCCGGCACGTACACCTTCTTGTACAGGTGCGTGTGCGCGAGCCCGAGCGCGGCCAGCCGGCGGTTGACTGCCGCGACGCCACCGACGTGATCGATCGCGAGGTTGGTCGCCGTGTTGTCCGACAGGATCATCATCAGCACGAGCGCGTCCTCGAACGTCAGCTCCAGGCCGCCGTGCAGGAACGGCAGCACGCCCGAGCCGTACACCTTCGCGCGGTCCTCCAGCACCACGCGATCGGCGAGCGCGACCTGTCCTGCCTTGACCTGGTGAAACGCCGCGATCAGCACCGCGAGCTTGATCGCCGAGGCTGTCTTGACCTCGCGGTCCGCGTCGATCGCGATCGTGCGACCTGTCGCGAGGTCGTGCGCGAACACCGCGACCCTGCCGCGATGCGAACGCACCATCGTCGCGAGCCGATCGTCCAGCGTGCGCGGCTGGCTCGCACACCCGACGAGCATCACGACGATCGCCACCCAGCAAGACCCAGACATGCGCGTGATGTTCGCCCGAACGCGCGTGCACGCAAGGCAGATCGACTACGCTCGGCAGCGATGACCTCGCGCGAGCTGATCGCCTGGTCCACGCGACACGAGCGGCGCGCCCGCGCCGGCAAGTGGTGGACCTCGCCCGTCGTGCTCGCGATCCTGACCGGTGGAGCGCTCGGCGCCTGGGTCTACTGGCGCACGGCGATCGGCTTCACCGCCGCGAGTCACACCTGGCTCGCCGCCACCGTCGTCGCGTTCGCCGTCGCCTTTCTCCGCGTGCCGTTTCACCTCTACTGGCGTCCCGATGCCGCCCTGCTCGCCCAGCTCCCGATCGAGGGCGGTCCGCTGTTCGATGCCGCGCTCGTCCGCTGCGTGCGTGCCGCCGTCGCGACCACGATCGCGACCTGGCTTGCCGCGGTGCCGCTCGCCACGATCTCGGTCGAGCTCGCCCTGCGTCACGCCGCGATCGCGCTCGCACTCGGCCTCGCCGCGGCGCTGTTCATGCCCGCGGTCGCGACCTGGGCCGCCACCATCGTCGCGCTCGGCCAGCGTGACGATCGCATGCAGCGCATGAAGGCCGCCGCCGGCATCGCCGAGGTCCCCGGCCCACCATCCACCGCCTTGCTCGGCGCGCTGCCCGGCTTCGCCGCCACGTTCGTGATCGTCGGCGTGATCTTGCTCCATCGCTGGCTCGTCGGCGGCCACCCACCGGTCGCGGCGCCGGTCGTGCTGATGGTGATCGCCGCCGCCAGCGTGCTCTCGATCCTCGGCGCGCGGCGGGCCGCGCAGCGCGTGATGGGCACGATCCTGCGCGACGTCTCCGCGCTCGATCGCCAGCGGCTCGCCACGCTCGACATCAAGCCGCCCACCGCGATCGAGAACGCGATCGCGAAGCTGATCGGCAGCGGCGCTCTTCCCTACCGCAAGGACGCGCGGCTGATGCGCCGGCGCTACCCGATGGCGTATGCACTCGGCGCCCTCGCGTTCCTCGTGCTCGGCATCGTCGGCGTCTCGCAGCCCGATGATCCTGGACCGTGGCTGACCGCCACGCTCGTCGGGGCCGCGGTCTACGGCATCGCGCTCGCCGGTCGCCTGCAGCGCACCCCGATCGAGCTCGCGAGGCTGTCGGCGACCCTCCCGATCGCGGCCGCTGCCATGCGCCGCGCGAAGCTCGCCTGGCTCGCCGGGTGGTGGACGATCTTCATCGCGCTGCCTGGCCTGTTCGCCACCGCGCGCCAGCTCGATCCGGTGCCCGGCCTCGCGATCCTCGGTGGCGCGACGCTCGCCGTGGTGCTCGCCGTGCTCGCCCGCACCCGGTGACAATTGCTCGCGCAACCGGCGCGCCGTACGGTCGAGGCGGCGCCCATGTCCGTGCACGTCAAGCTCTCCGGCTCGCTGCGCTACCCGAACGTCCCGGCGGCAACCGCAGCCCTGCGAGCGCTCCGCCGCAAGGCGACAGACAACTGGGTGATCGGCTCGTTCAAGCGGGTCGACGCGACGCTGTCGATCGAGCTCGATAGCTTCGTCAGCTTCGAGGACCGGATCGAGGAGGTGCTGACCCGGATCGAGGAAGCCGCCGCAACGGCGACCGGAGGCGCGATCAACTTCGTCGAGGACGACACGCGCCGTGCCCGCATCGCGGCGCCGCGCCGGCGGGCCCGCGCCGGCGGAAAGCAGCGTTCGCAGTGACCACCTCCACGAGCTGGAAGGGCATCGGCTGGACGATCGCGGCGCGCTTTTCCACCGTCGGGTACTACCCGAAGCTCGCGAGGTCCTGCAGCGGTTGGTCGACTCGTGATTCATTCACGACTATCTCAAGTGGGTTGGCCAAGCTGGCGGACGGCTGCCCAAGGTGACCCGAATGGAGGTCGAGAAGGCGGTCTCCGATCGCGCGCAGCACCGAGGCTGGCATCTGGCCTCGAGCAGCGATCCTCGACCCGCAGTCTCGCTGACCTGCCACCGGCTCGAGCAAACGCTCAGCGTCGACCGGACCGACGACCTCGGCGAGGAGACAGCGCTGCGTGCCGCGTGCAAGCGGCGCCAGCAGTGGCTGGTCAAGACGTTTACCAGCCCGAAGGAGCGAGCGAAGTGAGGACATCGAGGACGAACTGGAAGGGCATCGGCTGGACGATCGCGGCGCGCTTTCCCACCACGACCTACTACCCGAAGCTCGCGAAGACGCTGCGTCAGCTGGTCGACACTTCTTTCATTCGCGAGGACCTCAAGTGGATCGGACGCTTTGGCCGTTGACCAACACTGCGCTCGGCAAGGCGACCACCGATCGCGAGCAGCACCGGAGCTGGTACCTGGCATCAAGTAGAGAGCATCCTCCTGCGATCTCCGTCAGGTGCCACCGCCTGGAGGAGACCTGCAGCGTCGACATCCTCCTGCGCGGCCAGGCGTGGCGAGGTCGTGGGCCGACACTCGCCGCGACATTGGAAGCGCTGACCACCTCCTGGATCGACGCGATCGGACTCGAGTCCCGATACACGGGTGGCGTTTACCTCTCCTTCTATCCCCCGGTTAGCACTCCGAATGCGCTGGCATCGCGTGATCTGCCCGTGTTCGCGAACGGCGTCGTCGACTTGCTGGATCGGCGAAGTCTTGACGACAGTGATCTGAAGTGGAGCGCGAGCTACCAGCAGGTGCTCGACGCGGCGCTGCCGCGAAGCGTACGCGTCAGCGTCGCAGAGGACGATAGCAGACGGTTCGTCCAGCGGTTCTGGACCGACGACCTCGGCGACGAGAAGGCGCTGTGCAGCGTGCAAGCGGCGCCAGCAATGGCTCGTGAAGACGCTGACCACCGCAAAGTCGCGGTGATCTCAGCGGTTAGACGACGCGCGAGAGCCGCCGCAACCCGGGCCCGAGGTGGTCGAAGCGCCGCGGATGACCCGCGAGCTGCTCCTCGGATCCACGCGTGTTCGCCGCGATGACGAGCCCGAGGTCGAGGGCGTCGAGCCAGGTCGCATCGAGCCCGGAAAGCTGACGACCGCGGAGCTCCGCGAGCATCGCACCGCGGTCTGTGGCCAGATCGCACCCGGCAAGCTCACGCTCGCGGACGCAGGTGACAGCCGCCGCGGCGTGCCCGGCAAGCTCAGCCTGGCCGATGTGGGCCGCGGGGTCTCCCCGGCCCTCGCGCTGCATCGGACGACGGCGATCCGCGACCGGCGAATCGAGCGCGATGCGGAGCATGACGGCGATGTCGACGAGGGAACGCTTGCGAGTGCGTTCTCGTTCATCGACAGCGGCCCCGGTGGCACCCCGTTGCCCGCGGCACTCGCGGCTCGCCTCGGTGCCGCGCTGCGCGTCGACCTGTCTCGCGTGCGGCTGCATACCGAGGCGCGGGCGGCGGCCGCGGCAGCCAAGCTCCGCGCACGAGCGTTCACGATCGGCGAGGACGTCTACTTCGCAGCGGGTGCATACGATCCGGTGGGCGCGTCCGGCGTTCGCCTGATCGCCCACGAGGTCGCGCACGTCGCGCAGAACTATCGCGGCACCGCGCCCACCACGGCGGGCGTGTCACGGCCGGGGGATGGGCACGAGCGCGAGGCCGACCGGTTCGCAGATCGGTTCGCCACGCGCCCCCTCGAGTTGCCGTGGCTGCGGCGGCTCGAGCAGATGACGAGCCTGCCGGCGGCGCAGCTCGAGCCGATCGCGAGCGAGATCCATGCGATCGCACGCCACGCGATGGTGGCTGGTGCGGGCGTCGTGCGCGAGATCGTGAAGCTCGCGCCGGCGTCTCCCGCACGCAAGCGGATGATCGACGAGCTCGGGCGGGTGACCGCGCCTGCGCCACGCACGCCCGGCCGTGGCCAGATTCATCGCGATCTCGCGAAGTCGAGCACGGCCAAGCCGAAGGACGAGAGCACGCTCGAGCAGCGCTTCGATCACTTCGTCCAGAAGCACAAGAAGGTCCGGATCGACGCCCGTGGCGGCCACCGCAAGACGAGCGATGGCCGCGACCGTGCGCGGTTCGGCTTCGAGGACAGCAGCGGCTGGGTCCGGCGTTACTGGCACAGCTCCGAGGACAAGTTCCAGCTCGCGAGCTATCAGACGATCGTCAAGGGCCAGTTCAAGACCGCGGTGACCGACCAGGATCTGCAGAAGATCTTTCGCGACCACCGGTCCTCGAAGCGCGTCGCGAAGGTCGGGCACTCCGATGCGCACAGCTACGCGTGGCTCGGCGGCGACGTCGCGCTGCAGCCGGTCGTCATCGACCTCAAGGCACCGAAGCGCAAGTCCGCGGCGGAGCGCTGGGCCGAGTACTCGCGGATGGTCGAGGAGCTGCAAGGCAAGAAGGCGCTCCTCGGCTGGAGCGAGGTGGTGTTCACCGAGGCCAGCCCGGTGTACTCGCTGATGTTCGATCCCGACGCCACGAATCGCGACTACTACGCGAACAAGGAAGCCGACTGGTTCCTGCGCGAGCTGGTCGACAAGGTTGCTGCCGATCCGAACCAGGCCACGAGCGGCGAGTTCCGGGCGTTCTATCGCGACGTCTGCGTGCCGTGGAGCAAGAAGCCGTTCGCGGAGCGGAACCCGGGCCTCATCGGATCGATGTTCGAGCAGCTGGCGAAGAACACGCTCGATCCGGAGAGCCCGAACCGGCCGGTGTTCTTTCATGGCAAGGGCAAGCACCGGTATCTGCGGCGCGGTGACTTCGACGCGATCCACTTCGACGGGGTGGCCCGGATCATCGAGGTCAAGGCGTACACCAAGGGCCCCAGCGAACGGGTGCGCTCACAGCTACGTGATTACGCGTCGGTTGTGGGCGCGCGTGGAGGACGGAAGGTGCCCGGTTACGAACGGCTCGCCGGTGGCGTTGGTGTCGGCGAGGTTTCGTACGACAAGGTCGTGTTCGTATTTCCTACGCAGCGCGTCGCACAGCAATGGTACCCAACGCTGCTTAGAGACTTCCGTGGCGACCAAACAACATTCGAGACCATCCCGAAGCACACCGGCAAACCCGGCCGGATCAAGAAGCTGCGCAAGAACCCCGTGTTCGAGGTCGCGTTGCCGAACACCGGCAAGCGGGTCGACGTCAAGCGCCCGCCGGTGTTCCACCCCGGACTCGAGTTTCGCGACATCCACCTCGAGCTCGACGGCGAGGACACCATCCAGCGTGGCCGCGTCCACACCGACCTCGACCTCGGTGGTGCGGTCCAGGTCAAGAACCAGCCGGCCGACGTCACGCCCTCGAGCGACCCCGGGATCGACGGCCAGATCGCGAACGACTACCGCAAGGCCGAGTCGAAGATCGAGAGCCTGCTCGGCACGATCCAGCCGAGCGTCAAGGTCACCGACAAGGGCGTCCGCGCGACGCTGACGCTCCCCGCCGGTAAGTCGAAGCTGCCCGGGCTCGACATCGAGCGCGGCGAGCTCGCCGTCGCATTCGAGGACGGCAAGCTGTCCGTCGGCGGCGAGGTCGTCGTCATTCATCACAGCGGCAAGTTCCGCGCGACGCTCGCGGTCGGCTATGCGGGGGCCAGTGGAGCTTCAAGGCCACCACCCCGATCGCGGAGGGCCTGATCACGGGGCTGTCGGCGTTCGATCTCGAGATCGAGTACGCCGCCGGGGCGTGGTCGCTCGGCGCGACCGAGGCGCGCTACCAGCGCACGATCGGCGGCGTCGCGATCGAGGGCACCGTTCGCGAGCTCCGGCTCGACCCGAAGCACGGCAAGGTCTCGGCCGAGGCGTTCCTGTCGGCGGACCTCGGTCCGTTCGGCAAGGCCGGCGCCGACGCGACGATCAAGCACAACGAGCTGCAGCGGATCGCGTTCACCTACGACTCGCCCGAGCTGACGTTCCCGCGCGGCGCGGCGACGCCGGTGTTCACGGGCAGCGTCGGTGGAACGATCGTCTACGAGGCGGGCAAGGTCTCCGGTCGCATTCGCGGCGACGCGAACCTCACGGGCCCCGGCCTCAAGGAGCTCGCCGAGGACGGCACGCTCGGGCTCAGCGTCGATGTCGCGGTCTCGGGCGAGGGCAAGTTCAGTGGCTCGATCAGCACGACGAAGACGCTGACCTTCGGCAAGCACTTCCGCGTGCGGCCGTTCCGCGCGACGGTCGACGAGCTCGGCAACGTCTCGACCCGGCTCACGCTCGAGGTCACCGGGATCAAGAACGTCAAGGACGCGAGCCTGACCTGCGAGATCGACAGGGATGGCTTCCGCATCGTCGGCGGCGGGATCACGGTCGGGTTCGGCAACGGTGACAAGGACAAGGGCGATCGGATGTGGGGCCGCGCCACGATCGCGTACGACGACGGGCTGAAGATCGGTGGCGAGGTCAACGTCCGGCTCAAGCCCGGCATGGTCGGCAAGGGCACGCTCGACTACTCGACGAAGACGGGCAAGGCCGACCTCGAGCTCTCGGTAGATCGCATCTCGCTGATCGACAAGCAGGAGCACACGAAGAATCTGTTCACGTTCGACAAGGCGATCCCGGTGTTCACGATCGTGTTGATCGGGCTCGATCTCGACGTCCGGTTCACGCTCGACTTCAAGTACGGGTTCGAGCTGTACCTCGCGCCGAAGGCCAAGGTGAAGGGACTCGACCTCCACGAGCTGGAGCTCGACTCCGCCGAGGCGGAGCTCGGGCTCGGCGGCGAGCTGTCGGCGGGTCTCGTGGCGACGCCGAGCGTCGGCGTCGGCATCCACATCCTTCACCCCATGCTGGTCCACGGCACCGGGTCGCTCGCGTTCCCGGTCGAGGCGATGGCGAGGCTGACGCCGACCGCAAACCTGCGCGTCGGCTACGACAAGGAGGGTGGGGTGACGGGCGATGTCGGCTTCGCGATGGCCCTCAACTTCGGGATCACCGGGGCCGTGGTCGGCAAGCTCGCACTCGAGATCCTCGACGGCATGTGGAAGCCCGACCCGCTGACCCACGAGTTCGACAGCTTCACGATCATGGAGCCCCGCGAGCTGTTCAGCTACGACTTCAACCTCAACGACGATCTGTCGAAGCCGCGCCAGCCCGAGCTCCCGAACCTCGCCGCGCCGCCTAAGCCGAGCACCGCGAAGCAGGTCGGCAAGTCCGAGCAGGTCAAGAGCGGTGCGCCGCCGTCGCAGGCGCCGCTCGCCGGCAAGACGGACTCGCCGCCGTCCACGCCGGGAGCGCTCGCGGTGCTGAAGCCGATGTTCCAGCACATGCCGGGCTACGCCGAGATCGAGGCGATCATGCGGGAGGCCGAGAAGCTGTGGATAGAGTTCAATGGCGTGGTCGACGACATCAAGGGCGCGATCTCGACCGGCGCACGAAAGATCTCGAACGGCGTCCAGTGGGTGGCGTCAGGCGTGATGGACGTAGCGGAGGAGGTCAGCGAGGGCATCGTCGATGGTGCCGCCTGGCTCGGCGAATCGGTCGGTGAAGAGCTCGGGATCCTGTAGTCGACGGAGAAGAACCAGATGGCGATAACATCACGCATCGTGTCGAACGGCGTCGCGTCCTCGGTCACAACGGCGGTGCCGCACCAGGAGCACCGAGCAAGCGAGTGTCGGACGTGAGGACATCACAAGCGAACTGGAAGGGCATCGCCTGGGAGCTCTCGGCGCAGTTTCCCACCGCGACCTATTACCCGAAGCTCGCGCGCATCCTGCGGCCGCTGGTCGATGCCTTGTTCATCCGCGACGAGCTCAAGTGGATCGGTCGATCTGGAGGCAAGCTGGTCGAGACGACCAGCGCGGAGCTCGGCAAGGCGATCGCGGATCGCGCGCAGCATCGCAGCTGGTACCTCGCGTCGAGTAGAGATTTTTCGCCGGCGGTCTCGCTAACTTGCCACCGGCTCGACGAGCAAATGACCGTCGGCATCATGCTACTCGGCAAGGCCTGGAAGCATCATGCTCCAACGCTGGCCACGACCTTCGAGGAGCTGACGTGGTCCTGGATCGACGCGATCGGATCTGAACCCCGCTACATGGGTGGGGTCAGTCCCTCGTTCAACCCGCCGCTGAATATCCCGAAGGCGCTGACGGCGCTTCGTCCAGCTACGCCGTCGAACGATGTCGTGGACTTGCTCGATCGCCGAAACCTTGAACATCAGCGCGATGCGGAGTGGACCGCGAAGTACAAGCAGGTGCTCGACGGGGCGCTGCCGAAGACCGTGCGCGTCACCCAGCGAGAGAACGATGGCGATCGATTCGCGCAGCGATTCTGGACCGAGGACCTCGGTGACGAGAAGGCCCTGCGCGCCGCCTGCAAGCGTCGCCAGCAATGGCTCGTGAAGACGCTGACGACCGCGGGGGCGCGTTGAAGAAGGTGTCGAACCCATCGAGCACGCACTGGAAGGGCGTTGGCTGGACGCTCACGGCGCGCTTTCCCAGTACGACGTACTACCCGAAGCTGACGCGAGCGCTCCGCAGGTTGGTGGACGCTTCGTTCATTCGAGACGACCTGAAATGGATCAGGCAGGTCGAAGGCGGCACGGTCAAGCTGACGGACACGGAGCTGGGCAAGGCACTCACAGATCGTTCCGAGTCCCGAGGTTGGCACCTGACTTCGAGTAAACAGTCTCGACCTGCGGTCTCGTTGAACTGCCACCGGCTCGGCGGGCACATCAGCTTCGAGATCTTGCTGATTGGCGACGCATGGCAAAGCCGTGGTCCCGAGCTCGCCACGACGCTCGAGGCCATGACGTGGTCGTGGATCGACGCGCTCGGGCTCGAACCGCATTACACGGGGGGCGTCTACCTCTCGTTCTACCCGCCGATGACCACGGTCAGGGCGCTGACGCCGATCCGGGTGCCCGTGCGGATCACCGGGGTGGTCGACGTGATCGACCGCCGAAATCTGGAGCCCCAGCGCGATGTCGAGTGGGGCGCGCAGTACAAGCAGATGCTGGACGGCGCGCTGCCGAAGACCGTGCGGGTCAGCCAGCGAGAGCACGATGCCGATCGGTTCGCGCAGCGATTCTGGACCGAGGACCTCGGTGACGAGAAGGCACTGCGCGCCGCCTGCAAGCGTCGCCAGCAATGGCTCGTGAAGACGCTGACGTGATGATGTCCGCGAGCTCGAACGAAAGTTGCTTGGCGTAGAGGAGGATGGATGTCGACAACAAGGATCGCGATGTCGCGTACGGGTCGCTGGGTCGCGCTGTCGCGCGAGACGGCGGTCGAGGTAGTGGACCTGCTCGGCACGACCGTGAATCGCGCGTGGCCCGTCGTCGGCCAGGTCGCGTTCGTCGGTCGCGAGCTGTGGGCGCTGGTCGGCTCGATGGTGCATCGCGTGGCGCCCGAAGATCTGCGGCCGCTCGCACCCGCGCAGCTGATGATCCCCGGCGAGCCGCGCGGGCTGGTCGCGGGCTACGGCGCGCACGCGGTCGACGCCGCGGTCACCGGCGAGCCGGTGCATCGCGTGACCCTGCGCGGCGAGGTCTGGAGCGTGCAGCCACTCGAGGGCTGCGCGGACCAGGATGCCGTCGTCGCGGTGTACGGACAGCGGACCGTGATCGCACGGCGGGACACGCTGCGCGTGCTCGACCGCGGGCGCGAGCTGTGGCGGACCAAGCTCGGCGCCGGTGACGTGATCGGCGGCTGCGTGCTGTTCGGCGGGCGCGCGCTGGTGGTGCTCGTGCGCGGCGAAGCTGGCGATCACTGCCGCGTGTTGCAGGCGACCGGCGCTCTGATCCACCAGATCGGGCTTCCGCAGATCGCGCGGTGGGCGGTCGCCGAGGAGCTGGGGCAGGCGTTCGTGCTCGGCAGCGACGGCAAGCTGTCGCGCGTCGATCTCCGCTACGGGCGCGTCGTCGACACGATCGATCCGCCGCTCGCGGTCGCCGATCTCGCAGTCGACCAGGATGGCCGTCACCTGGTGTTCGTCGGCGACGGGGCGCGCGTGGTGCACGTCGTCGTCAGCGAGCTGTTTCGCGGTGGCGTGAAGCTGCCGGCGCCGGAGGCCCCGATCGAGGAGGCGGTGACAGACCCGATCGTCCACTCACTCGAAGATCCCCGCGTGCACGAGGAGCCGGTCGACGCCGCGCAGGGCGAGGCGCCCCCGATCGAGCCGATCGCGCCCACGCCAGCGCTCGAGGTGCCCGACACCTTGCCACTCGCACTCGGGCCGGCACCGGCACCGGCGCCCCAGCTCGAGCCCGACGAGTCGCCGTACGCCAGCGAGCTGCCAGGCGAGCCAGTGCCCTTGGGGTATACCTCTGCGCGCGAGCATCTCGATGCGCTGCTCGACGTCGTCGCGTCGCGCACCGCCCTCGCGATCGCCGAGGGCTGGAACACGGGTCGGCTGAGCCAGCGCGACCAGACGACGCGGCCGCACGAGCTCGAGGTCGCTGCGCTGATCGGCGGCGTTGGCGGCTTTGCTGCCGACCAGCTCGGCGCGACCAAGCAGCAGGTCGCGAACCGGCAGCGGGATGCGGCGACCCGGGCCAAGGCGAGCGCGGCGCGCGGCATCCGGTTGCCGTTTCAGGAGCTGTCGCGAGAGCTCGGGCTGTCGGCGACCGCCGCACAGGTGCTGCTGCTCGCGGCCGCGCCGGCGCTGCGCGGCGAGATCACACGGCTCTATGGTGTGCTGTCGAACGATCCGCACCGGCCGATCGTCGACCGGTTCCTGATCGAGCAGATCGCCGCGGGCGACGCCAGTGCGGTCCGCGATCAGATCGCACGCGAGCTCGCGCCGGATGCGCCGCTCGTCCGTCACGGCCTGCTCCAGATCGACTCGACCGCCGCGACGTCGCTGTTCTCGCGCCTGTCCGTGCCGGATGCACTGCTCGATCGCTTGCGCGGCCTGCGTCCCCCGCGCGCCGACGACGTGTGGACGCTGCGGACCTCCGATCGCGCGCTCGAATCGCTCCAGCTCGCGACGGACGTCAAGCACGCGCTGGTGGTCACGCTCGGTCGCGCCCGGACGATCGACGCGCCATTGCGACTGGTGATGCGTGGTCGCCGGGGCAGCGGCCGCCATGCACTGCTCGCGGCGATCGCGGCGCGGATCTCGCGCGAGCTCGCACAGATCGACGTCACCCGGATGCCGCGGACGCCCAAGGAGCTGGCGGCGAGCCTGCGTGCAGCGCTATTCCGCGCGCACCTGCACGGCGTCGTCCCGGTGCTCAGCGGGCTCGAGCAGGTCAATGCAGAGGACGGCGATGCGCGCGAGCTGGTCCGTCACGTCCTGCGCGTCCATCCGGGTCCGCTCGTCATCCGCACGAGCCCCGAGAGCACGCTGCCGATCGATCCGGGCTTCGAGACGGTGGTGATCCCCGCGTTGACCGAGACCGAGCGCGCGGTGGCGTGGACCGCCGTGCTCGGCGCCGCAGGAATGACCGCGGACACCGACACACTCGCGGCGCGGTACCGGATCTGTCCCGGCGTGATCACGCGCGTGGTCGATCACGTCGCGGCGCACGGCGTGGACGGCGACGCGACGGCCGCTCTCGACGCGCAGGTGCGGCAGCACGTCGCGACCCGGCTCGATCACGTCGCGTCGCGGGTGATCCGGCTCGCCGGCTGGGAGGACGTCGCGCTGCCCGACGAGATGCTCGACAGCCTGCGCGAGTTCATCGCGCGTGCGCGCTACCGCAAGACCGTGTTCGAGCAGTGGGGCTACGACGCGAAGCTCAGCACGTCACGCGGGCTGACCGCGCTGTTCTATGGCCCGCCGGGCACCGGCAAGACGATGGTGGCCGGCGTGATCGCGCGCGAGCTCGGGCTTGATGTCTATCGGGTCGACCTCGCGCGCACGGTCTCGAAGTGGGTGGGCGAGACCGAGAAGAACCTCGGCGCGGTGTTCGATGCCGCCGAGGACGGCCAGGTGCTGATCCTGTTCGACGAGGCCGACTCGTTGTTCGCGAAGCGCACCGACGTCAAGACCGCCAACGATCGCTACGCGAACCTCGAGGTCAACTACCTGCTCCAGCGCCTCGACTCGTTCGAAGGCGTCGCGATCCTGACCTCCAACCTCGACGGCGCGATCGACCCGGCCTTCAAGCGCCGGCTGTCGCTGCGCATGCAGTTCCCGTTTCCCGACGAGGACATGCGCCTGCGGCTGTGGGCCGCGCACGTCACGCCGCAGACGCCGACCGTCGGCGACTTCGATTTCGGCGACCTCGCGCGCCGGTTTCCGCTGTCGGGCGGATACATCCGCAACTGTGTCGTGCGCGCCGCGTTTCTCGCCGCGCACGAGGGCCGCTCGCTCGGCCAGGGCCACCTGCTGCGCGCGATCCAGCTCGAGTATCGAGAGCTCGGCAAGCTGTCGACCTCGAGCCGGATGGAGTGAACATAAATCTCCACCACAGGCCATCACGCCGCGCGCCGACCGGGCTCTATCCGGGCGCAATGACCTCGAACACGACCTGCTTAGCTTCCATCTTCAAACCTTTCACCCTGCTCGCGCTCTTGGCCACCGGCTGCGTCACGAGTGACGACGAGCTCGACGAGCTCGCGACCACCGAGCAGGCTGCGAGCTGGGCCAGCTTTGCGACCCGGTCGATCAACGGGACCGAGTCCGGCTACTCGTACTCCGACCCGATCGGCTCGGATAGCGGCATGAGCTGCTTCCTCGCTGGCGTCGGCGGCAACCTGGTGCACGAGTGGCGCTACACCACGCCGTACGCGGGCGTGTTTCGGTCCGGCGGCGAGTGGAAGATCCAGTCGCGACCGGGCGACATCACGGCGAAGGTCCGGACCAAGGCGCTGTGTCTCAACACGGTCAAGGCGCGGACCTCGCCGGTCGAGTGGACGGGCGGCGCCGCGATCGCGGTGGCCTCGGCGACCGCGAATCCGAAGCTGCGGTGCTTCCTCAGCAAGGTGAGCGCGCTGCACACCAACTATTTTCCGCTCGACTGGGCGGCGTCGACCGACAAGGTGCACGTGTGGAGCGACGGACTGACCTGGTGGATCGGTGGCGAAGGCAACGCGCAGGGCGCGGCCTACTGCATCGAGGTCCAGGCCGACGTCGGTGGCGAGTACTACTGGCACGGGACGACGGGGGACCTCGCGTACAACGATCAGAGCCCGGGGACGCAGTGCTTCCTGACCGGCGTGCGCGGCAAGTTCCGCACGGACTCGTACGACAGCGGTGTGTTCATCAACTACGACGCGGGCACGAACCGATTCAAGATGTACGCCGAGGGCGGCAAGGGCGGCTGGGCCCGCTGCATCAAGTAGCTCAGCGCGGGACGCGATCCTCGACGGGCACCGTGGACGGGCGCTGCTTCTGCGAGGTCCTGACGGCAGGCGCCTCGAGCCAGCGCACCAGCGTCGAGACCGCACGGTCGCGCTCGCTGGTTGGGAGCTGGCTGATCCGGGCGCCGTGGTTGCCGCCGGGCACGATGAAGACCGCGTTGTCGTTCGCGAGATCGGGTGCGAACGGGCGCGCCGACCACGGATCGAGCTCGCCGTAGATCAGCATCACGCGCTCGGCGTCGGCGGCCATCCAGCCGTTGACGTCGGGCATCGCCGCGGCATCGAACGCGGGGACCTCGCCGGTGGGGAGGAACGACGCCGGGATGTCGGCGCCCGGATACTGGAGGTTCGCGGCGATCGGGGTCTCGTACGGAGCCGGCGCGCCGAGCTGCGCGGCGGCCTGGTGGTAGTAGGGGCGGAAGTACGCGAGCGAGGCATCGTCGGCGAGCGAGCTCGGGCCGGAGTGCAGCTCGAGGAACGCGAGCATCTCGGCAGGTGTGGCGCCGGCCGCGGGGATCGCCGCACAGCCGCGCGCCGGGTCGTCGGGCGAGGTGTACTGCCAGAACGCGAACGACAACTCGACGACCGCGAGCTCGAACACCTTCGCGACCGGGATCTGGGTGAACGTGCCCTGCACGAGCGGAATGATCTCCGCGCGATCGACGAGCAGCCGATTCTGGAACGCGATCAGATCCGCGCGGCACTGCGCCCGCGGGGCACCGCCGACTTGCTCGAGGAACGTCACGTAGGTCTGATCGACGCCGAGGCTGGTCGGCGCGACGTAGCTGACGGTGGCGTCGACATCGCACGGATGGAAGCGGCGCTGGTACGCGCTGGTCATCCCGCCCTTGCTGGCGCCGGTGTTGACCCAGTTGCCGGCGTACATCCAGCGCAGCGCCTCCGTGATGCGATGGGCATCGCGCGCGGCCTGGTGGATGTCGAGCTTGGTCCAGTCGGCAGGCTCGGGACGCGATGGGGTGAAGAACCGATGCTCGTATGCGATCTGGTTGGCGCCGAAGAGCTGGGTGAGCTCGGTCAGGCGGCCGGTCGCCCCGAGTCCGTAGCCGCTGGTCGACAGCACGACCGGCTTCACGGGGTCGGAGTGGAGCAGCATGATGCGCTGCGGGAACGTGCCGGCCGACGGCTGATCGTGATCGATCGGCTGGGTCAGCACGAGGTCGTAGCGCTGGTAGCCCGGCGGGTCGGCATCGGCGCGGCGGGTGACCTGGAGGTCGGGGATGCAGCGGAGCTTGCCCTCGACATCGGTCGCCGTGCAGGTCGGCGCGGGCCACGTGACGTCGGCGCAGACGACCGCTGCGTCCTCGCCCTGCCCATCGGGGCCGGCGTCCACCGGCGTGTTGCCATCATCATCGCCCCCACAGGCAACGAGCACGAATGCGAGCGCGACGAAGGTCTTCATCTCAGGCTCCTGCAGCAAACACGTGGAGCGAGCGAGTGCCGCGGATGCGGTCTCGCGACAGATCGAACAAGCAGACGATCTCGGTGCGCTCGCCCGGCGCGACGTTGACGACCAGCACGGCGACATTGGCGAGCACGAGGTAGAGGCCGAGCCCGGCGCCGCCATCGGAAGCCGGCTGCGGTCGGCCACGCTCGGTGCGCGCGCGGCGAACGTGACCGATCACCTCGCGCTGGGACAGCGAGCCGTGGGTGTCGGCGACCGAGATCGCGAGCGAGCGGTCGTCTGCGGCCCAGCGCAGGACCGCGCGATGCTCGCCGTCGGTGGTGGCACGCAGCGCGTTCATCAACAGCTCGTCGACGACATTCGCGATCCGCGCCAGGATCGGCCGGCGTGCGCCGACGGATTCGGCCCAGGCATCCACCTCGTCCATCGCCCGGCGCTTGTCCGCGTCGCAGCGGACGACGCGCTCGCCGATCGCGGGCTGGCCGATGACGTACTTCTCGAGCCCGAACAGGTCGCCAGTCGCCAGCTTGCTCGAGGTGATGCCGAGGTCGCGATCGCCCGGATCGGCGACCAGGTGGCTGACCGGCGCCTCGAGCATGAGCGCGATCAGGTCATCATCGTCGAGGTCATCGCCGACGACGACGACGGGTGCCGCGAGCTGCCGCAGCGCGAGGCCGGCCTCCTGGCGGGTGGCGCGATCGACCACCAGGAGCGCCGCCCCGGCGACCTCGGTGTCGTCGAGTGAGCGCGAGTGCTCGACCACCAGGCCGGCGGTGGTGAGGGCTTGTTCCACGGCCGCGCAGCAACCGCCGTCGCGGCTCACGCAGATCGCGCGCAACATCGCATCGAACCCTAACACGGAGGATCGTCAGGAGTTGGACGGTTTCTTCGCGTCCCTGGTACGCTCACCGGCCGCATGGCGGATCCGCCCCAGCTCCGACGGCCAGCTCTCGGGCCGCCGCCGATTCCCGAGATCCGTGCGCCCGCAAACACGGACGTGTTTCATCGCGTGGCCGGTGAAGAGCTGATCACGGAGGACACGCGCAATCTCGAGGCGCCTGACGCGGGGCAGCTCGTCGAGCACATGCTCGCCCTGGTCGCGAGCGAGGCCGAGGCACTGCTCGCCGGCGACGAGAGCAAGCTCGCCGATCTCAATGTCCGGATCGCACTCGCCACGTGGGACGTCCTCCACCAGACCGACGAAGCTCTGCGTCTGCTCGAGCTCGCCGAGCAGCATCCACTGGTCCCGCGCCTGCGGTTCGCCGCCGCGCTCGCTGCCGGGACGCCCGAGGCGCTGACCTCGGTCGAGCCAGCAGTCCGCGACTCGCCGGCGCTCGTGCTCGAGCTCGCCGAGGCCTGGTTGTGGCGTCATGGCCGAGCGGATCGCGCGGCCGAGCTCGCAGACCACGCGCTGGGTGGAGACCAGGCAACGGCGTGGCGCGCGCACCTGGTAGAGCTCGCGGCGCTCGCGCACGCCGCGACCGGCGGGTGGGCCCGCGTGATCGAGCTCCGCGTGGCGACGCTCGGCGCGAACAGCGATCCCGAGGAGGTCGCGGCGACCGCGGCCCTGGTGCTCGATCGAAGCGGGGATGCCGGCCGCGCCCTCGCGCTGTGCTGGACCAAGCTCGAGATGTTTCCCGGCGTGCCGGACGCGCACGCGCTCGGCTGGCTACGCACGTTCGATGTCGCGATCGACGCGGCGTCGATCCTCGACGATGATCGCCGGTTCGACCTGCTCGACAAGCGCGCCGAGCTGGTCGCATCCCTGCCCGGTGGTGCACTCGAGGCGCTCGCCACGCGGCCGGTGGCGTCGAGCCGACCGGACGCCAGCATCCCGAGGCCGCGTCCAAGTGTCCGCGCTGGCCGACGATCTCGATCGCGCAGGCCGGGCGCGATGTCGCGCCCTCGCAGCCGGCTGGCCGCGGCGTGTGCCGAGACGCAAGCGCCTTCGCCGCATCGCAGCTGGGCTGATGCAGCGAGGTCGCCGCGACCCACGCCTGGGCGCCTTCGAGCTTCGGTGGCTGGGTGATCCGGCGCTCGGTGATCTGGCGTGCCGTCGTCGATGCAGCCGGCACTACGATCGCGGAGCGCTGGCTCACCTGTTCATTTCACCGGCGCCGCCGCGTGGCGCTTCGAGCCTGGTGCTGGGTGGTGGGCGCGGCGATCGCCGAGCGCAAGCACGCCTGCTGCGGGCGAACCAGCTGTGGAAGCAAGCGGCTACCCGCCCACCACGCTGATCACGTGATCCGGCTGTACCGCGGGGACCAACCCCGACGACGACGAGCTCCCACCGCCTACACGACCGCGGCCCGCGTCGAGCTCGATCCACGCGCCGCGGCCGCGCTGTGGTGTGCCCGCGGCATCGTCGATCTCACGCGTGGGGACTTTGTCGAGGCAGAGGAGTCGCTGCAGCAAGCCGCCGCGCTCGCGCCGAGCGATCCGTTCTGCCGCGCCGCGCTCGCGGCCGTGTACCGCGCTGGCAAGCACTACGACCAGCTCGCGAAGATCCTCGCCGAGCTCGCGACCTCGCTCACCAGCAGCGATGCGCGCGCGGCCGCCGCCCGCGAGCACGCCGAGCTCCTCGACGAGCACCTCGGCGATCCGTCGGGTGCCCGGGCCGCGCTCCGTCCCCGGATAAACGACCGGCCCGCCGACGCGGACGCGTCATGTGCTCGCCACACTGTGCGATCGCGACCGCGTGTGGGATCGCTCGGTCGCGCTGCGCCGCCGCGCTGCGGAGCTCGCCGCCCCCGAGGATCGTCCGGCAATCTTCCTCGAGATCGCGCGGTGCGAGGAGCAACGCGGCGATCGCGAGGCCGCGCTCGCGGCGCTCGAGCAAGGTGGCAAGTCGCCCGCGCTCGTCCGCGAGCACACGCGCCTGTTACGCGAGGCCGGGCTCTTCGATCGCGCGCTCGTCAACGTGCGCGCCGAGCTCGCGACCGACCCGCCGCTCGCGCGTCGCATGCAGTTGCAGGCCGAGCTGGCCCAGCTGCTGACCGAGCTCGGCCAGGAGCCCGAGGCCGTGGTCGCCGCATATCTCGAGGTGCTCGGCGTCGAGCCGGACCAGTCCGAGGCGCTCGCCGGCATCGAGCCCGCCGCCCGCCAGCTCGGGCTGTGGGACGAGCTCGCGCGCGCGTTCCGGGGCGCGCCGCAGACCCCGCGCAACCTCGAGGTGCTGGGGGAGGCGCTCGAGCACATCGCCGAATGGTCGGAGCTCGCCGAGGTCCGGCGCCGCCAGCTCGAGGCGGCCGCGACGCCCGACGACAAGGCCCGGCGGGCGCGCGAGCTGGCCGCGCTGTACGAGCGCGAGCTCGGCGATCTCGACGCCGCGATCCGGATGTTGATGATCGCCCAGGCCACCCTGCCCGACGAGACGCGCCAGGCGGATCTGTCGCGCTTGCTGCGATCGGCGCAGCGGTGGGGCGAGGTCGCACTGGTGCTCGAGCGCGACCTGCCCGCGATCAACCCGGCCAACGTCGATCGCCAGATCGAGGTCCTGCTCGAGCTCGCGGAGCTGCGCGCGAAGCGCCTCGATCGCCAGCCAGAGGCGATCCAGGCCTACGAGAACGTACTCGAGCGCCGCCCGCTCGAGCCAACGGCCAGCGCTGCACTCGAGACCCTGTACCAGCAGCTCGGCCGCGACCGCGAGCTCGCGAGATTGATCGAGGGCCGCGCGGTGGCGACCGCGGATCTGCGGACACGCAGCGAGCTGTTCGCGCGGGTCGCGCAGCTGAAGACCACCCGCGGCGAGTCCGACGGCGCGATCATCGCGTACGCCGCCGCGTTCGAGGCCGATCCCACGAACCGCGACGTGTTCACCGCGATGGAGCGCGTCTGCTACAAGGCGGAAGCCTGGGACGCCGCGATGCAGCTGTACCAGAGCGCGATCGATCTGGTCGAGAGCGGCGAATCTCGCGCGTACCGGCTCGGCGATCTGTACGCACGTCGCGGCAACGTCCAGCTCGCGTTCCTCGGCGACCGCGCCGAGGCGATCACGTCGTATCAGAAGGTGGTCGAGGTCGACTCGCAGCCCCAGGCCGGGGTCAAGGCACTCGAGGACATCGGCCACTCGACCGGCGACTGGGAGCCGTTGATCGTCGCCTACGAGCGCCGGATCGCGTTCCAGAAGGAACCCGCGCGCCGGACCGAGGCGCTGCGTGCGGTCGCCGCGCTGGCGGCCAAGCATGGCGACAAACGGCGGTCGATCGAGCTCCACAAGCAGCTGCTCGAGCTCGATCCGCAGGATGCGACCGCCGCCGCGCGGCTCGAACAACACTACGAGGACGCGCAGGACCGGACCGGGCTGGTCGACGTGTTGAAGATGCGGCTCGCCAATGCCGCGACGACGGAGGAGTCCATCGATCTGCTGAAGAAGATCGCCCGCGCGTCGGAGGACAACGCCCGCGACGTCGTCACCGCGACCGACCACTACCAGAAGATCCTCGCGCTGCGCGAGACCGACAAGGACGCGCTCGAGGCGCTCGGCCGGATCTACGAGTCCACCGAGCAGTGGGCGGACTTCGTCGACATCACGCGCAAGCAGATCAAGGTCACCACGGATCGCAACACCAAGGGCCTGCTGTACTTCCGGTGCGGCTCGGTGATGGAGGCCAAGTTCGGGCGCGAGGTCGACGCGATCCGCTACTACGATGCCGCGATCCGGACCTCGCCGTCGTGCCTGCCCGCGGTGCACGGGCTCCGCGATCTGTACCGCCGGCGAGAAGAGTGGCCACGCGTGATCGAGACGCTCGAGCTCGAGGTCAAGCTGTGGCAGGACGACAAGGAGCGCGCCGGCGTGATCGCGCAGATCGGCCGGATCTACGAGAAGCAGCTCGGCGATACCGAGCACGCGCTGACCTACTACGACAGCGCGCTCACGGTCGATCCCGAGTGCATGCTGGCGAACCAGGCGCTGTTCGACCACCACTTCGACAACGAGGAGTGGGCGAAGGCGCAGCCGATCGCGACCATGCTCGCGCAGAAGGCGTTGCGCGACGGAGATCCGACCACGCGTAGCGAGTTCTTCCGCAAGCGCGGCGTCGTCGCGCGGAGGACCGGCGACTTTCGCGGTGCCGCCGACAGCCTGGTCTACGCGCTCGAGATCAAGCCCACCAGCTCGGCCGCGCTCGACGATCTCGGCACCCTCGCCCGCGAGCATCCGGACGCGTGGGACTTCGACGGCACGTACCGCGAGCTCGACAAGCTGTACAAGAAGCGTGAAGACGCGGGCCCGCTGCTCGCGCGGGTCCATGTCGGACGCGCCACGATCCTCGAGCGCGACGGCGACCTCGACCTCGCGGCCGAGCTCTATCGCCAGGCGCTGGAGCTGACGCCCGGCGACTTCACGGTGCTGTCAGCGCTGGTCGGCTTCTTCACCGACATGCGGCAGTGGAAGCCCGCGGTCGCCGCGATCCAGACGTTCCTGCGCGCGGGCAGCGACGCGCGCCCCGAGGACCGCGTCGCGGCGCTGATGCGGCAGGCGATGATCCACGCTGATTGCGAGCTCGAGCCGCAACGCGCGATCAGCGTGCTGGACGAGATCATCGACATCGATCCAGCTCACCAGGATGCGTACTACCAGCGCGCGCAGCAGTACTTCCTGATCGGACGCTACGCCGAGGCACGCAGCGCGATCGATCGCGTGCTCGAGCTCGCGACCGCACCGGGCGAGGCGCTCTCCGCCTCGGCGCTCGCGCGCTACTACTATTACAAGGGTCGCATCATCGACGCGGCTGGCGACGTGCGCGCGGCGACCTCGCAGTACCGGCGCGCGATCGACTACGACCCCGGCTACGCACCTCCCGTGCTGGTGCTGGCGAGACGCGCCGCCGAGGCTGGCGATCAGCGCCAGGCCGAGACGCTGCTGATCGAGGCCGCGCACACCGCGATGGCGCAAGCCGGCCCGCAGGGCGCGGTTCCGCTCCAGCGCGGGCTCGCACAGATCCTGCTCGCATCCGGCGATCGCCCCGCGGCGATCGAGGCGTACCGCGGCATCCTGAACGTCGAGCCCGACGGCGCCACCGATCGCGTCGCGCTCGCCGAGATCTACGCGGTCGACGATCCGAAGCGTGCGATCGGCGAGCTTCGCAAGGTGCTCGAGCGCGACATCCATCACGCGCCGGCGTACCGGCTGTTGTCCTCGTTCTACAACCAGGTCGGCGACACCGACCGCGCGACGCGCGTGCTCACGGCGCTCGATCTGCTCGGGTTCTCCGAGGAGGTCGATCGCTCGACGATGCAGCGGATGCGGGCCGCACGCGTCAGCGAGCCGCTACGCCGCAGCCTCGACGAGGACGCGCGCGAGCGCTACTTGCTGACCCCGGTCGCACGCGAGCCGCTCGGCGAGGTGTTCCAGGTGTTCGCCGAGCAGCTGTCGTCGATCATCACGCAGCCCTCGCTCGGCACGAACCTCCAGCCGGCGCAGGGCGCCGACGAGAGCCGCCTGCTCGCACTCGCCGCCGAGATCAGCGCGCTGTACGAGACCGACGTCGAGCTGTTCATCGGCGAGAAGGTGCCCGGGCTGGCCGCGGTGACCGCGTATCCGCGGCGGCTGCTCGTGGTCGATCGCATGCTGCTCGGCGAGTCGGATCTCGCGCTCCGGTTCCTGCTCGGCTACGCACTCGAGGCGGTACGTGGCGGCTACGCGATGCTGCTCCAGGTCGGCGCTCGCCAGCGCCGCGAGCTCGCGCAGATCCTCCAGTCGTTGGTCTCGGACGAGGTCGAGCCGAGCGGCGTCGCGCGAGACCTGATCGACCTCGCGAGCCCCGCCGCGCGCCAGGTGCTCGAGCGCCACGCCAGCGCCCGGACCGGAACCGAATCCGGAGTTCATGCTCGGATGCGGGAAGACGCGAGCGGCTGGATCGACGGCATGGTCGGGCTGGCCAAGCGTGCAGGTCTGGTCGCGTGTGACGATTTTCACGCGGCGATCTGGATGGTCGCGCGGCTGTCCGGCGAGAAGCTCGACACCCACGACGCGACCGTCGCCCTCGGATCCGTGCTCGGCGGCCCGGATCTGGTCCGGTTTTACCTGTCGGATGACTACCAGCACCTCCGGGATCGGCTGTGCGCCGGGTGACCGTCGGCCAGGCACCTACACCATGGAATCGCCGCGAAGGTCGCTAGATCAGGCCTACCAGGCACAGTAGAGTTGCGGATGCAGCGGGTTAGCCGTTGTGATGTGTTCCCGGCTACGACCATTACGTGGCAATAACGTGGAAGGCAGATGAGCCAAAAGTTTCAGGCGTCGGTGCAACACCGTGGCGACATGAGCTACGTGAAGCTCGGCGGTGTCATCGACGAGGACAACGAGCTGTCCGACCTCGTCGACAAGATTCCAAACGGCACCGCGGTGATCGATCTGGGCGAGATCGAGCGGATCAACTCGTGCGGCGTTCGCGACTGGGTGAACTGGTTGTCGAAGCTCGAGACCAACGGAACCCGGTCGGTGCTCGTCGAGTGCTCGCCCGCGATCGTCGCGCAGATCAACCTGGTGAACAACTTCACCGGTGGCGGCGTGGTCAAGAGCTTCTACGTCCCGTACTTCTGTCCCGAGTGCGACGAAGAGAAGGTGCTGCTGGTCGAGGCCACGGACATGGGGCCCCCGCCGCACGAACCGCCCACGTGCCGCTGTGACGAATGCGACCTCGTCATGGACTTCGACGACATGCCCGACTCGTACTTCGCGTTCCTGTCCAACCAGCGCAAGCTCGCCGAGCCTGACAAGATCAACGGTGCGATGCGCGAGCTCGGTCGCGGCAGCGACCCATCGCCGACTGGCAAGAACAAGGTCCGCTCGCGCGCCAGCCAGCCCAACCTGTCGAGCGGCTCGCGCCCCAGCGTGCCGTCGCTACCGTCGATCCAGCGCTCCAGCACGGCGCCGGCGAGTGGGCTGTACTCGCTGCAGAGTGGCCCCAACAAGGCAGCCGGCAAGCCACCCAGCCGTCCCGGCATGGGAAGCGGTCCTACCAGCCGGCCACCCGGCAGCATGCCGTCCGGGCCGCGTAGCCCGGGCGCGAGCTTCGGGACGTTCTCGCCGCACATCGCGTCGCGGACACCGTCGCGCTCCAACGCGCTCGTGTTCGTGCTGATCGCGATCCTGCTCGCGGCGATCGGCGTGCTCGCGTATCTCGTACTGACCAAGAACTGAGCGGAACGCGCGCGCGCGGCGGCCGGCTTCGGCTACCTTAGCCCACCGCTGATGCCGCGCTTCATCCACGGCGACGACTGGTGGCAGATCGAGCGCGACGGCTCGAACCTCGTGATCGACTCCGGCACGCGCGGAGGTCCGAGCAAGGAGCAGCTACGCCGCTACAAGACCGTCGGTCACGCCGAGATCCAGTATGACGTGATGATCCGCGACAAGGTCGCGGCGGGCTACGAGCTGACGACGGCGCCGGTCCCCGAACCCGCGATCGATACGGCCGATGATCCCGCGCGTGCCGAGCTCGAGGCGGCGATCACGGCGGATCCGTACGGCACCAGCGTCTACGGGGTCTACGGCGACTGGCTGCAGAGCCACGGTGATCCGCGAGGCGAGCTGATCTCGTTGCAGCTGGCCGAGGACGCGCGGCCGGGTGATGCCAAGCTGGTCGCCGCGATCGGGCGCTACCTCGAAGCACCGGCCGGTCTTGCTGGGCGCGCTGGCCCGCCACGTCACGAAGATCCGCGAGTTCACGGACGGCGTGTTCGTGTGGAGGTTCGGCGTCATCCATATCGTGCAGCTCGATCGCGCCGCCACGGGCGAGCCGCTCGCGCCGATCCTCGACGAGGTGCTGCGGCATCCGTCCGGAAAGTTCGTCGCCGAGATCTCCCTCAAGCTCGATCCCGAACCGGAGGTCGCCGCCGTGCTGGCGTTGCTCGCACGGGATCCGTCGCCGAGCCTGCGCGCATTCGAGCTCGCGACCACGGCCGATTGTGGGGACCTCGGACCCTTCCTTCGCGCGCACCCGAAGCTGCGCCGGCTCGCGATCCGCGGCCGCATCGGCACGACCGACCTGTCGCCGATGCACGAGACGTTGCGATCGATCGTGACCGCGAGCTTGCCCGAGCTCGAGGAGCTGGAGCTCCGGCTGCTCAATCGGGACATGCTGTTCTCGCACCTCCGCCCCCTGCTGCGGCGCGGCGACCTCCCCGCACTCAAGCGGCTGCGTGTGCGGAGCGCCGATTACCTCGACGAGATCATCGCCGAGCTAGTCGAGAGCCCCCTCGCGCCGCAGCTCACCGTGCTCGATCTCGGGCTCGCCGAGGTCGGCGACCCGTCGGTGCGCCGGTTGCTGAACCATCAGGCCCGGTTCCCCGAGCTCGCCGAGGTGGTGCTGATGCGCGGGTTCCTGTCGCGCTCGGTGCTCGGCGAGCTGCAGGGGATGGTCAAGAAGGTGACGTTCGTCGACGAGGATCCCGATGACGAGGACCGGATGGCAGACGGTGAGTACTTCGACGGCGTGGAGGAGTGATCAGGGCGCCTTGAGCTCGAGGCACGTGACCCGCGCGTGCTCGTTGCGTGGCACGACGATCGCGCCGCCGGAGCCGGAGCCGGACTGGGTCAGCTCGTAGAACAGATCGTAGGTCCCGGTCAGCACGGAGACCCGCGCCGACGCCTGATACGACGATCCCCACGGCACCTCGTCGAACAACATTGGCTGCTCGAGCAAGAGCGCGCCGTACCCGTTGATCGACGTGTCGGGGACGAGTCCTCCATTGACCTTGAGATAGCGATCGACCTTGACGGACTTGACCGAGAGATCGACCGGCGTGGTCGTCGTGAGCGCGATGCCGGTCGCGATCCGCGCGTTGTCGTTGCGCGGGACCGTGAGCACGCCGCCCGTGCCACTGCCCGGGGAGGTCATCTGATAGAACACGTCGTAGGTGCCGGCGATCACCTGCACGGGCGACGTCGCCTGATAGGTGTAGCCCCACAGGATCTCGTCGCCAGTCGCGAGCGTCCGGAGGTTGATCTCGCCGTACCCGTTGGCCGAGGTATCGGTGAGGATCGAGCCATTGACCTTGAAGGTCCGATCGACGCGCACCGCGGTGACGTCGATCGGCAGCGGCGTCGGGGTGGTCAGCGTCGCCGTGCGAAGAAACGCGTTCGTGTTGCGGGGCACGGTGATCGCACCGCCCGCGCCGCTGCCCGGACTCGTCACCTCGTAGTAGACGTCGTAGGAGCCGGCGACGACCTGCACGGGATAGCTGGGTTGGTAGGTCCCTCCCCACGAGACCTCGTCACCGGTCGCGGGCGCGCGGAGCGTGATCCCGCCGTAGCCGTTGATCGAGGTGTCGGTCAGCACGGCGCCGTTGACCTTGAACGTGCGGTCGACCTTGACCGCGGTGACATCGATCGCGAGCGGCGTGGCGGTTGTGATGCTCGCGGCCGTCACGATCCGCGCGCTGGTGTTGCGCGGCACCGTCACGGTTGGCGAGCTGCCCGGCTGGTTCACCGTGTAGAACACGTCATACGTGCCGGCGACCACCTGGACCGGGTTGGTCGTCTGGTACGTCCCGCCCCACGGCACCAGATCGCCGGTGGTGAGATTGCGCAGCGTCAGCGAGCCATAGCCGTTCCCGGACGTGTCCGTCACGACCACGCCATTGACCTTGAACGAGCGATCCGCCTTGACCGCCGTCACGTCGAGGGCGAGCGGCGCGGTCGTCGTGATGCTCACGGCCGTCGCGATCCGCGCGTTGGTGTTGCGCGGCACGGTCACCACGCCACCGGCTCCCGAGCCCGGGCTCATCGTTCTCGTAGAACACGTCGTACGTACCCGCCAGGATCTGGACCGGGTAGGTCGACTGGTAGGTGCCACCCCACGACACCTCGTCACCCAGCGCGACGTTGCGCAGGTACACCGAGCCGTAGCCGTTGGCGGTCGTGTCCGTGACCGTCGTGCCATTGACCTCGAACGTGCGATCGGCGCGCACGGTGGTGACGGCGAGATCGATCGTCGTCGCCGCGGTGATCGCGACCGCGGATGCGATCCGGGCTCGCTTGTTACGCGGCACCGTGATCGCTCCACCGGTACCGCTGCCCGGTGTCGTCATCTCGTAGAACACGTCGTACGTGCCAACCAGCACCGGCACCGGCGTGGTCGGTTGATAGGTCGAACCCCAGTTGACCTCATCACCGGTCACCGTGTTGCGCAGGAACAGCGCGCCGTAGCCATTGATCGACGTATCGGTCACGAACGAGCCGTTGACCTTGAACGTGCGGTCCACGGTCACCCCGGTGACCGCGATCTCGGGGGGGACACCCACCCTCACCTGATAGCAAACCCACGCGGTGTAGACGCAGCCGTTCGGGCACTCGGTGTCCTGGAACTCGTAGCTGCAGACGTTATCGACGCACGTGCCGGGACCGGTCGCGGTGTGCAGGGTGTTGGCATCGAGACACGCCGGCGGCGGGACCGTGGCGCACTGGTCCTCGGCGGCGGCGTCACACACCGGCCCGAATAGCGGCACGAGCGTGATCGTCCCGCGCGCCTCGCCACCGGCGATGAGCTCGATCTCGGTCTCGCCGTGCGCGAACCGCTCGCCGTCACGCACGCCGTCCACCGCGACCGTCATCGCTTGACCGCCCCACGGATCCGGGACCAGCAGGCGGACCTTGGTGGTGAGCTCGGTCGTCGAACGCTTGCCGCCGATCGCGAGATCCAGCTGGTCGAGCATCCACGCGTTGTCGTAGGTGACGTCGAGGGTGATCGACGTCGGCGTGTCCGAGCACGCCGCGAACGCGATCAGGATCGCGAGAACAGCACGAGTCGTCATCACATCACCTGAAGTCGATGCAGCCAGCATCGCAGGAAGGTTCACCGTCGCGGGTCACCACCGCCCCGACCACGATCCCGGCGACGATCACGCCACCCACCGCGGCCCACAGCGGCCACTTCTTCCACATCGGACGCGCCTCGGCGCTCGACTCGGATCGTACCGCGATGCTCGGCACCGGTGCCGGCTCGGCACGCGCGGCGGCTTGCGCTGGCGTCGGTACCGTCGGCTCCCACGGTGCGAGTGGACCCGGCGGCGGTGCAGGTGCGGGCCCGACGACTGGCCCGAGCTCGGCGAGCCGCCTGCGCGCGGTGTGGCCACGGCGCCCGTTGGCTCGGCCATGGCGTTCCTGCGGCGCGCGCCTTGACCACATCACCCATGCCGCGCGCGGCCTCGCCCATGTTGAACAGGAACGCCGGCTTCGGGGATGCGCGGTAGCCCGCTTCGAACTCGCGATAGGCGTCCGCGAACTTGCGGCTCGCGGCGAGCGCCTTGCCCCGGGTGAAGTTCGCGCGCGCGGCTTCCTCGGTGTTGCCCGCTGGCTGCGCCGAGACAGCGAGCGGCATCAGCGCGAGTGCGAGCGCGAGCAGCAGGACGGGGGGTCTCGACATCACGCGATCTCCGGGGCTGTGAGGAGCGACATGGCTACTTGAACGGATCGACGATCATCACGTCGGCGGAGCCACCAGCCGGCTTGCGCGTGCCGGGCTTTGCATCGCCCTTGCGTGGCCGGTCCTTGCGAGGCCGCTGCTTGTCGACCCTGCCCGGCGCGGGGGTAGACGCGACGCCGGCTGGTGGCGCGGCGGCCGCAGGCGGAGCGGGCGCGACCTCGACGGCGGATGCAGGCGTGACCTCGACCGCCGGTGCGGGCGCGACCTCGACCGCCGGTGCTGGCGCGACCTCGATCGCTGGTTGCGGCGCGGCGACCGGCGCGGGATCGCTCGCGGGCCACAGGATCACCGCGAGCACGATGCCCGCGACTGCGACGCAGGCGGCAGGAAGCATCCAGCGCCGGCCAGCTGGCACGGTCACGGGCACCGTGACCGGCACGGACTCGATCGGCTTCGCCGCGACGACCGGCGCGGCCGCAGCGACCTCGTGATCGGGCCACGCCTTGACCTCGAGCGCGACCGCCGTCATCGACCGCGGCCGCGCCGCGGGCTCGCGCGCCAGCATGCGCGTCACGGTGTCGGCGACCTCCGGAGGGAGGGTCGGGCGGAGCTCCGCGATCGCCACCGGATCGCGCGTGGTCTTGATCGCCAGCACGTGCCCGGCTTCGCCGCTGAACGGCGAGCGCCCGGTCAGCATCTCGTACGTCGTCGCGCCGAGCGCGTAGATGTCCGTCGCCGGGCTGACCGCGAGGCCGAGCACCTGCTCCGGGGCGCAGTACAGCGGCGTCCCCATGAACACGCCGACCTGGGTGCGCGAGGTGTCGTCGGTGAACACCTTCGCGATCCCGAAGTCGAGGATCGTCACCTGGATCGCGCCGTCGACCCGGCGCACCATGATGTGCTCGGGCTTGATGTCGCGATGCACGAGCTCGTGCGCGTGTGCCGCGGTCAGTGCCTCGGTCGTCTGCTGCACGATCACCTTGACGTCGGCGAGCGGCAGCGGCCCGCGTTTCAGCATCGCACCGACCGACTCTCCCTCGACCAGGTCCATCAGCACGTAGGCGCGCTTGTCGGGGAGGAAGCCGAGGTCGTAGCACCGCGCGATGCGCGAGCTCTTGATCCCGCTCGACGCCTTGGCCTCCTGGACGAAGCGTTCCACCGCGTCCGCATTCGAGGCCAGCTCCGGCAGCAGCACCTTGAGCGCCGCGCGAGTCTTGATCACCTCGTGCTCGACCAGATAAATCTCGCCCATCCCGCCCTGGTCGAGGCGCTGGATGATCCGGTGATGGCCAACCAGCTGGCCCACGAGATCGACCTTCGCGAACGGGCGCGCTGGATCCGGGGCACCGAGCGCGAGCAGCTCGATCTCGAGCTCGGCGGCGCTCTGCGGGCGTGCGCTCGGCTCGGTCTCGAGACAACGCATGATCAACGCCTCGAGCTTGCGAGGCAGGTCGAGGTCGGGATTGCGCTCGGCCAGCGGGATCGCGGGCGCGGTCAGCTTGCGCGCGATCATCGCGATCGCCGTGGGTGCCTCGTGCGGCAGCTCGCCGGTCAACAGCTCGTAGCCGATCACGCCGAGCGCGTAGAGGTCGACGCGGTGGTCCTGGTCCTCGTCGCCGCGGATCTGCTCGGGAGCCATGTACGCCGGCGAGCGCAGCGACGAGCCGGTCGCCTTCGCACGCTCGTCACCCTGCGTGGGCCGCGCGAGCGCGAAGTCACACAGCTTGACGACATCAGCGCGACCCGAGCGCGCGGTCAGCGTGATGTTTCGCAGTCCGAGATCGCGGTGCACGATCCCGCGCGCGTGCGCGGTGGCCAGCGCGCGGCAGACCTGGACCATGATCCCGACCGTGCGCTGCCACGTCAGCCCGCGCAGCGGCGCCGCGGTGCCCCCGATCAGGAGCTCCATCACGAGGTACACGAGGCCGAGCGTGGGATCCGTCCCGGAGTCGTGAACGACGACGATGTTCTCGTGCTCGAGCTGACTGCCGAGCCGTGCGCCGCCGAGGAAACGCGTCGCCTCCCCCGGCTGCACCGCGAGCCGCGGCCGCAGGATCTTGAGTGCGATCGCGCGACCGAGCTGCTTGTCGTGGCCGCCGAACACGATCGCCGTGGTGCCAAGGCCGATCAGCTCGCCGAGCACGTAGCGGTCCGCGATCGTGAACGGTCGGTGCAGGATGTGCCCGTCGTGCTCGCAGAACGGCAGGTCGTTCGCCGGCACGCCGCACTTCGGGCATGGCTCGCCGAACGGCTCGACCGCCGCCTCGAACGCATCGATCGAGCCTGAATCGTCAGGCTGCGAGTCGACCACCGCAGTGCTTCGCTCCGTCATCGGCGCTGCCGACGTAGCACGTCCGTTTTGCGGGCATCAATCGATGATTCGAGTCACGGCCCTGGTGTCACCAGAACGTCAACTCTATGGACGTCGGGTTGGCGACCCGGCTTACAGCGATTACCCCCTAGCAGCCAGTGGTGGCGACCAGCGCGTCCTGGGCCAGCCAGCCGAACCGCTTGTCCCCGTTGCCCTGGATGTAGCCGTAGAGGAAGCGCATCGTGCCCCGCTGCTGGCGGTAGCGGCCCTCCCCATCCTTGACCCACAGCGGAATCGTGATCGATGGCCGCCCGCTCGAGGTCGGGACCGAGACCCGCTGGAACTTCGTGCCCGCCGGGAAGTGGTCGGTCGAGGCGCCGCCCAGCCCGAAGCCCGGCACCATGAAGATGAGGTTCGCAGATCGCCGGCCGTTCGCACGCACGAGGGACATGTAGTCGCCAGCGCGCTCGTGCTCGGCCTCGCTGTCGTAGACCACCTTGCGCAGCTCGCGCTCCTCGTCGTGCGAGCTCTTGATCCGGTAGCAGCCGAGCTTGCCGTCGCCCGGATCCTTTGCGTTGACCTCGCCCATCCGGGCGCGGAACGAGTCCTCGCCGAGGATGCGCTCGATCGGATACCAGCCGGCGCTGCCGTTGTTCGAGGCCAGCGCGAGCGCGTGGGCCTTGCCGGCGAGCGCGCGGGTCTGGCCGTAGTTGAACGTCAGCCGCGTGCGGGTCATCTCGATCAACACGTCGCCATTGCCGTCGCGCAGCGAGGCACCGGGCGACACGCCCCAGCTGTCCTCGCCGCCGGCGGTCGTGACGCGCTGGCTGATGCCGGGTGCGCGGAACCGGCAGTTGAACGGGCTGGCCGTGCAGTACTTGCCGTTGACGCCGGGCGTCACGCGCTGCAGCTCGGCGTCGCGCGTGTCGAGCGCAGGATCTTCTTCCTCGAGATCCGCATCGAGGAGCGGTTCCTCGTCGACACAGCCGAACCACACGAGCGCGAGCAGCGGGATCATTCGCATGGCGCCGCGAGGTGCAGCGACCATGCCCGCCGTGGCTCGATCAAGTGAGCGGCCTTTGCCGCGAGATCGTGATCGGCACCCACGGCCATCGCCCACGGTGATGTGCAGCCGGCAGGTCCCTACAGGATCTCGTCGGCCCCGATGTCGCGGTCTCAGACCGTCAGGCCCTTCTTGTACGCGAGCAGCTCCTTCTGGGTCTTGAGCAGCAGCTGGTTGGTCTCGAGCAGCTCCTTGGTCCGGGTGCGCACCTGGTTGGCAAGCCGCTCGCGCTCGCGGGCCTCGGTCTCGAGCATCTCCTGGTACTTGACCTGGACGACGGCCTCGTCGGTGACGTTGCGCTGGATCTCGAGGGCGCCGACGTGGTTGCCCTGGTCGTCCGTGATCGGCACCGCCGACAGGATGAAGCGCAGCTTCTGGGCGTCTCCGGCGATCGAGCCCGAGATCTCGTCGAGCCGGACGTGGCGGTTGTCGGCCCAGCACTGCTCGGCGATGCACTCCGACTTGCAGATGTTGAGCTCCAGCACGTCGTAACAGTGCTTGCCCTTGAGCCCGCGTGCCAGCTGGCGCGGCAACAGCGCGAAGAACGCGCGGTTGAAATCGACGATCCGACGGTCGGTGTCGACGATGAAATAGCTGTCCACGATCGCGCTGGCGACCCGCTTGAACTCGGTCAAGAACTGCTGCAGGGGAGGCTCGGGGTCCGCCACGACGGGAATGTAGCAGTTCGCGGGAGGCTGTCATAATCTCCCAAGCGGGATGGCCAGACGCGGGGCGAGCTTGTCGATCAAGATGATCGCGACGACCACGTTGTTGATCGTGGTGACGGTCGTCGGCTCTGGCGTGCTCAACGTGTTCAACATCCGCCGCGTGTTCGACGACGCGACGCTCGAGCGCACGAAGGCGTTCCGCGACAGCCGCGAGCTGCTCGGCGAGATCGGCACGCCGCTGTTCGCGCAGGCGGTCCAGGCGATGCTGGTCGACCGCGGGCAGGATCCGGCGATCAGCAAGCTGGTCGAGCAGACGCTCGCGCAGGACACCAAAGATGCAAAGGACGGCACGCGCGACTACGGCCTCCGGTTCGCGTTCGTCCTCGATCCGGGCCGCCAGCTGGTCGCGCACTGCATCGAGGACCCGGTGCCGAAGTGCACGAAGAATCCGCCCAACGAGCATCTGCCACTGCGCGCGGCTCCCGCGAGCGCGACCGCTGCCTGGGACCAGGCACTCGCGCTGTGGAAGGCCGCCCCGCCGACCGGCGGCGGCCTCGTCCGGCTCGACTTCACGGAGGGTAGCGCGAGCTATCGCGTGTTCGCGTATCCAGTGGTCAGCCGGGCGATCTCGTCGGCCACGGCCGGGGATGCCGCGACCGACGTTGCGCCCGATGACCGGCTCGGCTACGTCGTGCTCGGTTACGACCTCGCACCGATCGCCCGGTTCGCGGCGACGGCCGATCAGCAGAAGGATGCCGCGTCGCAGCGTGCGGCGCTCTACACCGGTGCGGTCGGTGCGCTGTTCGCGCTGATCGGCACCGTGCTCGCGATCCTCCAGGGGCTCTCGATCTCGCGGCCGATCAAGCAGCTCGCGTGGCGCGCCGACCAGATCGCGCGTGGCGACCTCGAGGCGCGGGTCGAGATCAAGTCGAACGACGAGATCGGGTTCCTCGGTGAGAACTTCAACTTCATGGCCGACCAGATCGCGATCCTGCTCCAGCAGACCGCGGAGAAGGCCCGCATCGAGCAGGAGCTCGAGGTCGCAAAGGCGATCCAGGAGACCCTGGTGCCGACGTCAGATCCCGTGGATCGCGGCGTCCTCAAGTTCGCCGGGTTCTATCAGCCCGCGGCGCAGACCGGTGGTGACTGGTGGACGTGGGCAGAGCTGCCGGGCAACCGGATCCTGCTCGTGATCGGCGACGTCACCGGCCATGGCGTGCCCAGTGCGATGATCACCGCCGCAGCGAAGGCCGCGTGCGATGTCGCGCGCCACGTCTACACCGACACGATCACGGTGACGCGGCTGCTCGAGATCATGAACCACGCGATCTACGAGAGCGCACAGCGCCGGTTCGTGATGACGTGCTTCGCGTCGATCGTCGATCTCAAGGCGCGCACGATCACGTACGCGAATGCCGGCCACAACTTCCCGTACCTGTTCCGCGCCGGCGACGGCAAGGGGGAGTTCGGCTCGCTGATGATCCGCGGCAACCGGCTCGGCGACGATCAGACCTCGCGCTACGACGCGAAGACCACGGAGCTGCGTCCCGGTGATGTGATCGTCTGGTACACGGACGGCATCGTCGAGTGCGAGAACGCCGCCGGCGAGGAATACGGCGAGAAGCGGTTCCGCGCGTCGGTCCGCCGCGCCGCCGCACTCGATGCCGGCGAGATGCGCGACGCGATCGTCGGCGAGGCGAGCTCGTTCTTCGGCGAGACGCAGCGCAAGGACGACATCACCATGATCGTCGGGCGGGTCAATTGAGGTACCTCGCCGGCATCGTGGTCGCCACGATCTCGATCGTCGCGCACGCCGCGGTCGAGGATGATCTGCGCGACGGCGATCGCTACTTCGAGAACGGCGACTGGGGAAAGGCCGCCACCGCGTTCGATCGGGCGATCGCGAAGGCGCCGGGCCAGGTCTCCGCCGAGGCCTACGGCAAGCGCGCCGCGATCTACATCATCCTCCAGGACTATCCCGGCGGCCTCGCGTTCATCGCCCGCAGCAAGGCCCGGTTTCCGAATGCGCCGGAGCTGCTCGAACAGGAAGCGCTGTTACTGTGGGAGACCGACCGGCGCGAGGACGCGATCGCGGTCGCCGAGCGTACAGTCGCCGCGCGCCCGCAGGCGTTCACCAATCAGAAGCTGATCGGTGAGTACTACGCGGTGCGAGATCCGGCGAAGACGGCCGTCGCCTTCGAGCTCTACCTCGCAAATCGGCCGGCGGACCTCGAGCCGGGTGACGTGCTGCCGCGCGTGCGTCTCGGCTTCGCGTACCTGTCGCTCGCCCGCAGCGCGATCGCCGCCGCCGACGAGCCCATGGCCAAGGCGCTCTACACCAAGGCCGTCGGCCAGTTCGAGACCATGCAGCGCCGGCTCGGCAAGCGCCCCAACGCCGCGATCAACGCCGAGAACGGACTGTGCGCCGCCTACACCGGGCTCGGGCGATTCGATCAGGCGGTCACCGTGTGCGAGCGGATCACGGCAGATCCCAAGCGGATCGATGCCACCGGCTCGGTGTGGTTCAACCTCGCGACCGCGTACCTCGCACGTAACCAGGTCGCAAAGGCGCGCACCGCGGCGACCGAGTTCACGCGCCTGCGCAAGGCCGAGGCGCGCGGGCTGATCCTGCTCGGCGACACCTACTTCGCGCAGCGCGACTGGCCCGCGGCGCTCGATCACTTCTCGCGCGCGGAGAAGCTCGTGAAGCCCAACCAGCCGCAGGAGCAAGTGCAGCTCTCGATCCGGCTCGGCAAGACGTACCGGCGACTGCCGGCACCGCGCAGCGGCCAGAATCCCAATGTCGCGATCGCGATCGAGAAGCTGACCTCGGCGCTCGCCGCCAACCCGACCAGCACCGAGCTCGCGCTCGAGCTCGGAGGCGCCTATCTCGAGGCCCGGCAGGACGCAAAGGCCACGGCGCTCACGGAGCGCATGCTGGCCGCGCTCGAGACCGCGCCCGCCACCCGCGCGAAGCTGCTCGTGCTCGCCGGCAAGTCGCTGTTCAACCAGCGCAAGCTGCGCGAGGCCCGCCAGCGGTTCGAAGCGGCACAACACGCGCGACCCGGCGACATCACGATCCAGCGCGCACTCGTGTTGACGATCAACGAGCAGGCGTTCGAGGCCGGGACCGGCAACGGTAAGGACGTCAAGGACGTGAAGACGGCGCAGGCGCTGCTCGATCAGGCCCTGGCCGTCGATCCGGCGTCGCCGGTCACCACGACCAACCTCGCCGTGCTCGCGATCGAGCGCGGCGAATGCGACGACGCGCGCAAGCACCTCGTGAAGCTCGAGTCGCTGCGCGGCCACGATGCGGTCGCGCGGGCGCGTTTGATCGGCCGCACGTACCTGTGCCCCGGCAAGCTCGAGCCGAGGAAGGCAGCCGAAGCCTTCGCGATCGCCGAACGCGAGGCGCGCAAGGCCAACGCCGGCGTCGCGCTCGCCGAGGTCTACACCGAGTGGGCTCCCCTCCTGTGGGACACCGATCTCGCCGGTGCGATCGCGAAGCTCGAGGTCGCGGTCCAGGTCGCGGGCCAGGACGCCGATGTCGGCAGCGCCGCAAAGCGCAACCTGGCGCTCGCGCTGTTCCGCCGCGGCTGGAAGTCGATGCGCGATGGCAAGCCGGTCGAGGCCGCCGCCGACTTCGAGCGCGCGACGCGGATCCCAATGTGCTGAAGGGCACCGAGCCGCTCGCGTTCGAGTTCTCGTACGCGCTCGCGCTGCTCGATGCCAACCGCGCGGTTGAAGCGGCGCGGCTGTTCAAGGCGCTCGCTGGCAAGAGCAACCAGACGGCGTACTTGAAGCCGCCGTACGCGAAGGTCGGCTCGCAGTTCTTCGCGGCGTACGCCGGGTATCGCAACGGCACGCTCGCCGCACGCCAGCAGGCAGTGGCAGAGCTCGCGCGCCTCGAGGGCGAAGCCGGGGGTGCGTTCGGCGACAAGCTTCGCGAGCTGCTCGCGGCGTCGTGGGAGTCGATCGCGGTCGAGCAGTGGCGCCTGGGTCAGCCCGGTGCAGCCACCAAGTCCCTGCAGGCCGCCGATCCACACGCGACCGGCGAGCTCAAGCGCCGGCTCTCGATGGATCGCGCGGTGATCGCGCTCGACCGCAGCGACCTCGCGGCGCTCGAAGCGATGGGTGGCGTCCCGCCCGAATCGCTGGTCAACCTTGGCATCATCTACGACCAGCTCGGTCGCCCGAAGGACGCCTACGATGCGTGGCAACGCGCCCGCGCGAAGGGTGTGCAGAGTCGCGAGCTGATGAAGTGGATCGAAGCGAAGAAACGGATCTACGGGTTCTGATGCGCAGCCTGGTCATCATCCTCGTGTTGTGCGCGAGCGCCTCCGCGCAGCCACAGAAGGTCACGGTTGGCATCTTCACGCCGACGGTGGAGTTCGGTGCCGCGACCGCACGACTGTCGTACGTCAAGGCGCTCGCCAACGCGATCGAGCAGAACACCGGGCTCGACGTCGAGGCGCGGTCATACGCGAACCTCGCGGCGCTCAAGGCCGACAAGGTCGACTTCGCGATCATCGACGGTCCGTGTGTCGCCACCAATGCAGGTTGGCGACTGCTCGCGAGCGCGCTGATCGGCGGCTCGACCACTCGCGCGTGGGCACTCCACTCCAGCGCCGGCACCCAGATGCAGGGCCTGCGCGGCAAGAAGCTCGCCTACGCGCAGACCGGCTGCAACGACGCCGGCTTCGTCGACCACGCGATGCTCGATGGCGAGGTCGATGTCGCGTTCTTCGGAGCCCGGGTCGGCAAGGCGGATCTGACCGCCGCGGTCGCCGAGGTCGCGTCGTACAAGACGGCCCAGGCCGTGTTCGCCCCGGTCGGCGCGGCGAAGGGCCTGACCAAGGTGCTCGAGACCGGCGCGGTCCCGAACCCGGCATTCGTCGATGTCTCGGGCCGGCTGCCCGCAGCCACGGTCGACAAGGTCGCGGCTGCGGTGCTCGGCTACGGCGGTGGCGGTGCAATCGCCGGCTGGACCAAGCCCTCGCGCGACATCTACACCAGCCTCGCCGGGCGCATGAGCCGCTCGGTGAAGCTCGGCGTGTTCGCGGCGCCCGAACCGGTGCGGATCGATGCCCGCGATGTCCTGATCGAGCCGCCGTCGCTGCGCGACTCCGCGCTGGTCGACGTCCGCCACCACTTCGTGCGGTCGCCCGGCGCGCGGATGCAATAACCATCGCGACGCGGGCCGGTGGCCGCGAGCCGGCCACGTGCGCGATAAATGGCTCGGAGCTATTTTACTGGGCGCTGGAACGCCAGGGCGCTCGGTGTCGAGGTAGTCGGAACCGGCGCAGGAAGCCGCGCAGATCTGCGATTCGCGACTTCCGCATTCGCAGCACGACCGGACTGACGGCGTCAGCCCCCGCTCGTGTCCAGCCGGTGGACAGCAGCGCGGGGTATGGTCCCCGGCCCTGCGATGTCGAAGCTCCGGATCGCCACGTTCAACATCAACAGCATCACCAAGCGGCTGGCAAACCTGCTCGAGTGGCTGGGGCGTGAGGCGCCGGACATTGTCTGTCTGCAGGAGCTCAAGGCGACCGACGCCCAGTTCCCGGCAAAGGCGCTGAAGGACGCCGGGTACGGCGCGATCTGGCGCGGCCAGTCGTTGTGGAATGGCGTCGCGATTCTCGGCAAGGACACCCAGCCGATCGAGACCCGGCGTGCGCTGCCGGGGCAGGAGCAAGATCCGCAGGCGCGGTACCTCGAGGCCGCGGTGCACGGCGTGATCATCGGCGGGCTCTACCTGCCAAACGGCAACCCACTGAAGAGCCCGAAGTTCGCGTACAAGCTCGCGTGGTTCGAGTCGCTGATCGCGCACGCGCAGAGTCTCTACGACTCGGGCCATCCGGTCGTGCTCGCCGGGGACTACAACGTCGTGCCGACCGACGAGGACATCTACGATCCGAATTCGTGGCTGCGCAACGCGCTGCTCCAGCCCGAGAGCCGTGCCTGTTTCCGGCGCCTGCTCGCGCAGGGATGGGTCGACGCGCTGCGCACGCACCACGGCGACGAGCGGATCTACACGTTCTGGGACTATTTCCGCGACCACTGGAAACGCAACGCCGGCCTCCGCCTCGATCACCTGCTGCTCAGCGCCGAGCTCGCGCCGATGCTCGTCGGGGCCGGGGTCGACAGCTGGGTGCGCGGGCGACCACACGCCAGTGACCACGCACCGACCTGGATCGTGCTCGATCGGACGCCGAAGCCGGTCAGCCGAGGCCGAGCGCGCGCAGCTCCGCGCGGTGGGTGACTTCTACGAGGCGCGGGTGACGCTCAAGGAGGAGCCGTCGGCTACAGTCGCGTGATGGATCCGATCGCGAGCCTGCTCGGCCATCGCACGAGCTTGCCGGTCCGCCGGATCGCGTCGCCCGGCGCGTTCCTCGCGAGCGATCCGCTCGCCCGTGACGCTGACGCGCCGACGTTGCTCGTGCCGACCGCCGAGCTCCCCGCCGGTACGGCGGTCGACGACCTGCTGGAGGTGTTCGTCTACCTCGACTCCGATGATCGCCCGATCGCAACCACCCGCGAGCCCCGGCTCGCACGCGGCGAGGTCACGTTCCTCGAGATCACCGCGATCACGCCGATCGGCGCATTCGCGAACTGGGGCCTCACCAAGGAGCTCCTGATCCCGTATGCCGAGCAAGCGCGGGATCTCCACGTCGGCGAGCGCGAACCGATCGGGCTCTACCTCGACAAGACCCAACGGCTCGCCGGCACGATGTTCGTGTCCGACATGATCGGGCTGCCGCCGCGCAGCATCGCGCCGGGCGAGTGGATCGAGGGCGAGGCGTGGCGCAACGATCCGGACATTGGCCTGTTCGTGATCCTCGAGCGCTCGTTCGTCGGGCTCGTCCCAGCGACCGAGCCGCATCGCCTGCGCCGCGGCGAGCTCGGCAAGTTCCGGGTCGCCCACATCCTGCCCGACGGCAAGCTCGTCCTGTCGCTCCGCAAGCACGCACACGAGGAGCTGGCTTCGGATGCCGACACGGTCCTCGGGGTGCTGTCGAGACCCGGCGCTCCGGCGGTCGGGGATCGCTCGGATCCCGATCAGATCCGAGCGCTGTTCGGGCTCAGCAAGAAGGCGTTCAAGCGAGCGGTCGGCGCGTTACTGAAGGCCCGCAAGGTCAAGCTCGACGAGCGCGGCCAGGTCGTCGTGGTGCGCTGACTACTTCGCCGCGCTGCCGACGATGATCTCGACCCGGCGGTTGTTCGCGCGACCTTCGGCCGTCTTGTTCTCGGCGACCGGCTCGCCCGAGCCCTTGCCGACGGCGCTGATCCGATCCGAGCCGACGCCGGCCTGGACGAGGAACCCGCGCACGGACTCGGCGCGGTTGAGCGACAGCCGCGCGTTGGCGCTGGCCGAGCCCGTCGAGTCGGTATGGCCCGCGACGACGATCTTGCGACCCTGGTCGTAGGCGTTGAGCGCCTCGGCGACCCGGCGGAGCTGGCTCTCGGCGATCGGCAGCAGCTGGCTCTCGTTGGTCTTGAACAGCACGCCACCCGACAGCGTGATGATGGTGCCGCGTGCGTCCTCCTTGACCTTCGCGATCTCCTCCAGGCTCTTCATCGCGGCCTTGAGGCGGTCCTCGGCATCGGCGCGCGCCGCCTTCTCCTTGGTCAGCTCGACCTCCTTACCCGCGAGCGTGGTCTTCTTCTCGCGGAGCTCCTGCTCCTGGCGCTCGAGCTCGGTCTGGGTCTTCTCGAGGTTCTTCTCGGTCTTGCCGAGCCGGTCGCGCGAGCTCTTGACCGAGACCTCGAGCAGCTCCTTGTAATCGCGCTCCGCGAGCTCGACATCCTTGTGAGCCGTCGAGACACCAGCGGAGGCGACCGCGATCATGGTCCGGCGGTGCGCGATGTACGCGAGCGCGCGGGCGGTTGACGAGTTCTCGTCGTCGTCGTACTTGGCCTCGGCTGCGTCGAGCGCCTGCTTGGCTTCGAGCAGCTTGTCGGGGACGAGCTCCTTGGCAGGTCCGTCGGCGGCCTCGCTGTACGCGGCGCGCGCGCTCAGCAACTCGGTAGACGGTGGCGCGTGGCCACAGGCGTAGACGAACAACGTGGACCAGATGAGCGGACGCATGATCACTCCATCTCCTTCTTGAGCCGGGACACCTTGTTCCGCGCCTCGTCAGCCTCGGCCTGCGCTTTGGCTTCCTTGGCCAGCGCGATCGCTACCTCGGCATCGGCTTCGGAACGGCGGAGCGCGAGCTCGGCCTCGCCGTATTGGTCCTGGGCCGAGATCATCTGCTGCGCGGCGGCCTGATTGTCGCGCGCCATCTTGAGATGCAGCGCGGCCTTGGGCGTCTTCTCGGCATCGACCTCTTCGGCCGCGCGGATCGCCGCTTGGGAACGGGTCAGCTGATGTGTTGGCGGCTTCGGGGTACCGCAGGCGCCGACCGCCAGCAGCAGAGGAATCAGGCGAAGGGCTGGTCGGATACTCATGGCTGCGCGGACTATAAGCCGGGGATGCGCGAGCTGCCACCACGCCAGCCACCACGCGTGGCGTACGTCGCGTTCAGCGGCCCTGGGTCATCTTCAGCATCACCAGCGGCGTCTTGAAGATGATGCCGAGCTCGGTGCGCAAAAACGTGTCGAATCGCTCCAGCGACGCGGTGTACGCGAGGTCGTAGAGCAGCTTGATCCGCATGTCGTCCGCGAGCGAGCCCTTGGTCTCCTCGAGCTGCCACGGGTTCTGCAGCGTCGCCGCGAGCTTTGCGATCTCGCTACCTTCGGGGATCGAGCCGGTGTAGCCGAGCGAGATCTGGGCGAGCCCGGTGATCCCCGGCTTGACGTCGCGCATCCGCTCCTCGAACAGCGGGATCGCGTACGAGAGATCCTGAAGCAGCTCGGGGCGCTCGGGGCGCGGTCCGACGAGGCTCATCTTGCCGCGCAACACGTCCCAGAACTGCGGGAGCTCGTCGAGTCGCGACTTGCGGAGGAACTTGCCGACCCGCGTGACCCGCGGATCGTTGGCGCCCGCGACGACGATGCCGGTCTTCGCTTCCGCGTTGATCTGCATCGTGCGGAACTTGTGCATCTCGAACTCTTCGAACTGCAGCAGCTTCCGACCGCCCACCTTCGTGCTGTGCCGGAGGCTGCCGGCCCGACGCTGGCGAAACAGCACGGGGCCAGGCGAGTCGAGATAGATCGCAGCCGCGATGAACGGCATGAGCGGCGCGGTCAACGCGAGGCCAAGAGCTGCCCCAGCGACATCGATCGCTCGCTTGGCAATGCGAACGCTACGCAACACGAGCACAACGTATCACGGGTGTCGGGCGGGTTTCTGCTGTGGCGTGCCGCGCTCACTGCGGCGTAGGAGCACATCTTTACGTGCCACCCAGCATCTGAGATTGTGACGGAGATGGCACCCACCATCCGGCTCACGGTTCCCGGCACGCTGCGCTATCGCGGGATCGCGGTCCGTGTCGTCGCGGAAGCTGCCCGGCTCGTCTCGTGCTCGGCGCAGCGCGACCCCGATGATCCGCTTGCGCACGACGTGCGCGACCCGTTCGACACCGCCGTGGTGTCCGCGTTCATGGAGATCTTCAACAACGTCGCGATCCACGCTTACAAGCGCAAGGGTGGCGGCGCGATCGAGATCGAGATCACCCCGAGCGAGCGCGAGCTCGAGATCGAGGTTCGCGATCACGGCAATCCGTTCGACATCGAAGGCGTCGCGCCACTTCCGGCCGACCTCGACGAGGAATCGTTACCAGAGGGTGGGATGGGGATTCACATCGCGAAGACCATGCTGGACGAGATGACCTACGAACCTGGACCCCCGAACCTGTGGCGACTCCGCAAACGCTTGTCCGCGCAACGTGTCGCGGGGAGGAGCTGAGGGTGCCCACGCCGTTCGAAACACAGCGATCCGAGACCGAGACCACCCTCAAGATCAATGGCTCGCTCGACATCAACACCGCGCCTGCCCTGGCTGAGGAGATCGACCGGATCGTGGCGACCAAGCCACCGCGCGTCGTCGCGGATCTGTCGTCGCTCGATCTGATCGACAGCTCTGGCGTCGCCGCCCTGGTCAAGCTCTACAAGGGGATCCGTGGCACCGGTGGTGTCGTCGCGATCCAGGGCGCGCGCGACCAGCCGCTCGCGATCTTCAAGCTGCTGCGGATGGACAAGGTGTTCAACATCTAGTGCCGCGGCTGCGCGTCCTGGCGATCACGAAGATCTTCCCAAACGCCGCCGAGCCGCTCTCGGCGCCGTTCAACCGTCAGCAGTTCTCCGAGCTGGCGCGGCTGTGCGAGCTCGAGGTGATGGCGACCCTGCCGTGGTTCCCCGGCGCCGGTCTGGTGTCCCGGTGGTCGAGCGCGGGCAGGCTGGCAAGCGTGCCGCGCCGCGAGACGATCGCGGGGATCAAGGTCACCCACCCGCGCACGCTGTTCGTGCCGCGGCTCGCGCATGGTGCGTGGGGTCCGCTGTATGCCGCGTCGATCGCGCCGGTGCTCGCGCGCTATCGCGGGCGGATCGACGTCGTGCTCGGCTCGTGGGCCTATCCCGATGGCTTCGCGGCCGTGATCGCGGCGCGCATCCTCGGCGTGCCGTGCGTGGTGAAGCTGCACGGCTCCGACATCAACCTGATCGCGAAGCTGCCGGGACCGCGACGGTTGACCGCGTGGGCATTGCCGCGGGCCGCGCGCGTCGTCGCCGTCAGCCGCGCGCTCGCCGACGAGGCCGTGGCGCTGGGGGTGCAGCGGGACCGCATCGCGATCGTGATGAACGGGGTCGATGCCCAGCTGTTTTTTCCTCGCGACCGGGCGTCCGCGCGCGCGGAGCTCGGGGTGCCCGCTGGCCCGCTCGCGGTGTACGTCGGCAACCTCAAGGCCGAGAAGGGAGTGCTCGATCTCGTCGCCGCGTGGCCCGACGTCGAGCGTCAGGTGCCCGGTGCCCGGCTCGCGATCGTCGGCGGCGGGCCCGCTCGCGACGCCTCGCCGCGCAGCCGACCTCCAGCATCCAGCTCGTCGGACCGCAGCCGCTGGAGACGGTCCCGACCTGGCTGGCCGCGAGCGATGTGCTGGTGCTGCCGAGCCATGCCGAGGGCACGCCGAACGTCGTCCTCGAGGCGCTCGCGAGCGGCCGCCGCGTCGTCGCAACCTCGGTCGGCGGCATCCCGGACCTGATCGACGGCCGGCGCTCGGCGCGCTCGTCCCGCCGCGCGAGCCTGCGGTGCTTGCCGGGGCGCTCGCCGACGCGCTGCGGACCGCCTACGATCCCGCCGAGGTCGCCCGGATCGGCACCCGCGGTGGCTGGCCGGCCAGCGCCGCCGCGCTCCACGCCGTGCTCGCAGCAGCGCAGCGTGCCGGTCAGGAGAGGTGGTAGCGTGGGGCAGCATGAAGCGGCCGTCGCTCGGTGATGCCTGGTACGAGTCGGAGCAGCCGACCCGCGACGGCATGGTCGCCGAGCTCCAGCGGATCAAGCGTCGCACGTGGGTCCGCCCGATCCCGGTGCTGCTGCTCGCGATCCTCGTCACCGCCGGGGTGGCCTACAAGTTCGCCACCAAGCCGCGCCTGTACGAGGGCGACGTCGTGCTCGCGCTGACCGAGGGCTCGCTCGGCAACGCGACCACCAGTGCGATCCCGTTCGAGCAGCTGCGCGAGTACGTGGTCACGGTCCTGCTGCCCGACAAGCTACTGCTCGAGCTGATCGAGCGTCGCAATCTGCATCGGCTGCGCAACAAGCTCGGCGATCAGTTCGCGCTCGAGCAGCTACGCGCGCAGATGGAGATCGAGATCTGGAAGAACTCGTTCATCTACTACCACCAGGAGGATGCGGCCGCGCAGCAGTCGGCGCGGATCGGCATCACGGTGATGGACTTCGATCCCGATCTCGCATTCGTCATCGCGCGCGACCTCGCGACCATCGTGATGAAGACGCACGAGGAGCAGCGCCGGAAGTTCGCCGACGCGCTGGCCAAGGACGTCGACGACATGCGCGTCTCGATGGCGCAGCGGGTCGACGCGATCACGAAGATCCGCGCGCAGAAGGAGAAGGCGCTCGAGTACGCGCGCCGGACCGGCAGGGACAACCAGGTCGCCGCCCTGCTGGTCGACCTGACGACGCTGACCAAGGATCACAAGCGTGTGCGCGAACAGCTGCAGCAGATCGCTGCGAGCCCCGAGGCGTTCGCAGATCGCGTCAGCGCCGCCCGGCTCGACACCACGCTCGAGATCGTGGAAGAGCGGCGCCCGCAGAAGCCGGAGCAGTCTGGCCTGGTGCTGATCATGATCATCGTCGTGATCGGCACCGGCGCCCTGTTCGGCGCGGCCCTGCTCGTCGGGGCCTTCGATTCGCGCGTCCACGACACCGACGACGTGGCGCGGCTGAACCTGCCCGTGCTGGGCCATGTGCCCGGATTTCCCGGCGACCAGGTCGGGTCGCTACACGCCCGTGGCGCGGTACGTCGTCGTGTACCATCGTTTCTCCGATGGCGCTTTCTCAGATAACCCCTCGCGACCGGCTGCAGCGGCTGGTCGACCTCGGTCGCAAGACCCTGCGTTACTGGTGGCTGATCGCCGTGTTCGCCGTCGTCGGAGGCGGGCTATCGCTCGCGTTCGCGATGCTGAAGACCAAGAGCTACCAGTCGTGGGCGACACTGTTTTATCAGGAGCGCATCCAGTCGCAGCTGCTGTCGCCCAACCGCGAGGAAGCCAATCAGCGCAACATCGGCGACAAGTACCGCGAGCTGCTGCTCGCGCGGAGTCAGCTCGAGCAGGTCGTCGCCGATCCCAAGCTGAACCCGTTCCCCGACGAGCCGGATACAGACGTCGCGATCGACAAGCTGCGCCAGGCCGTCAAGTTCGAAGCCCGCGGCGGCAGCGCGTTCCGCATCGTGTACACCGATCCAGATCGCAATCGCGCGAAGGCGGTCACGGAGAAGCTGACCGATCTGCTGCAAAAGAAAGACGAGTCGCTGCGCAACGAGCAGGCACGGCTGACCGTCGAGTTCGCGACCGCGCAGAAGGAGGACTCGGCCAAGGAGCTGCGCAAGCGCGAGCAAGCGCTCGCCGAGTTTCTGGCCAAGCACCCCGAGTTCGCCGGCGACGCCAACCAGCCCAACGAGGGCGCGTCGATCCGCTCCGCGGCCAAGAAAGCGGCAGCATCGATCAGCGGCAACAGCCAGCTCGCGTCGCTCGAGCGCCAGCGCCAGCGCATCCAGGCCCGGCTCGACGCACCGCCCGACGCGCCGCCGATCCGGATCGCCGCGCCGCCGTCCGCCGAGCGCGTCGCCGCCGAGGGCGTCGTCAACGAGGCGCAGCGCGAGCTCGCCGCCGCCAACCGCGATCTCGAGGACCAGCAGTCGAAGGGCTTCACGGAGAAGCACCCGGCCATGATCAAGGCGCAGGAGCGCGTGTCGGCGGCCCAGCAGCGCCTGCGCCACGCGCAAGCAGCCGTGCCGCCCGAGACCGACATGATCATCGCGCCGGCCACGCCGCAGGATCGCGAGAAGCTGCAGCGCCAGCTCCGCGAGCTCGACCAGCGGATCGCAGAGCAGCGCGGCGGCAAGGGTGGCACCGCCGCGGCGGACCGCTCGACCGACTGGGTCGTCAAGCTCGAGACCGATCACAACGATCTGCGCCGCGCGGTCGCCGAACAGCGCGAGCGCGTCGAGTCGCTCGCCGACAGCGTGTTCCGCGCGCAGATGGATGCGAACCAGAAGCTCGCCGAGCAGGGCGGCCGGCTCGAGGTTGTCGATCCAGCATTTCGCCCGATCAAGCCGAGCGGCCCGGGCAAGACGATCTTCCTGCTCGCGGGCATGGTCCTGTTCCTGTCGCTCGGGATCGGCATCTCGATCCTGATGGCGGTGATCGACGACCGGCTGTACCGGCGCGTCGATCTCGATCAACTCGGCATCGCGGTCCTCGGCGTGATCCCGCGAGCCGTCCAGGTTCCGCGGTCGCGCCGCCGCCAACCCCGCAAGGACGTCCCGTGACCAAGCGAACGACCGGCAAGTTCGGGGAGCTCCCGATAGATCCCACGAAGCGGCGTGGCGCGCCGTTGCCTCTGATCACCCAGCCGATGATGCCGATCGAAGCCGGCGACGATCCCAACGCCACCCGGGTCGACAACCCGCTGCACTCGCTCAGGCCCGAGACCGCCGCCGTGCTGTTCGGCAAGCAGACGGTGTCGATGAATCCGCAGCCCAAGCAGGAGATGTCGCCCGCGGGTCCACCGCCCGAGATCGGGTTGACCCAGCATCACCTGCCCGAGGAAGCCACCGATCCGCGGCTCGAGCTCGTGCTCGATCCAGACTCCGAGCGAGCGGCCGCGTTCCGCGTGCTTCGTCACCACCTGCTCGAGGTCGGCCGCCCGCAGTGCGTGGTGGTGTCCAGCCCGCAAGCGGGCGACGGCAAGACCCTGACCGCGGTCAACCTCGCGCTCGCGCTCGCCGAGTGTGGTCGCGCGAAGGTCCTGCTGGTCGAGACCCACGTGCGCCGCCCGCAGCTCGCGAGCGTGTTCAAGTTCGTGCCGCCGTGGTGCTTCGCCGAGCAACTCGCGGCGCATCGCCACCAGCCGATGCTGCCGTGGAGCCTGATCGAGATCCCGCAGCTGTGGCTGCACGTCGCCGCGATCAACCCGCGGATCGAGAAGTCCCAGCTGCTCGACGGGCCTGCGTTCGCGATCGCGATCGAGCGCCTGCGCACCGCCGGCTACGACCACATCGTCGTCGACGCGCCGCCGGTGCTCGGCTCGGCCGACGTCAACCTGCTCGCCGATGCTGCAGACGCGGTCGTCCTCGCGCTCCGCGCGAAGCGCTCGACCACGCGCGATCTCCGGCGCGCGATCGATCAGCTCGGCGCGAACAAGATCGCAGGAACCGTCCTGGTCCAGTGACCGTGCGCGCGGCGCGTCAGCTGTACATGTAGATGACGAAGCCGACGGGACCCGCGACTTCGCGTCACGCACGAGATGATGGTCGAGATTGTCAGCTCGCCGGTGGCTTCGCGCTGTTGCGCCTGACCACAGGTTGCAGCTTGGGTGAGCTGGTCAGCCTCCACAGCAGCGCCAGCAGGCGATCGACGAGCGCGCATTCCTCGGTCGCGTGCTCGACGTATCCCCACGCCTCCGCCACGTCGACCTCGGCCCTCCCGAGGTCGAGTGCTCGCTCGCAAGCGTCGGCAATCCGCTGACGATCCGGTCCTCGGATCCCGATCGGCTAACGGCTCACGTCCCCGGGTTCGGATCCGGATCCGGGCTTGGGCTAGCGCGGCGACGCGCGCTTAAAGCGCGCTAAAGCGGGTCGCCAGACTCTCTGGCGATCGCGACTGCGGGGATGTCCGCGTCCACCTCGCACTACGATCCGCGCGGCGCGTCAGCTGTACATGTAGATGACGAAGCCGACGGGCACCAGCAGGCCCGCACCGACGAACCACTTGCCGCGCCCGGTGATCCCGCGCTCGCCCTTCATCATCGTCATCCCGGTCAGCGCGAGGATGATGAGCGCGATCGCGAACGCATCCGCGACATAGGTCCAGAGGCCCTTCAGGTTGTTGAGGTGCAGCGCGTTGACCTCGAACAACACCGCGCGCTTCGCGAGCCCCTTGTAGGTGCCGCGCCCGGTCCGCGGGTCGACCCGGACCTCCTGCCCATCGGTCAGGAACACGCGTAGATCGTGCTCCGATTCGAGGAAGTGGCCGCGCACCGAGGCCCGCGGGATCGCGAGCTTGGTCGTGACATCCGTTTCCTGGCCGGCGAGCGTGTCACCGGCGAGGGGGCCGAGATCGACCGTGCGCTCGTCGTACGCGTAGTTGGGGTTCCAGTCGTCGAGGTGATTGACGGCCAGCCCCGAGAGTCCGTACGCGAGGACCAGCGCGACGGCGATGTAGCCGAGGTCCCGGTGCACGGCCCGGAACAGCTTCCGCCACTTCACCCGCCGGAGCGCGATCACTTCTTGTCGCGGATCACGGCTCCGGTACCGTCGATCCGGACGCTGATCTTCGGCTTGGTGATGCTCGCCGGGTCGTACTTGATGCCGTACTCCTTCGCCTCGTACTCGGCCTGTTCTCGAGTCTCCTCGATCGTCAGCTCGCGCGCTGCGACGACGCCCTCGGCGACCGCCCACTTGCCCTTGGACTCCATCGGAAACACCATGTCGCCGTCGACGACCTTGAACTTGAGCTTCTGACCCGCTTCACCGCCCGCGAGGTTCATCCAGCAGCCGCGCTTCGGGCAGACGTCGGTGATCATGCCCTCGACTCGCACGGTCTTGCCGGCGTGCTTCATCGGGTCCGCGAGCAAGGCGTCGATCGACACCGACTCCTGCAGCTTCACGCCGGCGCCCAGGGTCTGCCCCGTGGGCTGGACGGGGGTCGCGGCGGTGGGCGTCGTCGCCGTGGGCGCCGCGGTCGCGGCCTCGCTGCGGGACGGGCCCTTGTCGCAGGCGGACAGCCAGGGAGCGAGACCGAGGCCACCGAGGACGAGCAGGGTTCGGAGGGTCATCACCGGCGGAGTCTGCTGCGGGGTCCCGCCGGTGTCAATTGCGACCTATCGGGCGACCTACCGGGCGACCTACCGGGCGCAGCTGGCGAGCGCCAGGAGCGTGCGCCGCGCGCGTTCCCAGATGCCCTCGTCGGTCGACCACGCGCGCGCCTTGCCGATCGCATCGGCGAGCGCGTGAGGCACGACCTCCGCGGCGAGGGCGCGGGTCGCCGCCGGATCGCAGCGGTCCGCGATTGTGAGCAGCTGGCGGTCCTGCATGCCGCGGCGGAGTGCCGCGAGTCGTAGCGTGCGCGTGCAGCCGGGCAACGCGAGCACGCCGTCGAGGTTGCCGCGATCGTCACCATCGTCGAAGCTGACCGGATCGCGCCGCGGATCGAGCGCCCGTCCGGGCAGCGGCTGCCCACGCCGGTTGTGGCGGTCGTGCCAGTACAGCGCGTCCCACACGTACCAGATCGGGATCTGCCAGCGATGCTGGATCCAGCCCCACGTGCGGGTGCCCGGCGAGTCCGCATCGAGCACCATCGAGCCCGCGAACGGTGGCGCACCGTTGTACGTCCAGCGCGCGTGGGGATCGCCGGCGAGGTGCGCCGCGCGCCACGAGATGTAGAGATCGATCGCGTCGCCGAGCTCCGGGTGCGGCTCGGCCGTCACGGCGTAGCGAAACGTCTCGGGGCCACCACCGGCGGCGCGCACGGACGCAGATAATGCGCGGACCTGCGCGCGGGCCTCGGGCGTGCGCGGCTCGTCGATCGGGATCGAGAACGGAACCTGACCGGTGCCGCGCGTCGCCTCGATCCAGCCGCGCACGGCGTCGCCCGCCGCCGCCGGATCGGTCGGGATGACGACCGGGATGTCGCGGAAGCCCGCAAACCCCGCGCGCCGTTCGGGCCACAGGTCGAGCTGGACGTCGGGCGCGAGCACCACGCCGTGCGCGGCGAACATCGCGATGCATGCGCGCTCGGCGTCGCCGATCGCGGGTCGTGACCGCGCGGGGTCGATCGGCTGCTGCTCGGCCCACGCGAGCTCGCGCGGATCCTCGTACGCCCACACGCTGCGAGGCAGCGGGGGCAACGTGACGTTCGCGACCGCCAGCGTGACTGGAAACGTGGTCCCGTCGACGGCGAGCGTGCCCGCGATCGACCCGGTCGCAGCAGCGGGGATCGTGATCTCGAAGTACGCCGGATTGGTCGTGGCAACCGTTACGGGCGAGAGCCCATCCGCGTAGTGCCCCGCGCCATGACTGCCCCCATAGAGCGCGGTCGACGGGCGCGACACGCGAAAGCTCTCGACGTCGAACGCCGACACCGGCACGTCGAGCGTGAGCACGACCGGACGGCCGGGGCTGCGATGCCGGACCTGGATCGCGATCGTCTCGCCGCGCGCGCCGGCGAGCGAGACGGTCGTGCCGTCGAACCACGGGGTCGCCTTCGGATGCGGGTCCTCGATCCGGATGCGCGTCGATTCGCCGACCACCGCGATCGGGGGACCTGGATCCACGGCACGCTTGCCACACCCGAGCGCGAGCGCACACGCGAGGAGAATCGATGTCGGTCGAGGTGCCATTGCCAGCCGCGTCTACCGCGCACTATCGTGCGTGTTCTCTGTGCAGCCAACACCGATCATAGCGTTCGCGAAGGACTGGCACGAGGATCCAACCTCGAACCATCACGTCCTGCGCGAGCTCGCGAAGACGCGGCGCGTGCTGTGGCTGAACTCGCTGGCGACCCGAACCCCCAAGCTGTCGTCGAGCCGGGACCTCGGCAAGATTCGTCGCAAGCTCGGCGAGTTCGCGCGCGGACCGGTCAACGTCGAGCACGATCTGTGGGTGATGTCGCCGCTCGTGCTGCCGCTGCCGCACAGCCAGATCGCGCGCACGATCAACCGCCAGCTGCTGCGCGCCACGATCCGGTTGCTGCGCGCGCGGCTCGGGATCAAGCGCTTCCACCTGTGGACGTTCCTGCCCAACACTGCGGACTATGTCGGCACGCTCGGTGAAGAGCTCGCCGTGTACTACTGCGTCGACGAGTGGTCGATGTTCAGCTACATCGACCGCACGGCGACGGTCGCGGCGGAACACAAATTGCTCGAGCGCGTCGATGCCGTGTTCGCGATCAACCACGCCCTCGCCGAGACCAAGCGCGCCGTGTGTCACGACACGTTCGTCTCGCCGCACGGCGTTGACCATGCGCTGTTCGCCTCCGCGCTCGACGACGCGACCACCGTGCCCCCGAACCTCGCTGCGCTACCGCGCCCGCGCATCGGGTTCTACGGCACGCTGCAGAGCTGGGTCGACTTCGAGCTGATCGCACACGTCGCGCGCGCGCGCCCCGCGTGGTCGATCGCGCTGATCGGGCAGCAACTCGCGGATGTGTCCGCGCTGCACGGCCTGCCCAACGTCCACCTGCTCGGACAGAAGCCGCATCACGACCTGCCCGCGTACTGCAAGGGCTTCGACGTCGGCATCATCCCGTACCGGATCGACGAGCGGATGAAGTTCGTCAATCCGCTCAAGCTACGCGAGTACCTGTCGGCGGGGATCCCCGTCGTGTCGACCGCGGTCCCGGAGGTCGAGCGCTACGCGCACATGTGTCGCATCGCGACCACGCCCGACGCGTTCGTCACGGCGTGCGAGCAGGCGATCGGAGAGTCGAGCCCGCGCACGCGCGGCCTGCGCTCCGCCGCCATGAAGTCAGAGACCTGGTCCGCCCGTGTCGCCGAGGTGGCACGCGTGGTCGACGAGCTGGGACAACGGAAGGCAAGAAGATGACTGTCACGTATCGCGCCGGCATGGTTGGAGCCGGAAACATCTGCGAGTTCCATGTCGCGGCGGTGAAGAAGCTGCCCGGCGTCGAGCTGGTTGGCATCGCCGATCTCGATCAGGACCGCGCGCACGCCAACGCCGAGAAGTGGGGCACCACGGCGTTCGCCGATCTCGATGCGCTGGTCGCCGCGGGCGCCAACGTGATCCACGTCCTCACGCCGCCGTCCTCTCATGCCAAGATCGCGCGCGCCGCGCTCGAGCGCGGCTGTCACGTGCTGGTCGAGAAGCCAGTCGCCGAGGATCCCGACGAGGCACGCGCACTCGGTGTGCTGGCGACCGAGAAGGGCCTCACGATCAGCGTCAATCACTCGCTGCTCTATGACCCGCAGGTCAAGCGCGCGCTCGATTCGGTCAAGGCCGGCGCGCTCGGCGACGTGGTCTCGGTCGACATCCTGCGCGGGTCGGAGTACCCGCCGTACGAGGGTGGGCCACTGCCGCCGTGGTATCGCGACGCCGGGTATCCGTTTCGCGACATCGGCGTGCACTGCCTGTATCTGATGCAGGAGCTGCTCGGTCCGATCGAGGGCGTCGACGCCGAGTGGCGCTCGCTCGGCGGCGATCCGAACCTCGCGTTCGACGAGTGGCGCGCACTCGTGCGCTGCAAGCGCGGGCTCGGTCAGTTTCAGCTGACCTACAACACGCGCCCGATGCAGTCGCAGCTGATCATCCACGGCACGAAGGGCGTGCTGCGCGTCGATCTGTTCGCGATGTTTCACGGCAAGCGCTCGTCGACGCCGTTGCCGAAGGCGGCCGAGCGCCTGGTCAACGCGTTCGCCGATTCGATCCAGCCGCTGATCGAGGTCCCGATCGGCGTCTGGAAGTTTGTCCGCAAGGAGATCCAGTCCTACCAAGGTCTGCGTGACCTGGTGGCCGAGTTCTACCGCCGGCTCGCAGCGGGCGAGCCGCCGCCGGTCGACGTCGCTGACGCCGCGCAGGTCGTGGAATGGGTCGAGAAGGTGGCGCGGACCGCCGACCGCGAGCACGAGGCGCGGGTCGCCGAGTTCCCGCTCTCGGACAGCGTGCCGTTCCTGCTGACTGGCGCGTCGGGCTCGCTCGGCAAGGCCACGCTCGAGCGCCTGCTCGCCGACGGGCATCGCGTCCGCGTGTTCGTGCGCCGGATCCCGAGCGTTTCGCGGGACAATGTCGAGTACTGCTTCGGCAACCTCGGGGATCCCGAGGCGGTGGATCGTGCGGTGCGCGGCGCGGCGACCGTGATCCACGCCGGTGCGGCGATGAAGGGCGGCTGGCCGGATCACAAGGGCGGCACCGTCGTCGGGACGCAGAACGTGATCGACTCGTGCCTGCGCCACAACGTGAAGCAGCTGGTCCACATCTCGTCGATGTCGGTGATCGACTGGGCCGGCTCGGCCGGTAACGGCTCGGTGACGGAGCGCGCCAACCTCGAGCCGCGTGCCGAGGAGCGCGGCGCGTACACCCGCGCGAAGCTCGAGGCCGAGAACCTGGTGGTCGCGGCAGCCAAGCAGGGCCTGCCGGTCGTGATCCTCCGCCCGGGGCAGATCTTCGGCGGCGGCATCAACCTGATCAACGGCGCGGTCGCGCGCAACGCTGGCGGACGCTGGCTCGTGCTCGGCGACGGCAAGCTCGAGCTGCCGCTGGTCTACATCGACGACGTGGTCGACGCGATCATGGCCGCGATCGACAAGCAGCTCACCGGCGGCGAGGTGTTCCAGATCATCGATCCGGAGCACCTGACGCAAGAGGAGGTGCTCGGGCTCGCCGGCGGGAGCCGCAAGGTGCTGCGCGTTCCTCGTTCGGTCGTGTTCGCACTCGGCAAGCTCAGCGAGATCCCGCTGGGCGCGATCGGGCGGCAGAGCCCGATCGGCGTGTATCGCCTGCAGTCGGCGCTCGCGCGGCTGTCGTACGAGAGCGACCACGCGGCGAAGGTGCTCGGCTGGCATCCGCGCGTCGGCGTCCGCGAGGGCATCCGGCGCGTCAGTCCCTGAGCGATGAGACTGTGAAGCTCGGTTAAGACCTCGCTCGCGAGGTTGTCGGGGTGCGACTTGGTTGGTAGCCAATCGTTCACAAGCGAACGATTCATGCCGGTCAAACATGCACTCCAGCCCCGGTTCGGGTACCGGCTCACCGTCCTCGCCAGACGCTGGCGCGCGCAGGTCGACGACGAGCTCGAGGCCTACGGGCTGTCCCAGGCGACCTGGCGGCCGCTGCTATACCTGATCTCGTTCGAGGGCGTGCCGCGCCAGCGCGACCTCGCGGAGGCGCTGCAGATCGGATGCCCCGCGCTCGTGCGCCTGCTCGACAATCTGGAGGCCAAGCGGCTGGTCGAACGCGTCGACGTCGATGACGACCGCCGCGCGAAGCAGGTCAAGCTGACCTCCGAGGGGCGCCGCGTCGCGAAGCGCGTGTTCGACATCATCCTGGCGCTCGAGCGCAAGTTGCTCGCCGAGCTCACCCCCTCCGACCTCGCGCACTGCGAGCGCGCCTTCTCCTCGATCGAGCGCCAGCTCGACACCCAACAGGCGACCTCCCGTCGTTCCGCCTAGGAGTCCCGTGAAGTACTTGATCTCATTTCTGCTCGTCGCCTGCGGTAAATCCGATGCGCCGCCCGCGTCCGGTCCGCCCGGTGGTGGCAAGCCTGTCGAGGTCGGCGTCATCGTCGTCAAGCCAGAGGCGGTGACCCTGGTCAAGGAGCTGCCGGGCCGGACGTCGGCGTTCCGCATCGCCGAGGTCCGCGCGCGGGTCAACGGCATCGTCCAGAAACGGTTGTTCGAGGCGGGCTCCGACGTCGTCGTCAATCAGCCCCTGTTCAAGATCGATCCCGCGCCGTACCAGGCCGCGCTCGAGAGCGCGCAGGCGCAGGTCGCGAAGGCCGATGCGTCGGTCGCCGCATCGAAATCGCTGGTCGAGCGCTTCGCGAAGCTGATCGAATCCAACGCGGTCAGCCGGCAGGAGTACGACGACGCGGTCCCCAAGCTGAAGACTGCCCAGGCCGACGGCGCCGCGGCGCGCGCCCTGGTCAAGACCGCGCGGATCAACCTCGACTACCCGACCGTGCGCTCGCCGATCGCCGGCCGGATCGGGCGCGCGGAGGTCACCGAAGGTGCGTACGTTCAACAAACCACAGCGACGCTGCTCGCCTCGATCCAGCAGCTCGACAAGCTCTACGTCGACGTCACGTGGTCCAGCGCGGAGGCGCTCGCGATGCGGCGCGCGCTCGCGAGTGGTGCGCTCAAGTCCTCCGAGGGCGAGGCCAAGGTCACGATCGTGCTCGAGGACGGACGCAACTACGACATCCCCGGCGTGCTGCAGTTCGCCGACGTCAGCGTCGATCAGACCACCGGGTCGATCGCCCTGCGCGCGATCGTGCCCAACCCGAAGGGGGAGCTGCTGCCCGGGATGTTCGTGCGCGCGAAGATCGACGAGGGCACCAACCCGCAGGCGATCCTGGTCCCGCAGCGCGGCGTGACGCGGGATCAAAACGGCAAGCCCGTCGCGCTCGTCGTCGACAAGACCAGCAAGGTCGAGCGGCGGATGATCGTCACCGCTCGCGCGATCGGCGACTCGTGGCGGGTCTCCCAAGGCCTG
>JBBJLY010000145.1:0-21126 GCA_037720695.1 Kofleriaceae bacterium | reverse complement strand
CGACCCCGCGGGTGCTGGGCGTCGCGCCGGGGCCCCCCGAGGCCGCGCCGCGGGTGCCGGCGATCGCGCAGGCCGAGACCGCGAAGCTCGATCGATCGCCCACGCCCACGGTCGTCACCCCGCCGCTCAAGAAGACCGAGGCGCGCGCACGGTCCGGGACCCAGCAGCCGCTGCCGTCGATGATGACGCCGGCGCAGCCCGCTCGCGCGAAGTCGCCGACCCAGCCTGGTGCGGGCGATGCGCACCCGCGCTCGCCGAGTCCGGTTCCGGCGCCGGCCGCGACCACCGCGACCGGACGCACGCGCGCGTCGACGCAACCCGGCGCGGGTGCCGCACGGCCAAAGCCGCCAACGCAGCAGCCGGTGCCCGTCGACGTGCGACCGAAGACGCCGACGCAGCAGCCGGCGCCGACCGTCGAGCCGCGCGCGAAGACGCCGACGCAGCAGCCCGCGCCGACGAGTGCGATGACGCAGCAGCTCCCCGCGGCATCCGTCGAGCCGCGCGCGAAGACGCCGACGCAGCAGCCGATCGTCGCCGGGGCGAAGCCGGCGCGGACGGTCGCGCAGACCTCACCGCCACCGACCGACCCGAAGCCGATCGAGCCGCGCTCGAAGGCCTCGACGTCGCCACCGTTGCCGGCGTGGGCGCTGTCCAACCCGCTGCCGCTCGACCCGAAGGCCACGATCATGGGCATCCCGGCACCGCCTCGTCCCGGCCTGCCAGGCGTCACCCCGGTGGCCGGCCCCGATGCGGTGACGCTCGCACCACCAGCGGTGGCGCAGCCCGCGCCGGTCGCGGCACCGGTGATGGGGCTGCCAGCGATGCCACCCGGCGCGACGATCGCAGCGGATCCATCGCGCACCGCCGTGTTTGGATCAGGACCGGCGTCGCTCGCTGCACCGGCAACACCTTCGCCGGTGCCCGCTGTCGCGCCGGTGCCAAGCATGTCCGCGATGCCGACCGCCGCGTCGATGCCCGGCGTCGCAGATCCCGCGCCGCCCGTGCCAGCCGCGCCGATCCTGCCCGCGACGGCGCCCGGTAGCGCGCGCCACGAGCTGCCCGTGCCGCGTGCGGCACGCACGCCGATCCCGCCGTCGATCTCGACCGCCGAGACCGTCGCGACGCCGGCGCTCGTCCCGACCGAGACCGGGTCGGCCCCGGTCGCCACCGCGATCGAAGCGACCACGGCGCTCGCACCGTCGCAGAGCGAGGCACCGGATCCCGCGGCCGTCGTCGCGTTGCCGGGTCGCGAACGCAGCGAGCGGACCAAGGCCGACGTGCTGGCGGGCTGGGGCTGGGGCACCGGCTCCCACGAGGCGATCACGACCGACGACGACGAGTACGAGGATGACCGCAGGCGGACGCGCAAGCGGCTGGTGGTCGCGATCGGGGGTGCCTCGGCGGCCGTACTGCTGCTCGTCGTGCTCGCGTTCGCGCTCCGTCGCGGCGACAAGCCGAAGTCCGAGGTCGACGTCGCGAAGCCGAGCGAGAAGTTCGCCCAACCAGCGCCGCGACCGCTCGATCGAACCCCCGATCGAACCCCCGATCTCGCTCCCGTTCCCGCACATCCGGCGCCGGCCGCGATCGGCTCCGACACCGCGAAGCCCGAGCCCGCGATCGTCGCGGATCCGCCCGTCCCGCCGCCCGCGCCCGTGCAGCCCGAGGTCAAGCCCGCGCCCGCGAAGCTCGCGCCGATCAAGCCGGAGCCAGTGAAGCCTGAACCCAAGCCCGAGCCGGTGAAGATCAAGAAGGAGCCGGCGAAGGTCGCGAAGGTCGATCCGCCGAACAAGTCGAAGAAGGAACCGGCGAAGGCCCAGAAGGAACCGAGGAAGACGACGAAGAAGGAACTGCGCGCGGACGTTCGAAGCCGATCGATCCGTACGCACCGGCACCGCTCAAGCTCGACGCGGCCGCGGCGTATCGCAGCGGCCTCCAGCAGTTCGCGCGCGGAGATTCGAACGGCGCGCTCGCCACGTTCAAGCAGTCGCTCGCGAGTGACCCCGGGTTCGCGCCGACCTGGCGTGGCATCGGTCTCGTCCACGAGAAGCTTGGCAATGATGGCAAGGCGCGCATGGCGTTCAAGCGCTACCTCCAGCTGTCGCCGAATGCCGGGGATGCCGAGGGCATCCGCAAGCGACTGGAGAAGCTCGGATCGTGAGGCGCGCGATCGCCATCTGCTGCGTGCTCGGCCTGGTCGCGACCGCGGCCGCCGATCCGAAGAAGGTGATGGTGCTGAAGTCCGAGGGCCGCGCGAGCGCGAAGGTCCGGACCAAGATCGACGGCGCACTCGTCAAGCTGGCGAGCGCTGGCTCCGATCAGGTCTTGCTCGGTGAGGTCACGTTCGGCGATGCCGCCGTGATGGTCGGATGCGAGGCCGAGGACACGCGCTGCAAGGACGAGATCCTCGCGACGCTCGCGGTTGACGAGGTCGTGGCCTCGACGGTGACGCCCAAGCCCGGCGGCTTCGAGATCCACGTTCGCCGGATCTCCAAGGGCGGCACGTCACGCGATGCGACGACGTTCGTCGCGGTCGATGCGCCCGACAAGCTCGAACCGATCGCGCCGCTGTTCGGGACACGAGCGGAGCCCCGACCGACGACTCGCACACCGACCGAACCGCAGCCAACGATCGTCGGGCCGGCACCGCCACCGGCGGAACACGCGCCGGTCGCGGCGCCTCCGCGGGTCGCGCAAGCGAGCAGCGAGCCGATGTCGTCCGAGCCGCAGCCGGAGGGCCGGGCCAGTCGCAAGCTGCAGGTCGCCGGCATGATCGGCGGTGGCGTGATGGTCGGGTTCTCGTTCGCGTTCTGGGGTCATGCGAGCGACCTCCAGAGCGAGATCGATAACGCGCCGAGCCGCACGAAGACCGACATCATGCGGATCGAGGGGCTCGAGCGCGAAGGCGACGGGTACGCCACCGCCGGCAACGTGGTGTTCCTCGTCGGGATCGCGCTCGCGGGCGTCAGCACCTACTACTTCATCAAGAAGGGCCGGCGCTCCCAGACGATGGCACTCCACCCCGCGGTGTTCGATCACGGTGCGGGCCTCGCCTTCACCATCGGAGGCTCGCCGTGAAGCAGCTCGTCATGTGGATCCCGGTCGCCGCGCTCGCCCTCGGCCTCGCCTTCGCAGCCGGTAGCTGCTCGATCGAGCACCGCAGCGGCACGCTCGTGTGCGAGGTCCAGGCGGACTGTCCGTCGGACCGCCGGTGCCGCGATGGCTACTGCGAGTTCACGGGACCGATCGACGCCGGGATCGATGGCCGCCCCGATCGTCCCGACGCCCCCATTCGGCCCGATGCATTCGCGTGCCCGCCGCAGTGCACGACCTGCGACCTCGGCGACATGACCTGCAACATCGACTGCGAGATGACCGACTGCACGGACACCGCGAACCCGATCACGTGTCCGCCGGGCTGGAACTGCACGATCGCGTGCTCGACGCCGGGCGCGTGTCGCAACCTCGACTGCAAGCAGGCCGCCTCGTGCGACGTCACCTGCAAGGGCAGCGGTTCGTGCCGCGACGCGACCTGCGGCAACGACGCACCGTGCGACTTCACGTGCTCCGGCGAGCAGTCGTGCCGTAACGTCAACTGCGACGCCTCGTGTGGCTGCGACGTCCGCTGCGATAATCTGACCTCGTGCCCGCTGCAGAACGACTGCCCGGGTGCCGGGACCGAGTGCGAGACATTCGGCAACGGCTGCACGCGATTGCGCACCGGCTGCGATACCTGTCCCTGATCAGGATCTGATCAGGAGATCATCGCGGGACGGCCTCGCCCGTGATCACGCCGATGCCGCGGCCGCCGAGCACCGTCGCGACCTCCTGGAAGCCGGGCATGAACCGCTGCTGCCCGAAGTCGAGCACCGGGCCGCGGTCGGTCTGGCGCACGATCATCGGTCCCGCGTACCCGGGGAGCCCGCCCGGCGAGCCCCACGCCGCGCGGTAGTACGCGTTGTTGTTCTTGCAGCCACCCGAGCACATCGTGATCGGATCGGAGTTGTCGGGGCGGCCGTGATCTTCGACCTCCCACTGGCGGTGGAAGTCGATATCGATCTCGCCGACCGTCGAGCCGTCGTTCCATTGCGGCTGCAGGCACAGATCCTTGCCGCTCTCCTCGAACAGGCTCTTGTACGCGTGGTCCATGTTGGGATGCGCGAGCGTCGGATCGAACGGTCCGCCCTGCGTGAACCCGAACCATCCCGTGGACGCGCCCGAGTCGGCGTTGCGATACCGGATCCCACCCGCCTGCTGCGCCTGCGAGATCATCCAGTGACCTTCGCCGGTGTAGTGATAGATCACGCGATACGAGTCGAGCCCGGCGCCGTTACCGCCGAGCACGACCATGAACTTCGACTTGTCGACCATGTCCCACAGCGTGCGCTGCACGCCGTAGACGCTGATCTCGGTGTTGACGAACATGTGGATCAGGTACGCGGCGACCTGGTCGCCATCGCCGCCGATCCGCGCCATCTCGGCCAGCGGATCGCCACCGCCACCGTCGTCATTGCAGTCGCCGCCGCCGCGCGCGCTGAACACCCGGTCCGCGCCGCTGCACACGACCCAGTCGCCCTCGACCACCTTCGCGTAGCAGCCGCCACCTTGGCCACTGGTCCCCGACGACCACACCGCGCCGTGGCCGCCGTAGACCACCGCGTTGCAGTCGTCCTGCATCACGAACAGATTCGCGGGCTCGCCGGCGCCCGCCGACGATGCCCAAACCGGCGTGCCGGCTTGATACAGCACGAGGTTGTTGTCGCCTTGATAGACCAGCGATGTGCCGGCAGACGAGATCGATTGATCCGGCGCCAGCGATTCGCCGGCCTCGAGCCGATCGGGACTGTTGAGCTCGTTCGTCGTCGTGGAAGGCGACTCGTCGAGCGCGCCGCATGCGCCGCCGAATAGACCGACGAGCATCATGCCGAACTTGGTTGTCACTGACTTCATCTCGAACCTCCTTGTGGAGATCGGACCTTAGTCAGCACGTCTTGAATGCCACGCGTTCAGTTCCTACAGCTCGCCAACGCCATGGTTGCAATGCCGTGACAGCGTGACGGAATCGGTCCCGCGATGCATGCCGTGCATGCGCGGGTACATGTGCGAGCGTGCGAGATCCGTTACTGCCGCTGCGCGCACGCGCTCGTCGAGGCCGCGGTCTCGCGCTGCTGACCACACTGCGCCGCGGTGCGCGCGCACATCGGCGCGCCCTGCATCTCGAAGCAGAACGCGAGCTCGACCAGCGCACACTGCGTCGCATCACCGGACGACACCCGCATCTGCTCACAGACCGCCTTGTCGCGCGCGCACGCGGCGGTGGCGCAGAAGAACCCGCGCTGCGCGACCGCCGGCTTCGCGGTCGGCTCGCCGCGCGGCTGCGACAGAATCCGGTTCGCGAGCCACTGCGCGTGCTTGCTGCGCTCTGCAGGCTGTGAATCGCAGGTCAGCCACTGGTCCGCAGCCTCGTACTGGCACTGCGATTTCACGGTCAGGCTCCGGTCCGCCAGCGCGATCGTCCAGCGAAACCGCTGCAGGCCGATCGTCAGCGGCACGCTCGAGCTCACGACTTCCCACTTCGTCGTGACCATGCCGGCCGCTTCATCCTTGGTGTCGATCGAGTGACCGGCGGCGACCACGCCACGGAGAATCCGGCTGTACGCGTCATCCGGTGCGGCGACCGTGACCGGCTTGAAGGCTCCTTGCGGAGAACCACATGCCACGCAACCAACGACAAACGCGAACCCGATCCATCTAGCCATCCCGCGACCGTAACCACGGCGATCTCGCGTCGCAACGGGCGCCCCGAGCTATCGGAATCGCCGATGGCGGCACCCGGGGAATCCGTTCGTCGCGCGTCCGGCGCCGCGGCTACCGGTAGGTCGACGAGTTGAACCACCACTCGGCCTGCGCGCCGAGGAAGTGGGTCCACGCATGCGCGCGCCGCGGATCGTCGGGCACGAACAGATCGAGCGCGCCCTCGTTGGCGCGCGCGGCGCGATACACGAGGCGCAGTTGCGGGCGGTCGTAGGCCGACGGCCCCATCGGCGAGTACACCAGCATCGGTGCGATCTGGAACACCGACGGATCCGCGGCGCGCTGGGTGATCGCGTTGAGCCCGCGTGGAAACCGGGCCTGGTAGGACAGCTCGCCGCCAGCGAACACGTCGTTGCCGAGCCTTGCCAGCGGCCGCACCGCGACGGCGTACTCCCAGCCGTCGTCGTGGTCGACCGCCGAGGTGTCGGCATCGACGAACCGGCGCGACAGCGCGCCGAGCATCACGTTGCCGAGCGCGTGATCGAAGTTGCCCGACGCGCCGAACGACAGCTCGCTCGCGCGCGAGGTCTCGAGCTCTCGCCCGAAGCTGGTGGGTTGCGCCAGCTCGTCGAAGGCGGCGAGCCCCTTCGCGTAGCGCGCGTACAGGTTCAGGTGGCGGCGGAACCCGAACCGGCGCGGCGCGTAGCCGAACGTCGAGGCCTGGACACCGAACAGGTAGCCAGTGTCCGACGGCAGCTCCTCGAACGTGCCGTCGTCGCGTCGGCGCGTGCCGGCTGGTAGCGCGTGGAGCTCACCGTGGAGCTTGAGCTTGAAGTTGGGATCCGCGATCCCGTTGTCCATCATGTACGACGCGGTCGCGCTGGCGACCAGTCGCTGGCGGTTGAGCTGCTCGACGGTGGTCGCGCCCTGCTCGGGATCGGCGACCTCGATCTGCTGGAACTGGAACGGGTTGTTCAGCCGGTTGACGCCGCCATGACCGGCGATCTCGAGCACATTCCCGCCGTGGTCCACCGTCTCCTGCTTGCGGTAGATCACGCCGGCGCCCACGGTGTTCAGATCGTCCAGCGGCCAGTAGTCGAACAGGTAGATGTCGTCGCCGCGGTACATCCGCGAGCCGACCCACGCGGTGATCTCGCGCGTGACCTGCGCCTCGAGATACAGGTTGCGGAGCGCCGGCTGCGCGTCGAACTCGCCGGTGTCGTGGAACAGCGTGCCGTCGAATGCGAGCGTGATCACCGGGCGCAGGCGCTTGCCACTCGGCGTGTCGAAGCCGTACGAGAAGTCGAGCTCGAGGTAGCTCGGCTCGATGATCCGAGGACCGTGCGAGACGACGTTGGCGGCCTCGGGCTTGCCGCCGCGGAGATCGGTGCCGGCGAGCACGCGGCCATACGAGCCAAAGCGAAACCCGAGATCCGACTGCGCGCTGGGCGGCTGCTCCTCGTCGATCACGTGGGGCGTCGTGTCTGGGGGTGCCTTGACGACGGTCGGCGGCGGGTCGGTCGCGATCGGCGTCGGGGCGGGGACCGGCTCCGGCTCGGCGGGCGGAACGGTGAACGGGCCGGCCGGGTCGGCCTGATCTGCCGGCGGCGTGGTGGGCGCCGGCTGCTCGGCGGGTGGAGCCACGGGAGGTGACTCGGGCGCGGGCTGCGCGAGGACGGCTCGCGACGCGAGGCAAAGTACGACGAAGCCGCGCGCGATCATCCGCGGCACACGAGCATGAACCGTGCCCGCCGAGCAACGTGAGATGTCTGGGATCTCGGTGGCCCGCGAGTCCGGGCTCGTTGCCTTCAGCAACACCGGATGGTCAGATCAACATCGGACGCTTCTCGAATTTCGCCGCCTTTGACTTGGCCTTGGGCCGGGCCTTCGGGCGCTTCGACTTGACCGACGTGCGTGCGACCGCGCGGCGCTTCGCGCGCGTCCTGGACGTGGTCTTGTTGGCCGACTTCATCGACCACTTCGAGCCTGCTGCCTCGGCCGCCGGCGGCATCGACGTCGCTGCGAACGCGACCGCCACGACGAGCAACAGGGTGCGCAACATCTGTCTTTGGTACCGGAAGCACGCGCGCCAGACAATCGTTTCCTTACCAACGAGCCGTCGTTTGTAAGCGCGCTCACGACGAGCTCTCACGGTCGATGTCCACGGTAACACTCGTGAATCCACCCGGGAGCGAAGATGTTGCCTCACGGAGTCAGGTCGGGTCGCGTCGCACACGCGCCTACGATGCATCGCGGAGCTGGACGCCGAATCGGCGCGCCGCGACGGCAACGGCGCGCGCTCCGAGCGAGTGGCGCCAGCAACGACACGACTTCGGCGAGGCACGTCGGTTGCTGAACCCGTGCGCGATGTCTGACCTCGCGCACGCCTCTTCATCAGCGACCTCCGAACCCGCGCCTCCCGCGGTCGCATCGGGTGATGGGGCGGCCGGCGCGGGATTCTCGCTCGACGGCTTCCTCGATGACGCGGGGGCGGCGGCGGGCGATGCGGTCGACATGCTGCGCGATGCGATCGCGGTTGGTGCCGAGGAGGTCGTCAAGGTCGCGCGATCGATCCCGCTGCCCGACCTCGGTGCCGCGCTGCAAGCACTCCCCGACGCCGCGTACGCGATGCTGCAGCTGCTGTGGCCGGACTTCACCGGCTGGAGTGCACACCTCGAAGCGGGTGCAGCGGTGACGCTCGCGGGAACCGACATCGGCCTGCCGGGAGAGATCGAGCTCGACGCGGGGGTGAGCTGTGAGATCGCGATCCGGCGCGAGGGCTGGAAGATCGTGGTGAGCTTCGAACCGAGCGTCGAGGCCGGCGGCGCGGGGGTGCCGTCGATCAAGTTGCTCGAGCTGCCGATCGGCGTCTCGGCATCGGGCGCGCTCGCGGTCGAGCTCGCGGTCGATCTCGGGAAGGTGACGTGGCCGACCGGCGTGCTCGCGATGCTGTTCGAGCTCGACACCAAGGGCGCGTTTGCCTTGCTGGCGACCGCGGCGAAGATCGGCAAGAACACGCAGGCGACGGTGGGGTTCCAGAGCGGCACGAAGGCCGACATCACCGGCGAGGTCGGTCCCGACACGTTGTTCGAGGCCGCGCTGAGCGCAGGTCTCTCGCTCGCCGGAGCCACGACGATCAAGAACCCCACCGAGGCCGAGGAGGGTGAGGTCACCTGCACCGGGCTGGTCGGGGCCTTCGGCGGCCTCGATCTATCCGCGCTCGGCGGCGAGGGCGCCGTGCTGTCCGGCGACCTCGCCGACCTCGCGTTCGAGCTCGGCGAGACCACGAACGAGGTGCCTCTCGAGGGCAGCGCGGGTGTTAGCGGTGACGTAGGACTGCGCCTCACCATCCGACTGCCGGCTACCACTGCGCCGTCGCGCGTAGCGAGCTTCGAGATCGCGATCCAGATGAACGCTGCGGCCGAAGGCGAGCTGCTGGGGCAGGGTGCGAAGGGTGGCGCGAGTGCCGAGATCGTCCTCGGTGCGCCCGACATCCAGGGCTTCATCGCGGCGCATCGCGCCGGTGCAGGTCTCGGCGATCAGCTGCTCGCAGCACCGATCTCCGGGGTCAACGCGACGTTCACCGTCGGCGGCTCGTTCCACGACTATCTCGGCATCTTCCCGAAGCTGGCCTCGTGGTTTCCCGAGCTGGTCGACGAGTCGACGAACCAGGCGGAGCTCGAGCTCGCCCTCGAGGTGTCGGCCACCCGCGAGGATCTTCAGGTGATGTTGAACCGCGGTGGCAGCTTGCCGGAGCTGATCGCGGAGATCATCCGGACGGGTGATCTGCAAGGCTCGCTGTACCGGCACGCCGACATCGCGCTGGAGAATCTCGCGGACGTGGTCGGCATGATCGACAAGCTGACGCTCGACGCGAAGGTCGGCGCTGGACGCATGTTCGGCGTCGAGACCCCGGGGGCGGGCGACATCACGGGCGGCGAAGGCGAGATCGGCGGCAGCGTCGATCGGATCTTTCACCGCGAGCTCGAGGCCGAGGACCTCGGCGTCCCGGCGGTCGAGGCCTGGTTGCGCGACCTGATCGTTGGTGGCTCGTGAACGCAGTCGCCGCACGCGCGTTCGACGAGGTGCTGTCGACACGCCTGGTCTCGATGTCACGCACGGGACGCTACGCCGCGGTGCGAGCGGGGGATGGCGGGATCGAGGTGGTTGACGTGCTCGGGACCGCACCGCGTGCGCGGATCGCGGAGCCCGCCACCGACTTCGCATGTGTCGGCACGATGCTGTGGGCGCTTCGCGGCGCGCGAATCGATCGCTACGTGCTCGGCTCGGCACGTCTGATCGAGCCAGCGATCGTGCTCGCCCATGACGCGAGCCGGCTCGCGGCGGATCGATCCGAGGCTGCGCACACCGCGGTCGCGTGCGGCGCGCGGGTCACGAGCCTCGCACTCGGCCTGCATGATCGCGTGTCGACCACCGCGGTCGACGCGCGCGCCGTGTTCCCGCTCGGTGGCATGCGTGTCGCCGCGGTGCTGGAGCACCAGCTGCACCTGATCGACCTCGGGCGCGAGCCGATCCGGCTCGGAATCTCGGGTGATCTGCTCGCCGTCCACGCGCTGCACGGCGGGCGCGTGATCACGGCGCTGGTGCGGACCGCAGGCGAGGACACCTGGTGGGTGGTGCGTCCCGACGGCACCCGCGTCCATCGCGTGACCACGCCCGTCGCGGAGCGCTGGGCGGTGGCAACCGACAGTGGCGTCGTGTTGCTCGCGATCGACGGTGGGACCCGCATGCTCGGGCTCGACCTGCGCTACGGGCGCATCCGCTCGGAAGGTCCGCTGCCGGCCGTGATCGACGATCTCGACGTCTCGGCCGACGGGCAGCACGTCGTGCTCGCACGCCGCGGACTCGACGCGCCGATGATCTCGTACCTGCCTGCGACCGAGCTGTTCGCCGCGGGCGCAGGTGGACGCGTGATCCCTGCGCAGCCTGCGCGCGAGCCGGTCGTCGACGCGCATGCCGTGCTCGCCGAGCCCGAGCGGGTGATCGTGCTCCCCTCGCCGGTCGAGCCGACGCCGATCGTCGAGCCCGTTCCGCCGCACCTGCAAGCCCCCCCTCGGACGCTGCCCCTCGCGCTCGGTGCGCCACTGCCGATGCTGATCGCCGAGGTCGACCCGACATGGCCCCGATACACGTCGTCGCGCGAGCACCTCGACGACATGCTCGATCTGGTCGCGGCGCGCGCGGCGCGTGCGATCGCGGAGGCGTGGAACAGCGGCCGGCTCGGCGTCGCCTCGACCGAAGGCCAACCGTTCGAGCGCGAGGTCCGTGGCCTGATCGGCGGCGTCACCGGGTTTGCCGCGAGCGAGCTCGGCGAGGCGGAGCTCCGAGTCGAGCAGATGGTAGCGCGCGTGGCCGGTCGGGTGAGGGCGACGCTCGCGGCGGGGATCCGGTTGCCGTTCATCGAGCTGATGCGCGAGCTCGATCTGTCTCCGGTCGCGGGTCACGTCCTGATGGTCGCGGCGGCGCCCGGCGAGCGCGGCGAGATCGCGCGGCTGTTCGCGATCCTCGGTGGCGATGGCGCCCGACCGGTGGTCGATCGCCACCTGATCGCGACCATCCTCGGCGGCACCGATCGGTTGCGCCGCGCCGAGGTCGCGACCGAGCTCGCCGACGGCAGTCCCTTGCGCCGTCATGCGGCGCTCCAGGTCAGTGAGGGCGCGATCTCTGTCGATCCGGTCGTGATCGCGCGGCTCTGCGATCGAGCCGGCGGCGGCCGCCGCGCGAGCCGGGCGCTCGACGACCTGTGCATCCCGCCGGCGACGCTGCGCGAGCTGGTCACCGCGGTGCAGGGTCGGCGCCCCGCGAACGATCCGTTGCGCCTCGTGCTCCGCGGGCGTCGCGGGTCGGGCCGGCGCAGCGTGCTCGCCGCACTCGCCGCGCAGATCGATCGCACGGTCGGCGAGATCGACTGTGCACGGTTGCCCCGCGCTGGCGCTGCGATGGCGGTGGCCCTCGGCAGCGAGCTCGCGCGCTGCGTGTTGCGGGGCTCGATCCCGATCGTCAGCGGGCTCGAGTCGGCCGATGCCTCGGATGCCGAGGGGCACGATCGGATCCGGCAGGTCCTGCGCGCGCATCCCGGTCCGGTGGTGATCCGCGCGCCTCTCGAGTCGACGTTGCCGCTCGATCCAGGACACGCGACGGTGACGCTGCCGCCACTGACCGAGACCGAGCGCGGTGCGTTCTGGCGGTCGGCGCTGGCGCGCGTCAAGCTCCAGTGCGCCGACGTCGAGGGCCTCGCGGCGCGCTGGCGCGTCGGCCCAGGGGTGATCGAGGACGTGATCGCGCAGGCGGTCACCCGCCGGGGGCCACCCGGCTGTGATGCAACCGCGACCCTCGACGACGTCGCTCGCCAGCACATCGCTTCGCGGCTGTCGCACATCGCGACGCCGGTGCGCCGGCTCGCCGCGTGGGAGAACGTGGCGCTCGCCGACGACATCATCGACTCGATCCGCGAGTTCATCGGCCGGATCGCGCAGCGCCGCACGGTGCTCGAGCAATGGGGCTTCGATGCCAAGGTCGCGAGCGCGCGTGGCCTGACCGCGCTGTTCTACGGTCCGCCGGGTACGGGCAAGTCGATGGTCGCCGGCCTGATCGCACGCGAGCTCGGCCTCGAGCTGTATCGCGTCGACCTGGCGCGCGTGGTCTCCAAGTGGATCGGTGAGACCGAGAAGAATCTCGCCGAGGTGTTCGACGCGGCCGAGGATGGCCAGGTCGTGATCCTGTTCGACGAGGCCGACTCGCTGTTCGCCCGGCGCACCGAGGTCAAGTCGTCGGTCGATCGCTACGCGAACCTCGAGGTCAACTACCTGCTGCAGCGGCTCGACAGCTTCGAGGGCATCGCGATCCTGACCACCAACCTCGACGGCTCGATCGATCCCGCGTTCAAGCGCCGGATGTCGCTGCGCCTCCAGTTTCCGTTCCCCGACGAGGATATGCGCAAGCGGTTGTGGGCCGCGCACATCCCGATCGAGGCGCCGACTGCCGGTGACTTCGACTTCGACGCGCTCGCGCGCCGGTTCCCGCTGTCGGGTGGCTACATCCGCAACAGCACGCTGCGCGCGGCGTTTCTCGCAGCACAGGAGCGACGCCCGCTCGCACAGGAGCACCTGCTGCGCGCGATCATTCTCGAGTACCGCGAGCTCGGCAAGCTCTCGAACGACGGCCGGATGGAGTAGTCAGTCCCAGTACAGGTACCAGCGCCCGGTGGTCAGCTCGAGCGCGAGCTGATCGACCGAGCCCGGTCCGTCCCACACCACGTCGGGCGCGATCAGGAACTGCTCCCACGCGACCGCCTGGATCTCCTCGGGCATCAGCGGTCGGGTCGCGGTCAGCTCGAGGAAGTCCGGCCCGACGGCGACCGGCAGCGCGCGATAGCGGTCATACCAGTGCCGCAACACCGCGCAGAGCTCGGTCGGGTGGGGCGCGTGGTTCCAGCCGCCGAACCCGAGATACACCGGGACCTCCCACGGCTCGCACTCGAGCACGACGAGCACGAGGTATTGCTTGCGGGTCTCGACGCGGAACGGGCGCGCTGGTCGGGGCTCGAGCGCCTCGCTGGTGAGCGCGCGGAGCCGCTTGCGCTGGTCGACCAGATCGCCGCGCGGTGCAGCGGCGGCGGCGAGCTCGCTCACGATCGACCGCTCGCGCTCGTCCAGGATAGTGGCCGCGTTGAGCGAGCGCGCGTCGTCGCGCAGATTGCCGAGGGCGTGCCCGTGCTGCCGCCACGAGCCGAGATCGTCGGTCTGGATCCGCACCGTGCGCAGGATCGGCGTCAGGCCGGTCGAGTTTGCGCGCGTCTGGGCCGCCGACCACGCCGCGATCGCCGCGGCGGGCTCGAGCAGCTCGCTCTCGTAGTAGCTGAGCGGCTCGACCGGGAGGCGGGCGAACCGGATCCCGGCGAGCTTCGGATCCCGCGCGTACTCGCGGAGCGGCTCGAGCGGTAGCGCGTGGGCGGTGACCGCAGGGGGCGACCACGGCGTGCCCTTGGGCTTGCGCGCCAGATCGCCGTTGGCATCGACATAATAGGTGTATTCGGGCTCCTCGAGGATGCCCGGCCGGGCGAGCACCTCGCGGGTGCCGCCGTCGAGCGACACCACCTCACCGTCGACGAACGTGATCGTCTTGTGAAGCGTGCGATCGATCCCGAGGGGCTTCACCTTCTCGGGGCCCGGTGGCTGGGAGCCCATGGCGGGAACTTAGCGCACGCCGGGCACGCGCCTGCTAGATTCACCCGCGATGTGGCGTATCGCGTTGCTCCTTTGTCTCTCCTTTTGGCTCTCGCTGGCGGGTTGCACCCGCGGCGATCCCAAGCCGATGACCCCCAAGGAGGGCGAGCTGCCTCCCTTGCCACCGGCCTCCGGGACCGCCGTGGGCTACCTGGTCGATGGCGCCGCGCAGCTCAAGCTGCGTGACGATCAGATCAAGAAGCTGAAGGACATCGACTCCAGCCTCGCGGCGCGCAACGACGGGATCGACACCCAGATCCGCTCGATCGAGCGACCCAACGACGAGGGCGGGGATCCCAACAAGCCTCACAACAACGCACCGGGCGCGGCGATCAAGACCACCCCGGGCTCTGCGAAGCTGCACGAGGCCAAAGCGGTCAACGATCGCGAGGCGCTGACCAAGGCGTTCGCGCTGCTCGACCCGGCCCAGCAGGAGGCTGCGCGCAAGCTGCTGGACGAGCGCGGGATCGCCGCGCCGGGTGGCCCGAAGCCGAAGCAGACCGAGCGCGGCTCCGACGACGGCCAGCCGCTGCCCGAAGTTCCGCTCGAGCCCTGACGGTTGAATGATTCCGCCGAGTGCGCACGCTGGGTCGCGTCGCGGTGGCGGTCTCGCTACCTTGCGCTGAGGCGCGGGCCGGACCCGTCGAGGTCAGGCTGCGACGCTTGACGTCGCGCTCGGGTTCGGTCGTAGAGTCCGGCCGTGAAGATCATTCCTATCCTCGTCCTGGCCGCCGCCGCGTGCGGCCCGAAGAAGTCCGACCCGGTCCCGCCCGGTCCCGGTGTGGTGGAGGGGCCGCCACCACCGGGTCCCTCGGTTCCCGCGCCCGCAGCAGATGACGCGCTGATCGCCGAGGCTCGCGCGTTCGTCGCGGCGACGGACAAGGAAGCGCGCCGGCTCTACACCGACGCGTCGGTCGCCGACTGGGCGAACCAGACCGACATCACGCCGCAGCACGAGGACGCCGCCGCGAAGGCCGGCGCCGAGCTCGCGAAGGGCCTCACGAAGGCGATCAAGGCCGCACGCAAGTTCGAGCCCGTGCTCGACAAGCTCGACCCGGCGACCCGTCGCCAGCTTCACCTCCTGAAGTTTGCCGGCCAGCCGGCGCCCGACGATCCGAAGCAGGCTGACGAGCTCGCGAAGGTCGGCGCGCAGATGACGTCGATCTACGGCAAGGGCAAGTCGTGTGTGAAGGAGAACGGCAAGCAGGTCTGTCGCGATATCGACGCCGCCTCGAAGGTGATGCAGAAGAGCCGCAAGCCAGCCGAGCTGCTCGCGGTGTGGGAGGGTTGGCACAACAGCGTCGGTCGCGCGGAGCGCGATCTGTTCGTGAAGTTCGTCGAGCTCGCGAACGCCGGTTCGCGCGGTGTCGGCTTCAAGGACGTCGGCTCGATGTGGAAGAGCGGCTACGACATGCCGGAGGACGCGTTCGTCACCGAGACCGACCGGTTGTGGACGCAGATGAAGCCGCTGTACGACCAGCTGCACTGCTACGCGCGCCGCAAGCTGAACAAGAAGTACGGCGACAAGATCGCGCCAAAGACCGGCGCCATCCCGGCGCACCTCACAGGCAACATGTGGGCGCAGAGCTGGTCGTGGATGGCCAAGGAGATGGAGCCGTACCCGGGCCAGGCCGGGATCGACGTCTCATCGGTGCTGGAGAAGAGCTACGACGAGAAGAAGATGGTCCGCATGGCCGAGGGGTTCTACACGTCCCTCGGCATGCCGCCGCTTCCGGACACATTCTGGGAACGCTCGATGTTCCAGAAGCCGGAGGGCAAGGAGGTCGTGTGCCACGCGAGCGCGTGGGACGTGACGCTGTCCAACGATCTCCGGATCAAGATGTGTATGCAGAAGACGCAGGAAGAGCTCGTCACGGTCCACCACGAGCTCGGCCACAACTACTACTACGCCGCCTACTACAAGGAGCCGGTCCTGTTCCAGAACGGTGCGAACGACGGCTTCCACGAGGCGATCGGCGACACCGTCGCGCTGTCGATGACGCCGACCTACCTCAAGGAGAAGGGACTGCTGCAGAACGTCGTCAAGAACGACAAGGCGACGATCAACCAGCAGATGCGCAACGCGCTCGACTCGATCGCGTTCCTTCCGTTCGCGCTCGTCGTCGACAAGTGGCGATGGGACGTGTTCTCCGGCAAGGTCAAGCCCGACCAGTACAACCAGCACTGGTGGGATCTGCGCAAGCAGTACCAGGGTGTCGTCCCGCCGGTCGCGCGCGCCGCGACTGACTTCGATCCGGGCGCGAAGTATCACGTGCCCGCGAACACACCGTACATGCGGTACTTCCTGGCGCGGGTGCTGCAGTACCAGTTCCATCGGTCGCTGTGCGCGAAGGCCGGTCACAAGGGCCCGCTGCACGAGTGCTCGATCTACAACAACAAGGAAGCGGGCGCGGCGTTCTGGAAGCTGCTGCAGACCGGTGCGAAGCAGCCGTGGCAGGACACGCTGGCCGAGCTCACCGGGTCGCGCGAGATGGATGCGACCGCGATCCTCGAGTACTTCACGCCGCTCCAGAAGTGGCTCGAGACCCAGAACAAGGGTCAGACCTGCGGCTGGTGAGCGGAGCACGCTGACCCGGCCGCTGGACTTGCCGGGGGCGGAAGACCCGCAATCGCGCGTCGCGCAAGCTGCTGATCATCCTGTGCATACGATGCTGCGCACCCGGGCATACCCGCTGCACAGATGGTCTGGCATGAAGCGCTCCTCGACGATCCTGACCACCCTCGTGCTCGCCGCGGCGGGCTGTGCAGCTGACGCTCCGGTCGACGACGGCGGGGACGACAACATCCCGGGCGAGGGCGACGACGTCGATCCGGCGACCGTGACTGCCGCGGGCAAGTACACGCTGCGCTCGAACTTCGATCTCGCGACCAACGCACCCGGCACCGCCGGCGACATCGTCAACACGTTCATCGATGCGACGGACGACGCAGATGACCCGACGTCGTGGATGCTCGATCAGGTGATCAATGCGATGCCGGACGGCACGTTCAAGAACTTCGTCCGCAACGCGAAGCCGTTCGTCTCGGGCTACATCAATGACCGCCTGCTCGACATCGCCCCCGACCTGGTCGGCAAGATGATCCTGATCGGCCGCGACTTTGGCGACGTGACCAAGAACTTCGGTCTCAACGAGACGCTCGAGGTCTCGGGCTCACCCGGCGCGTACACCGCGACGCGCGCGGTGCTCGGCGCGCACTTCAAGATCAACAACGTCGAGAGCGATCACTCGTTTGCCGACTACAACGCCGGTGTCATCGTGGTGCCGGGCGTCGGGGTCTCGATCGAGACCGGCGGCAAGATCGCCCTTGCCGATCACATGGTCCCCCTGACCTACGGCAAGGTGCTGCGGATCGCGCTCGACGGCATGATCGTCCCGGCGCTCGAGCCGAGCGCGTCCAACCTGAACCAGCTGTTCGCCGCGAACGTCAACTGCGAGGTCGTCGGCGAGGTGATCCAGCAGGCATGCGAGGACTGGTTCGGCTTCGGTCCGGGCGAGAGCACGTTCCGCAACGCGTGCAACAACGGCCTCGATGCCGCGGCGAACCTGATCTACGGCAAGCTGGCCGACATCGACGGCACCGCCCTCGAGCTCGGGATGACCGGCGCGGCGCGCGTGCTCGACAAGAACAGCGACAACACGATCGACACCATCCAGACCGGCACCTGGTCGGGCACCGCCAGCTACGGCGGCACCCCGGCGCCGCTCGCCGGGGCGACGTTCTTCGGTTCGCGCATGTAACTCATCTTCAGCGCTTGATCGAGCGGCCGGCCGGAGATCGATCTCCGGCCGGTTCTGCGTTTCGGCGATCCCCGAATGCAGGAAACAGCTCCGAGCGGTTCTTTGCGCCCTGTCCGGCCGGCGGCGGCCGGCGCTGCAGAAAATAGCTCCGAGCTATTTATTGGCGCTGTCCGCCCGACGGCCGCCGGCGCTGCAGAAAATAGCTCCGAGCCATTATTGTCGCTGTCTGCCCGACGGCCGCCGGCGCTGCAGAAATAGCTCCGCGGCGCTGCAGAAATAGCTCCGAGCTATTATTGGCGCTGTCCGCCCGACGGGCGGCCGGCGCTGCGGAAATGGCTCCGAGCTATTTTTCCCCGAGCTATTTTTCCCGAGCTATTTTCCGAGCGACCGGCACCGCTCGCCGAGGCGACGTTCCCGGTTCGCGGATGTAATTCTTCAGCGCTTCGATGAGCGGGCCGGCCGGTGCTGCGTTTCGGCGATCCCCGATAATTCGAGCCGATAGTTCGAGCCGAAACCGTCCGCATTTCGGACACTCGGGTCAGTCGTCTCCACGGGAATCGACGGGCCCGACCACACGAGTTGCCAGCGCGATCCGCATCGCGCGCAAGTCGTTGATCGATCGGCCCGCAGCTGCCGCCGGTGGTGGCACATGCGCTGCACAACGGATCTGCAGCAACCCTCGCCGGAGAATCACCATGAAGCGCACCACATCTCTCTCGTTCCTGCTCTCGCTGTCGGCCACCCTGATTGGTTGCGCTGGAGATTCTCCCTCGGGTCCCAAGCCCGGCGATGACGACGTCAACCCGGATGAGCCCGAGCAGCCGGTGCCGTTGACGCCGGAAGGCAAGTTCGACGTCCAGAGCGAGTTCGACCTGTCCAAGAACATGCCCGGTACCGCGGGCACGGTCGCCAGCTACTTCATCGAGGCGACCGACGAGCCGGAAGACCCCACCAAGTTCCTGGTCGACGAGCTGATCAAGGCGCTGCCCGACGGCGGGATCAAGAACGCGATCGAGGATGTCGCACCGTTCGTCACCGGCTACCTGAACGATCGCCTGCTCCAGGTCGCCCCGAGCTTCGTCACCAAGATCATCGACGTCGGCGACGCATTCGGCCAGGTCGTCGAGCACTTCGGCACCAACGAGCTGCTCGAGATCGATGCCAGCGGTCGCTCGACCAAGACCGTCCACGGCCTGCACTTCAAGATCGACAACATCGAGATGGACTTCGCGTTCGCGGACTACGGGCTGGAGAACAGCAAGACGGAGAACCTCCAGGTCACGCTCGAGAGCACGGGCAAGCTGACGGTCGCCGACCACAAGGTGCCGCTCAAGTACGGTCAGGTGCTTCGCATCGCCCTCGACCAGGCGATCATCCCGCTGATCGACCCGAGCGCGCAGAACCTCGGCGACCTGCTGCACGGCGCGGTCAACTGCGAGAAGGTCGGCCAGTTCATCTACGAGGCGATCGACATCGGCTCGCCCAGCACGTTCGAGTCGGCCTGCGAGTCGGGCCTGACGCTCGCTGCCGGCGCGCTGTACAACAAGCTCGAGGCGATCGACGGCGCGGCACTCGAGTTCGGCCTCACCGGCGTTGGCCGTGGCGTCGACCGCGACCGCAACGGCTCGATGGACGACATCACCGCCGGGACGTACACCGGCAACATGAGCTACGCCGGCACGCCCGCGCCGCTCGGCGCCGCGAAGTTCTTCGGCAAGCGGAAGTAACGTCAGTACATCGATCGGTCTGGAGCTGGAGCGCCCGCATGGCGCTCCAGTTCTGCGTTGACGAACCCGCCGAGCACGATCGCGAGCGTCGACAGGTAGAACCACAGCAGCAGGACGACGAACGTGCCAAACGTGCCGTACCACAGGTTGTAGGCCGCGACCCGATCGACCCACTGGGACAACCCGATCGAGACCAGCACGAGGAGCATGGTACCGGTCAGCGCGCCGGGCCACAGGTGATGCTTGGTGCCGAGCGGGCGCGGCGATGGGCCGTAGCGATAGAGCAGGGCGAGCGCGCACAGCACCACGGCCATCAGGATCGGCCAGCGCAGCCACTGCACGATGGCCCAGTCGCCAAAGCTGAACAGCGCGAACACGGCGGGCAGCGCGACCACCACGATCAGCATCACGAGGATCCCGATCAGCGTGGTGGCCGCCATCGCGAGCGTCACCAGCAGCTTGTCGATCGGGCGCCGCTTCTCGCGCACGCGGTACGCGCGGTTCAAGGTGTCGATCAGCGCGCGGGCCGCACCACGCGCCGCGAACACGGCGACCAGCACGCTGACCGCCAGCGCCAGCCCGAGCTCGCGGTTCGAGCGCGCCGCACCACGGTCCAGTTGCTCGCCGAGGACGTCGACCACGTTGGCCGGGAGCACGGTGTTGAGCCGCACCAGGTGCGAGTGGATCTCGCCCGGATCGGCGACCACGCTGTAGATCGCGACGCTCGCGGCGAGCGTCGGGACCATCGCCACGATCGCGAACAGGGCGGTGCCACCGGCGAGGATCGGCATCTCGCCGAGGAGCGCGTCACGGGCGGCGCGCAGCCAGTGCGCGAGGATGGTGTCGCTGGACGCGAGCCATTCCTTCCAGCGCAGCCAGGGTCTCACGCGCCGATCCTACGCTACGATCGCCACCCGACGTGATCGACACGCACTGCCACCTCGATCTGCCGGCGTTCGACGCGGATCGCGACGCGGTGGTCGCGCGCGCGCAAGCGGCGGGGGTCACGGGCATCCTCGTGCCCGCGATCCGGCCGCGGACCTGGGACGCGCTGGTCGAGCTGGTCCGCGGCACCAGCTGCCTGCGTCACGCGATCGGGATCCATCCGCAGATCGTCCCCGACCTCGAGCCCGCCGAGCTCGCCGGCCTCGAGCAGCGGCTCGCCGACGCGTGTTCGACCGCGATCGCCGTCGGTGAGTGCGGGCTCGACGGGTCGACGTCTGACCGCGAGCTGCAGGCGCTGATCTTTCGGACGCACCTGCGGGTCGCCCGCGCGCTCGACAGGCCGCTCGTGATCCACGTGCTACGCGCGCACGATCTCGCCCCCCGGATCCTGCGCGAGGAGGGGCCGGTGCGCGGGATCCTGCACAGCTACTCGGGCGGTGCGGACCTGGTGCCGGTCTATGCCGCGCTCGGGATGGCGTTCTCGTTCGCGGGCCCGGTCACCTACACGAACGCGCGTAAGCCGATCGAGGCGGCTCGCGTGATCCCAGCGGAGCTCCTGCTGGTCGAGACCGACGCGCCCGATCAGGCACCGGCGGCGCATCGCGGCAGCCGCTCGGAGCCAGCGTTCATCGTCGAGGTCGTCGCGGCGCTCGCGCGGGTGACCGGGCGGGAACCATCCGAGGTTGCGGCCCTCAC
>JBBJLY010000144.1:0-21157 GCA_037720695.1 Kofleriaceae bacterium | reverse complement strand
GCCGATCATCATGCTCGGCGCGGGCAAGAACCGCGGCTGGTTCTTCATCCCCGAGCCCGACGACGAGGTGCTCGTGATGTTCGAGCACGGCGAGATGAATCGCCCGATCGTGGTCGGCGCGCTGTGGAACGGCAAGGACAAGCCGCCCGACAACAACCCCGGTGGCAACCCGCGCCGCATGATCAAGTCGCGCCAGGGCTCGAAGATCACGTTCGACGACGACCAGGAGCAGCTGATCATCGAGGACGGCCTCGGCAAGGGCAAGATCACGCTCGACGCGAAGAACAACAAGATCATCATCGAGGCGCTGAAGGGCGACGTCTGCTTCCAGGCGCCCAAGGGCGACCTCCAGATCGTCGCGAAGTCGGCCGACTTCAAGGCCGACAAGAGCATCGAGATCCACGCCGGTCAGTCGATGAGCTGGGAGAGCGACACCGCGAAGATCAACGGTGGCAAGGTCACGATGTCCGGCTCGAAGGGCAACGCGAACTGCGGCAATGCAGGCGCCGTCACCGCACCGACGTCGGAGCCGAAGGACGTCGCGGACCCGTACGGGTCGTAGCTGACGGCGCAACTTCCGGCTGGAACCTACTGCGTCATCTGGTAGGTGTCGCCCTTCGGGGGCTTCGGGCCGTGGAGCTCCTGCTGCTCGGCCTTCTTCGCGTTTGGATCGGTGCTGGTGCCGCGGCGGATGTACTCGGTCACCGGCTTGTACGTGACCGTCCACTTCTGGGTGTTCCGGACCTGCTTGCCGTTCTTGTAGAACTTGCGGAACCGCTCGAGCTTGAAACCCGGGAAGCCCTCCTGATCGATGCGCTGCTCGCCGAGCACGATCTCCTCGTCGAGGCGCTCCTCGGTCGGGTACGGCGACTCCTCGATCACCTTGCGCTCGAACACGACCTTGTCGTACGGGCGCTCCTTGCCGAGAATCTCGACGCGCGCCTCACCGTTGGTGACGACGTAGCGGATCGCGACCGGGAACTCGTACGGGTTCTTGATCTTGAGGTCGGTGTCGGGCCACACGACCGTGGCATCGAAGCCAAGCGGCGTGTAGGTCGACGGCCGCGAGTGGTTGCGGGTATCGGGGATGTCGAGGCCAGCGAAGAACGCCGCGCCGAACAGCGTGGTCGAGATCTGGCAGGTGCCACCCGCGAGGCCATCCACCATCTCGCCGGCGGTGATCACGTGCGCGATCTTGTAGCCCATTCTCTGCGAGCGCTCGCCGACGGTGCCGTTGAACGACATCACATCGCCGGGCTTCAGCACGACGCCGTTCAGCTTGCTGGCCGCGAGCTTCAGGTTGAAGTTGCGATCCTTGTCGCTGACCGAGAAGCTGGTCGAGTAGTGACCGAGCACCTTGGAGATGTCCTCGATGCCGAGCCCGGTCTTGGTGACCGCAGCCGGGACCGTGATCAGGTCGAGGTCGACCGTGGCGGCGCCGCTCCGCGCGGCGGCGGCGAGCTTGGGCAGCGAGCCCCACACGTCGAGCACGCGGCCCGGGCGATCGTCGAAGATCTTGCGGGCTTCGAGATCGAGGTAGGCGTCGATCGGCGACTGGTCGGTCTTGGCCTTGAGCTCGAACAGCGCCTTGATCGCGTGCTCGCGGTTGAGGCGCACGGGCAGCGAGCCCGTGCGGGCGAGCGCTCCGAAATCTCCGGAGGTGCGGCGCGCCTCATCGGGATCGGCCTCGACTCCGAGCGCGCTCCACGACAGCTTGGTCGAGCCCTTCGCGGTCTTGAGCTCGACCTCGCGGTCGAGCAGCGCGGTCACGTCCTTCGCACCCTTGATCGGGGCGCCACCGGCGGACGGGGTCTGGGTGGCGGGCTCGGCCGGTGCGGTCGCGGCGATCGCGACGCTGCGCGTGCCGACCACGTAGTAGGCGCCGATCATGCCACCGGCGATGACGAGCATGCCGCCCGCCAGACCGAGGAGGATCTTCCCCTGTTCGCGTTGCTTGGTACGGGTTCCCCCGGCGATGTCCATCGTGTCCCTTCTTATCATGCTCGACCGTGGATCTTCGAGTTTGCACGCCGGGGGCCAGGCCCTGCGTGGTGCTGCGTGTGAAATGCCGGCTGTCGATCTTCGGCGTGTCAGCTCGCACGCGATCGACCGTGTCTGTCGTGACGCGGTTTGACAGAGGGGCTGCCTCATGGAACCCTGCACGACGTGGCGAGCTCCCTGGTTCAACGCAATAAAGTCGTTGCCAAGCGCAAGGGTGCGCTGGCTGCCGTGACCGCGGGTGCCGCGGGTGTGGTGGCGGTCGCCGGGGCTCCCGTCATCCTGCCGATCCTCGGGTTCGCCGGCGCTGCGTATCTCGCATACGACTGGTTCACGTTCCGGGTCAAGAACGGCATGCGCTTCTAGCAGGCTGGTCGTGAGCTTCGCGGAAGGGCTGGTCGGGATCACGCTCGACGGCCGCTACCGGCTCGAGGCGGTCCTCGGCGAAGGCGGCATGGGTGCGGTGTACCGCGCGACGCACCTCGCGATGGAGCGCAAGGTCGCGGTCAAGCTGCTGAAGCCGCACCTGACCACGGACACCACCGCGCTCCAGCGGTTCGCGCGCGAGGCACGCAGCACGTTGCGGGTCGAGTCGCCGCACGCGGTCAAGGTGCTCGATTTCGGCGTCACGCCGATGAATGACTACTACATGGTCCTCGAGTACCTCGATGGCCGCACCGTGCAGCGCGAGCTCGACATCGATGGCTGCTTTACTCCCGCACGCGCGGTCCACATCGCGCGTCAAGCGCTGCAGGCGCTCGGCACCGCGCACGCGATCGGGCTCGTTCACCGCGACATCAAGCCGGACAACCTGCTGTTGATGAAGCTCGGCCAAGATCCGGACTACACGAAGGTCCTCGATTTCGGCGTCGCGAAGATGATGGAGGGTGCAGCGCGTGAGGCGATGGAGCTGGCGCTGACCCAGGCCGGAACGGTGTTCGGCACGCCCGAGCTGATGTCACCGGAGCAGGCATGCGGCCACGCGCTCGACGGACGAAGCGACCTGTACTCGCTCGCCGCGACGCTGTTCGCGATGCTGACCGGGCGTGGGCTGTTCGACGCGGCGACCCCGATCGAGTGGCTGACCAGCCACGTCCGTACGCCACCGCCGCACCTGGCGGAGGTCTCGCCCGAGCTCGCACGTTATCCCGAGCTCGACGCGGTGCTCCAGCGCTGCCTCGCGAAGCATCGCGACAACCGGCCGCGCACCGCCGCCGAGCTTGACGCGTTGCTCGCGAAGCTCGAGCCCACGCTGTCGCGCGCACCCGGCGAAACCCCGACCTCGCGGCAGGTCGCGCTGTTCTCCGGCTCGAGCTTCTTCTCGGTCCTGCCCGAAGACCTCGCCGACCCGGAGCGCGACGCGCCGAGTGCGCTGGTCAGCCCGAGCGAGTCCGCGGCCCCCGCGGTCGGACGCGGCCGCGGGCTCTACCTGGTCCTCGGGGCGCTCGCCGTGGTCGCGACGATCGGCATCGCGGTCACCGTCGTCGCGAGCCGCAGTTCACGAACTGCTTCGATACCTGATGCGCGCGTGATGGCGGCGCTGCCGCCCGACCCGCCCGCACTGGACGCTGCACCGGCGGACGCACCCGCGCCGGCGGTCGATGCGCCGCGCCGGCCCGGCGATGCCGGCACGAGCCGCCCCGCCCACGCGGCTCCCGACCCGCACCTCGAGGCCGCCGAGGCCGCCCTCCAGAGCAACAACCGGCTCCGCCAGCTGGCCGAGGCCGATCTCGCACTACGCGCGAACCCCCGCAACGTCCGCGCGCGGTACCTGCTCGCGGACGCGCTGCTCAAGAGCGGGGATTCCACACGTGGTTGCGAGTACTTGCAGACCCTCAAGCGCTATCGACCCGCCGTCGCCCGGGCCCGTCAGGCGGGCTGCGGCATCGATTGACCCGGATCACGCACGTCCCCTATCCTAGCCGTCACGCCATGGGGGCCCCTCGTCGATGACTACCGGCATCGGCATGCAGTCCGGTACCTTCCGAACCTCCGCTGCCGGAGTGCGCCTCCAGCCGGGCATGCAGCTGGGCGACTACGTGATCGGAGAGGCCCTGTGGCCGCTCCGCATCGCGGATGCGTACCGGGCGAACGGGCCGCTGGGTCCCGCGACCGTGTACGTCGTCCATGCCGCGGTCGCCGCGAACCCGCAGGTCCGGGATCAGGTGATCGCCGGGACGCGCGCCGCCGCAGCGCTTCCCGAGCACAAGCACCTGGTGCGCACGCTCGCTGCCGGGTTGACCGGCGAGATCCTGTGGATCGCGACCGAGGAAGTCGACGGCTCGCTGGTGCGCGAGCTACTCGCGAAGAAGCGCCGCGCGCAGCCGAGCTCGTCGTCGGCATCAATGTCGGGCGGCCCCGGGCTGGGCACCCGCGCCGCCGGGAACCTGATCGCCGGGGTCGCGGCCGCGCTGGCCGAGACATCGCACGGTGCGCTCGACGCCGAGTCCGTCGTCGTCAGTCGCACCGGCCGCGTCCGCGTGATCGATCTCGCGCTCGGCGCAGGGACGCTGGCCGCGATGCTGGCCGGCCTGATCCCCCAGCAGAGCTCGATCGCGCCCGAGTTGCTCGCGGGCACGCCGCCGAACCCTGCCGGTGATGTCTACGCGGTCGGCGCCCTGCTCTACGAGTCGCTCGTCGGCTCGCCGCTCGAGCGCGGTGGTCCGCGGCCCAGCGACGTCGTGCAGGGCGTCAACACCCAGATCGACGAGGTGGTCGCCCGCGCATGTCATCGCGAGGCGAGCAAGCGGTTCGGCCGGGTCGACGTGCTCGGCGAGGTCGTCACCGAGTCGCTCAGCAAGGGCGGCGCGATGATGACGGCGCTGGTGCCGCTACTCGACAAGCGCGACACCCTCGACCAGCAGGTCTCGCTGGCGGCGCAGATCAACGACGGCCCGTCGGTCTCCGGCAACCCGGTGATCGATCGCGCCCTCGCCGCGGCACTCGCGGACTCGACGGAGAAGTGGCTGGTCAGCAAGGGCAAGCTCGACTACGGCCCGTTCTCGCTCGCCGACGTCGTCACCCAGATCGAGAAGGGCGACATCGTCGCCGGCAACATCATCATGGACAAGGACACCGGCGCGCGCGTCGATGTCGGCGAGCACCCGCTGCTCGGGCCCATGGTCGAGACCGCGCGTCAGCAGCGCGATGCCGCGCGCCGTGCACAGGCCGAGGTCGTCGTGCAGAGCCGCGACAAGACGCGCGGCGTGATGCTCTACGCGTTCATCGGGGCCGGCGTGATCGGTGTCGTGGTCGCCGTCTACTTCATCATCGCCGCGGTCCGCAAGGACGAGACGACGAAGGTCGCGGGCATCAACGCGCTCGAGGGCGCGTCGCTCAAGGTGAATGTCTCGATGCCGAAGAAGCCGCCGCCGATCAAGCGCGCGGGCGGCAAGCGCCCCGGTGGCAGCACCCGGCCCGGTGGCAATCAGGGCACCGAGGATCTGTCGCTCGACATGTCCGACGAGAGTGACGAGGGCGGCGAGACGCTCGATATGGGCCGCGTCTACGGCACCTACTCGCGCTACGGCGGCCAGCTCGGTGGCTGCCTGCAGCGCACCGGCGAGGGCCAGGCCAACATCTACATCAACATCGACGGACCGAGCGGCAAGGTGAAGTTCGTCAAGATCAACGGCAAGACCGCGGGTCCGCTGTTCAGCTGTATGTCCGGAGTGCTCCGCGGGATGAAGTTCCCGTCGATCAACGGTCCGCGGACCCGCGCCGAGTTCGACATCTCGATGTGATCTGTGGGGCAATCACCGCGCAACCCGTCCTCGACTCCCTCCACGACCGCGCCGGGGGTACGAACCGAGCGGCCGGTCGCAAATCGTGCGGATAGCGAGGGGGACACGGTCGCGCTGTCAGATGCCCTGCCCCGCGAGGCCCTCGCGAAGCAAATTCCTCGCCGCCCACGCGTGACCATCGGGCTCGCCGCGGCATTCGCGGTCGGGTTCGCGCTCCTCGTGTTGCCGGCGATCACCGCCGAGCGCTGGCTCGGGAGCTTCGGGTTCGGTGCGGTCGAGGTCGGTCATCTCGCCTCGCTCACGGTCCGCGTGCCGCCATTCGCGGGCACGTCGACCCCCGACGCCCACGTCCGCGGCGGTGGCGTCGTGATCGCCCGCGGCGAGATCGCGACGCCGGGCCAGCGCGACGACGCACGAGCGGTCGCCGCCGCACAACCGCGCGGCCCGATGCCGTACATCGCGTTCGTTGCGTTGCTGCTCGCGTTCGGCGCGATCTTCTCGCACCACATGGAGCGCTCGACGCGCGGCCGGCTGCTGCGCGTGCAGCTGATCAGCCTCGTCGGCGTCGCGCTGTTCGCCGCGCTCGTCAAGTCCGTGCTGCTCGGCAGCGCGCTCTCGGTGTTGATCATGCCGGTCGCCGTGTTCGCGCTGGTGCCTACGCTGGCCCTCGATCGGACCGTGGGGATCGCGACCGGCGTGCTCGCCGCGCTCGTCGTCGCGCTGCTCGGGCCCTTCGATGTCAGCATCGCGATCCTGATGCTCGTGCAGGCGGCGACCGCCGGGCTCGTGGTCGCCGAGCGCCCGAAGCATCTCCTGCGCGCGACGGTGATCGCCGGCGCGGTGACGACCGTGTTCACCGCCGCGACCTACTTGCTGCTGTCCTACCTGACCACCGGCGTGATGCCTTCACTGGCCGATCCGCTGCACTCGCCGCTGCTCGCCGCGGCGATCGGGCCGGCGCTCGCGACTGCGATCGCGGTGCCGCTGATCCCGCTGTACCAGCTGATGGTCGGCGAGATCACGCACGGCAAGCTGGTCGCGCTCGAGGACCTGTCGAATCCGCTGCTCCGTCAGATCGCCGAGCGCGCGCCCGGCACGTGGCAACACTCGCTGATGATGGCGAACATGGCGGAGATCGCGGCCAACGCGATCGGTGCCAATGGCCGGCTGGTGCGCGTTGGCGCCTACTATCACGACCTCGGAAAATCGCTGTCGCCAAAGTACTTCATCGAGAACCTCGACGCCGGCGAGACCAGCCCGCACGACCGGCTACCGCCGGAGGTGTCGTGCGACGCGATCTTCGCGCACGTCACCGAGGGCATCGTGACCGCGCGCAAGGCCGGGCTGCACGAGCGCATCGTCGACTTCATGCACATGCACCACGGGAACGGGGTGCTCGAGTACTTCTGGGGCAAGACGCGCGAGCAAGGCAATCCGCGCGGGTTCACGATCGAGCAGTTCCGCTACCCGGGGCATCCACCGCAGAGCCGCGAGACCGCGATCCTCGCGATCTGCGATGCGGTCGAGGCGGCGTCGCGCACGCTGAAGAAGCCCGACGCGGCATCGATCGGGTCGCTCGTCCAGCGCATCGTCTACGGCAAGCTCCACCTCGGCCAGCTCGACGAGAGCGGGTTGTCGATGAGTGACCTGCGCCAGGTCAGCGACTCGCTGCGCGAGACGATCCGGCATGCGAATCACGGCCGCATCGAGTACCCGTGGCAGAAGGCGGAGCAGGATGCGAGCGCGAGTGCGATCCGGACCACGGGTACCGCGCCACGGCTCGACTCGCTCGATCGCCGCCCGGCGGCCGGTGAGTCGAAGCCGGCGATGCCGGCGATGCCGGCGTCGTCCTCGCTGCCCGTGATGCTACCGATGCCGGACCAGCCGAGCACTGACCCGCTGGCGGAGACCGCACTGCGCCGCCGGCCGACCCGTGCCGAGGCGGCGATCGAGATCCAGGATGCCCGGGCACCGGAGACCGAGGACGTGATCCAGCTGGTGAACAAGACCAGCTTCGACGACACGAAGACCCCGACCGGCGACTTCGCGATCGTCGAGACCGCGCGCCACGACGAGCCCTCGGACCGCGCGCGATCAACTCGCATTGGCCACAGCCCGACACCCGAGGTCCGCGTCCGCCGCGGCTCTGGTGAGGCGCGCGGCGATCGCCGCTCCGACGCCAGTGCCTCGATCCCGAGCGGCGAGGTGCAGCGCGAGGCCAAGCGCGACGTCCCGACCGCGAGCGAGGACATCCGGCGCGCGGTCGCGCGGACGCGCGATCCGGAGATGGCAGCGCCTCCGCGGTCGGCCGGCGCAAGCCCTCGAGCGTCCCTCCGACGATCCCGGCCGCGGACCCGGCCGAGGGCAGTCCGTTCGCGACGCGCGAAGGCGAGGACGATCCACGGACCCGCGTCGCCGCGTCGAGTCTCCGCGCGCCGACCGTGCCGCCCACCGTGCTGCCGACCGATGGTGCGCCACCGCGTGCGATCGGCACCCAGCCGCGCACCGCAGGACCCCCGCAGCCGGTCGACCTCGAGCACGGGGTCACCCATCCGCCCCCGACCCGCCGCGCCAGCGCCCCAGCTTCGACGCGATTGCCCGGCCTGATCCTCGAGAGCCTGCGGCTCGAGGAAGCGGAGTCGCGCGTGACCGCCCCGCGTCCGATCGCGGAGCCGGAGCCCGACGAGGACCCACCGACGCACGAGATCCGGATCCATCCCGACAAGCACCAGACCTCGCCGCCACCGGGCATGACGCGCGGTCCGGCGTCTGCGCGCGAGCGCGATGACGCGGCGAGCGCGGCGATCTCGCGCGGCATCGGGCAAGCCGCGCGCGCCAGGACGGCGAGTGGCCGTGAGAGCGACGCGCCGGTGCCGCCTTTGCGGTCGGGCGAGGACCTCCCGACACGTCCGCGCCTCGGCCCGCGCTTCACCGAGGATCCCAGCCGCACCGAGCCATCGATGCCAAAGTTCGAGCAATCGGCGACCTTGCCGCCACCGCCGAACGTCACGCTGCCCGGGCATGCACCCGGCCCGCCGAGTGCGCCGTGGTCGACCGGCCTCGCCGCGCGGATCGACGCGAAGATCGACTCGCGCATCGATCCGGCGTTCGAAGATCGCGACGAGTGGGGCAAGGAGACGCCGGTCGTCGCGCCGACCAAGGCCGAGCTGCGCTCGCTGCTCGGGATGCCAGATCCGACGCGCCGGCAATCGCTCGACGAGCTCGAGGCGCTGCATCGCGCGACCACCGAGGCCGAGGACGCCGCCGAGCCGGAGATCCTGCAACGCCGTCCACCGTCGGCGACCGCGGAGGTCGATCCTGATGACATCGAGGCGGCAATCGAAGTGGCGCCGCGCGCCCGGCAACGCGCCCCGAGTGCGATCGCCGTCGCGAAGAAGCCGAAGCAGGACTGATGCGCGCGGCCGTCGCGATCGGCGCGATCGTCGTGCTCGTCGGTTGCAGCAGCGCGGCCAGACCGGTCGCGCGAACGCCGAGCGACCCGGTGCGTGACGAGATCACGCGGGCCGAGGCCGCGGAGAAGCTGCGCCGGCACGATGTCGCGCGCGTGCACTACGAGCGCGCGGTCGCCAGCGCGCACGATCCGACCAGCATCGCGTTCGCGCGCCGCGAGTTCGCGGAGACCTTGATCACGTGGGGCGAGCTCGACGAGGCGAGGACGCAGCTCGAGCGCGTCGTCGTGGCCAGGGTCGACGATGCGGCCGCGTGGCACGACCTCGGCATCCTCCGGCACAACCGCGGCGATGCACCGGGCGCGGTCGTGGCGCTGACCCACGCGCGTGACCTCGCTCCGAAAGATCCGCGCCCGCGGGTCGCGCTCGCCGCGCTGCGCTGGAAATCTGGAGATCGAGCAGGCGCCGCGACCGAGTACCGGGCGCTGCTCGAGCTCGAGCTACCGGACCGCCTGCGGACCAAGGTGCAGTGGGCCCTCGGCGAGCTGGCGAAGCCCTGATCTGGGAGCCATACTCCCCGTGGTGTCACGACGTGTCGGGTTCGCGATCGGGCTGGTCTTGCTGGCAGGGATGCCGCACGCGCGGGCGTGGACCTTCGACTGGGCGGGGCACGTCGAGGTCGATGCCGAGGGCCTGCGCGACTCGTCGGACGAGAAGCGACACGAGGCCGTCAACGAACTCGCGAAGTACGACATCACCCTGACCCAGCCGCACCTGCTGGCCGCGCTGAACGACCCGGCGCAGAAGGTGAAGCACGCCGCGGCGCGGGTGCTCGGTCTCGGCGGATCGAAGGCCGCGGTGCCGGTGATGGTCGAGTGGCTGAACGATCCCGATCCCAAGACCAAGCAGACCGCGGTCGGCGCGCTCGGGGACATCGGTGGTCCCGAGGCCACCGCGGCGATCACGCGGACCCTCGGCGATCCCGACGACGGCGTCCGGCTCCAGGCCGTCAAGGCGCTTGGCGCGATCGGGCGGCGCGGAAACCCGAGCGTCGTGATCGCGCTGATCCCGCGGCTCGAGGATCCCAAGGCTGACGTCAAGCTCGCGACGATCGCGCAGCTCGAGGAGCTCGGCGATCGCCGCGCCGTGATCCCCCTGGTCGCGCGGTTCGGCGACACCTCGATCGAGCCCCGCAAGGCGGCGGTCCGCGCGGTCGGCCGCCTCGGCGATCGTTCGGCGACCCACGCGCTGATCCGGCTGATGAACGATCCGGACGAGGGCGTGCGGACCGCGGCGGTCGGCTCGCTCGGCAGCCTCGGTGCCGTCGAGGCGATCGACGCGCTGGCCGAGCAGCTCGGCATCGGCACGGACCAGTACCGCTGGAAGGTCGCCTACTCGCTCGGCCAGATCGCCGGCACGCCTGGTTCGGGCAAAGCGGGCGAGGAGGCGATGCGGACGCTCGTCATCAACCTCGCCCAGCCGCAGCATCGACCCGCCGCGCGCGAGGCCCTGCGGATCGCTGGCAAGGCCGCGGTCCCTGCCCTCGTGCTCCACCTCCAGGGCCGGATCGCCGGCGACCCGACCACCGCGGTGTCGCTGCTCGCCGAGATCGCGGATGCGCGCGCGACGCTGACGCTGACTGCCGAGCTCGAGCGCGGCCGGGTCGCGACGCCGACCGTGCTGCGTGCGCTCGGCGCAACCGGCGATCCGCAGGCGCTCGTCCCGGTGCTGCGTGCGCTGTCGAGCAAGGACGCCGCGATCCGGATCGCCGCGATGGAGAGTCTGCGCCCGTTGCTCGGGTCCGATGCGCGTGCCGGCGACGTCTTGATCGAGCACCTCGACGACGAGGATCTCGAGATCCGCGTGCTCGCGGCGGAGTACCTCGGCGTGTTGCGCGTCGCGGCGGCGACCCCGAAGCTGACCGCGCTCGCCGGCGCCGGCAGCCCGACCCGCCTCCGCCACGCCGCGATCGATGCGCTCGGCCTGATCGGCCGGCCCGAGGCCGCGAAGGCCCTGCTCGGCGTGCTGCGCGAAGGTCCGGCCGAGCTGCATCGCGACACCGCGACCGCGCTCGCGTACATCGCGGACCCGACCTCGATCGCGCCGCTCGTCCAGCACATCCAGTCCGACAAGGGCCCGACCCGGCACGAAGCCGTGCGCGCCCTCGGCGCCACGCAGCGGGTCAAGCGCGATCCCGCGGCGCGCAAGCTCCTCCGCGAGCTCGCACAGGAAGGCTCGATCAAGGTCAGCCTCGCGGCCGTCGCGGGCATCGCCGCCGGCCGAGACCCGGCCGACGCACCGCTGCTGCGGACGATGATCGGCGAGGCGTCCTCCGATCGCCGGCGCGCCGCGGCCGCGGCCCTCGGCGCATTCCGCGACGCCGGCTCGATCGAGGTGCTCTCGGCCGCGCTGTCCGGCAAGGACGATCGGCTGATCGCCGACAGCGCGTGGTCGCTCGGCGAGATCCTGGTCGCCAACCCCACCGACTCGCGCGCCGGCGACGTCGCCGATCGCCTGCTCTACCTCGGCAAGCAAGGCGGCTGGGCCGCCGCGATCGACGGCACGGGTGCACTCGCCAGGATGCTGTGGGCGTTACCACGCGAGGGTCGCGCGACGCTGCTCACGGGCACGCGACGCGCCGCGCTGCTCGCGCTCGGCTATCACCGCTCGCGGCTGGTGCGGATCAACATCGCGCACGCGCTGGGCAGCCTGCCGGGCGACGACGATGTGGCCAAGGTGCTCGCGCAGATGCTGCGAGATGACCAGAGCCCTCAGGTCCGGATCGCGGCTGCTCGCAGCCTCGGGCGCGTCTCGGTTGCCAAGGCGGTCGCGGCGCTCAAGACCGCCGACAACGACCCCAACCCGCTGGTCAAGGATGCCGCGAAGGCAGCGCGCGCCGCGGTGCCACCGCCCATCGCACGCAGCGAGTGGCGCGTGTTCTACGTCGTCGATCCTGCGGCCGACGATGCGCCGGTCCGCCAGGAGCAGTACTTCCTGCACGCCGCGGACGGCCTGGTGTGGGCGAGCTACACCGACGCGCGCGGCTACCTGACCTCCGAGTTCGTGCCGGCTGGCGACACGACCGTGATGGCCGCGAGTCGCGAGTCCGAGTACTAACACCGGACCTATCCGGTGCTCGCCCGCCTCTTGCTCTCGCTGGCCCTCGCGGGCTGCGGCACGACGGCGCCGGTTCCCCCGAAGCCACCGCCTCCGATCGGCCCCCCGACGCTGATCCCGCCGGACCATCGGCTGCCACGCATGTTCACGCCGTCCGGCTATCGCGCGCGGCTCGAGCTCGCGGTCACCACGCTGCGCGGCTCGATCGAGATCGCGGGTGAGCTGGCCGCGCCGAGCCGCGTGATCTGGTTGCACGGAGAGCGGCTCGTGATCTCCAACGCGCGCGCGATCGGCAAGGACCGCACGGTCACGCTGCACGCGTCGCGGCCGAGCACGGACACGTTGCTCGCGCTGTGGGCCGACGAGCCGCTGCCGGCTGGCGCGTGGACGCTCGCGCTCGACTATACGGCCGACGTCGACGACAAGGGCGAGCTCGATCCACGGGCGCTGGATCCTGACTACATCCCGCCCGCGTCGGACCGCGCGTTCGGCGCGTTCACCGAGGTGCTCGACGGCCGGCGCTACTGGTACACGAACGCCGAGCCGACCTACGCGCGCCGGGTGTTCCCGTGCTTCGACGAGCCCGATCGCAAGGTGCCGTGGCAGCTCACGCTCGACGTGCCGCGCGCCCTGATCGCCACTGGCAACACGCCGATCGTGCGCGAGACCCTGCTACCCGGCGACCGCAAGCGCGTCGAGCTCGCGCCGACGCCGCCGCTGCCGAGCTACCTGATCGCGTTCGCGGTCGGCCCGTTCGAGATCGTCGAGGGTGGCCGCACGCGTGCCGGCGCGCCGATCCGCTTGCTCGGCCAGCCGGGGCGCATGCAGGGTGCGGCGTGGGGACTCCACGCGACCCACGAGATCCTCGACCGGATGGAGGACTGGCTCGGCATCCCCTACCCGTACGCGAAGCTCGACCTCGTCGCGGTGCCGCGCACGGGCACGCGCTGGGTCGCGATGGAGAACCCGGGCCTCGTCACGTTCGGCGCGGGGTACCTGCCCGCCGATGCCGCGCGCGAGGAGATGTGGCGCTTCCTCGTCGGGCACGAGCTCGCGCATCAATGGTTTGGCAACCTCGTCACGCCGGCGTGGTGGGACGACATCTGGTTGAACGAGTCGTTCGCCGTGTGGTTCCAGGCCAAGATCGAGCACCAGCTCGACCCGGCGTGGTCGACGCCGATGCTCGACGTGTTCGCGCGCTCGTGGAACCTGGCGTCGCGGACCGTGGCGCGCGCACCGGCCGACGACACCCGCGAGGCCGACACGATCGCACCGTACCTCGATGGCCACCGCGGCGATCCGATCCTGCGCATGCTCGAGGCGCACGTCGGCGCACCCGCATTCCAGCGCACGGTCCGGAGCTACCTGCGTCGGCACGCACACGGCACGGTGACCACGCGCGACTTCGCGAGCGCACTCGCGGCTGCGAGCGGCATGCGCCTCGGCCCCGCGCTCGCCGCCTATCTCGACCGGCCCGGCGCACCGCGCCTCACGACCACGCTCGCGTGCACGCCCGCCGGCAACCAGCTGACGATCTCGCACGACGCCGATCGCTGGCCGGTCCCGGTCTGCATCGCGTACGACCACGACGGCGCGCGTGACCAGACCTGTGTCGTGGTCGCGGGTCCGACGACCCAGCTCGATCTCCCGGGCACCGCGTGCCCGCGCTGGGTGTTCCCGAATGCGACCGCGGCCGGGCTCTACGTGCACGACTGGTCGACCACGCTGCCCGCGCTACTCGGCCCCGCGTGGCCGTACCTGTCCGAGCCCGAGAAGCTGCTGCTGCTCGCCGAGGCGCGTCGCCGCGACCCGGATCTCCTGGCGGTCGCGCTCTCGCTGCTCGGGTCGCCCGACCCGACCGTATTCGGCCTCGCGGCGAACACCGTCGCGAGCTACGAGGGCGACGTCCCCGACGACCTGCTCGCCGCGTTTCGTGCCCGGGTGCGCGCGCAGGTGACGCCGCGGGTCGCGCCCACGCCGTTCGCCACGCGTGACCACGTCGAGCTCGGCCCGACGCTGCTCGCGGGACTCGTGCGGGAGCCGCGCGTCTTGCGCGAAGGGCTCGCGCTCGCCGACCAGCCCGACCTCGCGGGTCTGACGACGAGCGTCGTGCTGAAGCTCGCGACGCTCGCCGAACCCCATCGGGTCGAGCTGTTGTTCGCCGCGGCGATCAAGCGCGATCGCACGCGGTGGCATGTGGTCGACGCGCTCGCGCACGCGCCGGATGTGCTCGACCGACTGGAGCGCGAGCCGGCGCTGTTCGCGCGGTTTGCCTCGAACGAGCGGCTCGCGCTGCTCGCGACCCGCTGTCACCCGGCGCGTGCCGCACGCACGCGGGTCGTCGCGGCGAACGCGTTCGCGGGCGATGACGCCGGCGGTGCGCGGTTCCAGGCCGCCTACCAGACTTGTCTCGAGCGCCGCCGCCAGCTCGATCCGGTGTTCCGTGGGTGGCTCAAGCGGCGCGCTTGATGCCCGTTCCGTTGCTAGGGTTGATCTCTAGAAATCAAGCCAGCCACCTGGAGTGGCCCGTGCGGAAGCTGAAATCCAGAAGGTAGTGGCACGCGGGCATTGGCATTGAGGAACGACGCAGCGGCGAGACCGGCCGCCTTCGTCACAAGTTTCTCCGTAACCCTCTTTGCCCAGAACAGCGACAGGGCCGAGACAGATGAGCGCGCCGACAACAATCGCGGGGCCTCCGCTAGAACCTCTGCAACGGTCACATCATCGAGTGTGCCCAACGCCACGGTGCACACCATCGCTGCGCCATCAGGGACCTGACCTCCACTGGAGCGTTGCCTTCCTTTGTCCCGCAAAGTGTTCTCAAGGGACTTGACCAAGCTCCGAGTGGTATCTAGAGACACAGTCACAAGGCTTGAGTGAAACAGAAGCCCTCTTGCAGACCACCGATCGTGCCACTCACCCGCTATCAGCACCAACGACGCGCCGGGAACGAGGTGCATCAGCGACTCCGACTTCCAGACCTGGTTCCATTCACCAAGTTTTCTCACTTCACAGGACCACTCGCTATCACTCCCTGAGGCTAGCGCATCGCCGCCTCCCATCGCGCTCTTCACGTGAGCCATCAGGGGCGCCTGCCACCGCGTCTGATATTGTAAATTAAAGCGAATATCGATAACGAATGACTTCCGGTGTCTTATCGAGTACCGGTGAACGTACTCAACGAGCTGAACAGCGAATTGATTCGCTTGCTCCACGTGCTCAGGTGAAGGGTCCTTCCTGGAGCACTCGATAAACACATCTCCAGCTTCATGACTGATCCGAATATCAGGGGTTCTCACCTGACCTGCATCCTCAAAAGCCGCCGCGTGCCCGAGCCCCAACATGATCGCGAGAGTCTCAACTTCAAACTCCTTTCGCGAGGATTCCGGACCCACAACCTGAAGGCGCTCAACCGCGCCTGCCACCATTCTCGGCGCCCGCCGCTCGATTACCTGAAGACACGATGACAACTGGCTCGCCGAGATCCATAAGTCTACGAGCCAAGCCGTTTCCATGTTCAGCGCTACGCTCCGATCGGACGCGAGCCACGTGAATGCCTCAATGGCGACGTTTCGACTCCGCAGCTTCCTGTGCTGGCGCACCGATGAGTACGGCGGATTCGCTTTCGCTTTCATGGTCCTCTTTTCCGCCTTTCCAGCCAGCCATTCGCGCCCGACTGCATCATAAAGGCCATTCAATACTTCCGCCGATAAAACAACGACACGCTCTGACGCGAGTGATGCGGTAACTCGAGAGTTGAGTTCTGAAAGGACTGCCAATGCGCTGTCGTCGTTTACAAAATGGCCAGCACATGCGTGATACCAGAACCACGCAACCGCATCTCCGGAATCGACAAAATGCGGCGGAACAAACATGCCGTCATCGACACCTTCGCTCGACAACCCATCCAGCCTCGCCGCCAACATGTAGCCAGTACAACTCGCGGCCGTGCTCAGCATTTGTTCCGGAAGTGGGTACCTGAGGAACGAAAGTTCACATTCCGCACGGCAGTCGGATGAACGCCCTAACGCAATCCTCCAACGTTCGAAGCGAGCGTCGTCTACCTCAATGCACATGACAAACTGCGGAAGCGCAACCAGGCTTCCCTCTGGCATACCAACGATCGTCGAAAACACTACAGCCGCTTCGCGCAGAACTAGTTTAGTGTAGTCCGCGAGGTCGTTCGGCGTTGTACCTCGCCTCACTAACGCGGTTATAGTCACAGCAAAATTGCTGAGTGTCGCTTCCTTCGCAAGTTCAGCAGTAGGCTCGGCGATATCACCCTCGGCTACATGATTAATTATCTGACTGGCGTTGGGAATGTTCCCGAATGCCACGTCTATGCACCTTTCCAGCCTCACCGTCGCTGGACCTTGCACCTCTACAGAGATGTTCGTTGGATTCCATCTCAGACAGATACATATGGGTCGGCCGACCGACGAAGCTACGTCGCATGCGACATGTCTTCCGCGATGCGCGAAGTGTAATGTTGATTCCAGAATCCACACTTGGGTATGGTTCACCTGCCGCTTACTGTCATACAGCCGTATCAGCTCCAGGCAGCCCGGCTCTCCATCTTGTAGCGGGGGCAACAGCACGACGCGCTTGTCGTCCGTTGGTGCTCCGTTCAATACCGCAAAGCAATCGACAGTCTCGGGCCGATCTTCGAAGGTCGGCAGGGCCGGCACAACCTAGCTATAGGCAAGAATGTCATTTGGAAACACCAACACAACGCCCTTACTCGTAATCAGTGGTACATGGCAACCAAGAACAACTACCGACCCGATGGGTGACAATAGTCGCTCATCGAATGAGCGTTCAATTCCCCGAACCGTCAACTGATAGCGTTGATGTGCCACCTGAGTATTATCGCCTATTGCAGTAGGCTCAGCAGCCACGACAGCGTGAGGGCGTCGTTAGCGCACATACGCGCATCGAAGCACAGACGACCTGGTTCTTGACCGCTCGTTGCTCCGTACGGCCCCATATGCGGTTGGCCGACAGCTACGGGATCAAGCTCGACCGCGCGTGGCTCATGCGGCGCGCTTGATCCCGTAGTCACGCGCCGCGAAGCCGGCGAGCTCGCCCTCGAGCACGCGGCGGGCGCGAAACAAGCGCGACATCACGGTGCCGATCGGGACGTGCAGCGCCTCCGCGATGTCCTTGTACTTCTCGCCGCGCAGGTCCGCCCGCTCGACGACGTCACGATACTCGGGGCCCAACCGGTCGAGCGCGGACTTGACCTCGTCGCACAGCTCGTCGCCAAACACGAGGTCCTCGAGCTCGTCCGTGTGGTCCTGGTCGCGGCCGTACAGCGCGGCCAGTGCGTCGCCCGGGCGCTCGGTCGCGAACCGCTGGTGCCGGCGGCGCTTGCGATAGCCGTTGATGAACGCGTTGGTTAGGATCCGGAACAGCCAGGCGCGCAGGTTCGAGCCGGGCTGGAAGCTGGTCCACGCGACCATCGCGCGGAGCAGCGTCTCCTGGACCAGATCCTTTGCGGTGTCGGGGTCGCGGCAGATCCGCATCGCGACGCCGAACAGCTCGGCCTGGTGCGGCATGCACGCGACCGCGAATGGCTGGTGCGGTCCATGCGTTGGCTCGGCAGGTGCGTCCTCGACCAGTCGCAACGTCTTCCCGGGCGTGGCCGCCGTGCGGCGAACGAGGCGAGAGCTGGTGGGGAGGACCTGATCGGCCGTGGACTTGGGGGACCGGGCTCGGGACATGTCGGCTTCAAAAGCAGCCCGCGTGCCACGGTCAACTGGTCATGTTTGCTTGGAAACTTTGTTCACGAGGCTGGGTGGACACGACGTGTGTCGTCAGGCGGACGCGCGCGATCCCCCCGCGTGAATTCAGATCCAAGCTACAGCCCGCGAACGATGTCGGCGATCGCGGGTGCCAGGTCAGACGACACCACGCCACGCGCGCCGTGCACCTCGGCGAGCCGCTCCCCGCGCGACCGTGGACAAACACGCCGGCGCGGGCGGCATCCCCGGCGTCGAGGCCTTGCGCGAGGAACGCCCCGATCACCCCGGCGAGCACGTCGCCACTCCCGGCGGTCGCGAGCGCCGGGCTCCCCCCGCCGATGATCGCGCAGTGGTCATCCGCGGTCGCGCCATCGCAGACGATCGTGCGCGCGCCCTTCAGCACGACGACCGCACGCGTGAGGCGCGCGAGCGCGCGGGCGGCCACAAGACGATCCGCTTCGATCGCCGCCGTGGTCGTGCCGAGCAACCGCGCGGCCTCGCCGGGATGCGGCGTGAGGACGAGCGCCCCGGTGGCGGCCGCGAGCTCGCCGGGCGTTGCGACCATGACGTTCAGCGCATCGGCATCGAGCACCGCGGGCAACCCGGCGGCTAGCACCTCGCGGACGAGGCCGAGCGCGTGCGCGTCCTGGCCGAGCCCGGGCCCGATCACGACGGCCGCCGTGACCTCGAGCGCGCTGCCGAGCAAGCGATCGCCGAGCGCACGCGTCATCACCGAGTCGGGCGCGGCGATCGAGTCGCCCGCCCCGGCCAGCGTCACCAGGCCGGCTCCTGCCCGCAGTGCGCCGGTCGCCGCGAGCCGGCCCGCGCCCCTCATTCCAGGGCCACCACCGACGACGAGGACGTGACCGCGGGTCCCTTTATGATCGAGTGCACGCGCGCGCGGCAGCACCCGCGCGACATCCTCGGCCTCGATCAGCGCGGCACGCGGGCTCGACGCGGCGAGCAGCGCCGGCGGGATCCCGATGTCGACCACCTCGAGCTCGCCGCAGCTCGCGAACCCGGGCGCGCTGACGAGCGCGATCTTGAGCGCGGCCATCGTCACGGTGCGCTGCGCGTCGACCGCAACCCCGAGCGTCACGCCGGTGTCGGTCGCGAGGCCCGACGGGATGTCGACCGCCAGGCGCCGTGCCGCGGCGTTGATCGCTCCGACGACGTCGGCGAGGTGGCCTTCGATCGGACGGGTGAGCCCGATCCCGAACAGCGCGTCGATCGCGAGCGTCGCACCCGCGATCGCCTCGCGATGACCTGCGAGCTCGGCGGGCGTCGCGATCGAGTCGACGACCGCGCCGGCTCGCTCGCAGATCTCGAGGTGAAGCCGGGCATCACCGCGGATCTGCTCGCGCGGCACCGCGAGATACGCGACCGCGTCGATCCCGCGGGCATGCAGCACGCGCGCGATGACGAACCCGTCACCGCCGTTGTTGCCCGGCCCGCAGATCACCGCGACGTGACCGCGCGCGGCGCCGAGCATGCGGAGCGCGGCCTCGGCGACCCCGCGCCCGGCGGTCTCCATCAGCGTCAACGCCGGCAGCCCGATCTCCTCGATCGTCGCGCGATCGAGCGCCCGCATCTCGGCCTCGGTGACGACCGGCTGCATCGTCAGGCACGACAGCTGGTCGCGAGCGCACCCGCGAGGTCGTCGGCCCAGCCCTTGATCTTGTCCTCGTCCATCCCCTCGATCATCACGCGGACCTTGCTCTCCGTGCCGCTGTAACGCACGAGGACACGTCCGCTGTCGCCGAGTTGCCGCTCGATGTCGGCGATCATCTTCTGGATCTCGGGGAGCTGCTCGATCGGGACCTTCTTGTCGACCGACGTGTTGACCAGCACCTGCGGCGTGCGCGTCATCACCTTCGCGAGCTCCGACAGCGGTTTCTGCTCGCGCGCCATGATCGCGAGCACGCGCAGCGCGGCGACAATGCCGTCGCCGGTGGTGGCGTGATCGAGGAACACGAGGTGCCCCGACTGCTCGCCACCGAGGTTGTAGCCGTGCTTGCGCATCTCCTCGACGACGTAGCGATCGCCGACCTGGGTGCGGACGACGCGGCCACCGGCATCGCGCACCGCGTTCTCGAGGCCGATGTTGGACATCACGGTGGTGACCAGGGTCTGCTTCGCGAGCCGGTTCTCGCGGATCATTCGGGTCGCACACAGCGCCATCAAGGCGTCGCCGTCGACCACGGTGCCGTACTCGTCGCACAGCACGACGCGGTCCGCATCCCCGTCGAGCGCGATGCCGATGTGCGCGTCGTGGTTGCGAACCGTGTCGCACATCGATTGCGGGTGCAGCGCGCCCGCGCGCGCGTTGATGTTCTTGCCGTCGGGCTTGGTATGGATCGCGATCACCTTCGCGCCGAGCTCCTCGAACACCGAGGGGCCGACGCGGTAACCCGCGCCGTTCGCGCCGTCGACGACGATCCGCATGCCGTCGAGCGTGAGCTCGCTGGGGAACGTCGCCTTGCAGTAGACGACGTAGCGGCCCCGCGCATCCTCGATCTTGCGGCTGTAGCCGACGTCCGCGGGCGCCGCGCGTAGCCCGTCGAGCTCGGTGCCGCTCATCATGGTCTCGATCTCGATCTCGACCGTGTCGGGGAGCTTGTAGCCGTCCCGCGCGAACACCTTGATCCCGTTGTCCTGGAACGGGTTGTGCGATGCCGAGATCACGACGCCGGCATCGCAGCGCATCGACGACGTGATGAACGCGATGCCCGGGGTCGGTAGCGGACCGGTCAGCCAGACGTCGGCGCCCATCGCGACGATGCCGGCCGCGAGTGCGGACTCGAACATGTAGCCCGAGAGCCGGGTGTCCTTGCCGATCGCGATCCTCGTGTGGCGGCCGGGCTGGCGGAGGCGTGCGGCGATCGCCATCCCCAGGCGCATCACGGTGGCCCCGGTCATCGGCTCCAGATTCGCCACGCCGCGCATGCCGTCGGTGCCGAACAGTGATCGACCGTTAGTCGCCATGTCCTTCGCCTGATAGCACGCCTCAGGGCGGCGGTGGCTTCGGCGCGGCGGCAGCCTTCACGTCGACGGATTCGGGCGATAACTTGACGCCGACGCCCGCTGGCAGGCCGTTGATCTTGACCTCGGCCTTGCCACCTGAAGGCTTCACCACCGGTTTGAG
>JBBJLY010000362.1:0-6815 GCA_037720695.1 Kofleriaceae bacterium | reverse complement strand
ATCCGCCGGTCGAGCCGACCGCGGCCACGCTGCCGTCGGCCGGCGCGCCGGTTGCCCCGACTGAACCGCCGACGGGCGGGAAGGACGACAAGTGACCGCCGACCAGCCGCACGCAGCGCACGGAGACGACCACGGTCACGGCCACCACGGCTCGCGCTTCATCCAGCACCACTACGACGACGCTCAACACCAGTTCGATTCCGGCAAGCTCGGGATCTGGCTGTTCCTCGCCCAGGAAATCCTGTTCTTCGCGGGGCTGTTCGTCGCGTACACCCTGTACCGGCACCACCACCCGGAGATCTACTCGTACGCGCACAAGTACCTCGACGTGAAGTACGGCGCGATCAACACGGGGATCCTGATCTTCTCGAGCCTCACGGCGGCGTGGGCGGTGCGCGCCGCGCAGCTCAATCAGCGCAAGCTGCTGATCGGCTGCCTCGCGACGACGATCCTGTGCGCGCTCGGCTTCCTCGGCATCAAGTACATCGAGTACAGCCACAAGATTCACGAGCACATCCTGTTTGGAAAGCGGTTCGATCCGTGCGTCAGCTCGGGCGGCGTTCCACTGCTGTCCAAGAACAATGACTGTCCGGGCCACAAGTCGAGCGTGCTGTGGAACCCGTCCAACAACACCGCGCTGGCCGGCTGCTTCGGCGAGATCACGCTCGATCAGGATCCCCGCAAGCCCGGTGCGCAGGTCGACTGCCAGGTCAGCGAGTCAAAGTTCAAGGTCAGCAAGGACGCGGCCGGCAAGGCCACGGTCCAGGTTCTGAGCAGCGCGCCGATCACCAAGCGGTGCGCGGATCCGTTCGAGCAGATCATGAAGGGCGTCCACGTCGGGACGCACGCAGAGCACGACCCGGCCGACTTCCCGTGCTGGCGTGCGGCCAGCCAGCCGGCCGTGTGCAAGCTCGCGTTCTACTACACGGTGCGCGACGGCGAGGCATTCAGCTCGGCGGGCCCGTTCGCGACCAACGACGCGTGCTTCACCCATCGCAAGTCCAAGGCGAGCGAGGCCAAGCAGAAGCAGCCGAATGCGGTGTTCGCCGACTGCACGCGTGGACCGTCGATCGGCTTCATCGTCGAGTACGGCAACCACGCGCATCGCCCGAAGGACGCGATCGTCACGGCCACCTGCAAGCCGCCGCCGCCGCCACGCGCCGACGGTGACCTGTTCGAGGACAAGCCGGAGAGCCTGGTGCTGCTCAAGAAGGGCATCGAGCCGACGCGCAAGCCCAACACCCACGAGCAGCACGAGCTCGAAGCGGCCGGTCCGCCGCCCGAGCACACGAGCATGTTCTTCACGATCTACTTCGCGATGACGGGGTTGCACGGCATCCACGTCCTCGCGGGTATCGTGGTGTTCCTGTGGCTGCTGATCCGGGCGATCAAGGGCCACTTCACCCACGACTACTTTGGTCCGGTCGACTTCGCGGCGCTGTACTGGCACATCGTCGACTTGATCTGGATCTTCCTGTTCCCGCTCCTCTACCTGATCCACTGAGGCACCATGGCGTCATCAGAACATCACGCGGACGACCACGGGATCTCCCACGTCGCGTCGGTCAAGGTGCTGGTCGGAACCGGCGGCACGCTACTCCTGCTCACGCTCGTCACCGTCGCGGCGACGAGGATCGACCTCGGCCCGAGCATGAACCTCGCGCTCGCGATGGTGATCGCGGTGATCAAGGCGACGCTGGTCGTCCTGTTCTTCATGCACCTCAAGTACGACAAGCTGTTTCATTCGGTCGTGTTCATGAGCGCGATCCTGGCAGCTGCCTTGTTCGTCGGCTTCACGCTGATGGACTGGCCATCCAGCACACCAACATCTGGAACCCGGATAATCCCCGCCCGCGCCTGTCGGTCCTCGCCCCACAACCGGCTAGCGACCAGGAGATCTCGTGGACGAACGAATCGCCGCAGCGCTGGCAGCATCGTCGGGAGCGTCGAGGATGCTGGCCGCGGTGTTGCCCGGGCTGGGCGTGGCGTTCGTCGTCGGTGCGTATCTGCTGATCGTCCTCGATCGCCAGCGCGCGAACAGCCCGAGCAAGGACGACCCCAGGTCGGGATCGCTCGTCCTGTTCGGCGTCATGCCGCCGCGCTCGCGCTCGCGACCAGCGGTACCGCCGATGTGCTCGCGTACGCGCTCGGCGGATTCAAGGGCGGCAGCATCAAGATCCGCGAGGCCCTGCCGCCGATCTTCGTCGGTGCCGGCATCGGCGCGCTCGCGTGGAAGCTGTTCCTGCCGCGCACCAACCACGAGGCGTTTCGCCAGCCCGAGCGGTTGTTCCTCGGCGCCGTCGCGATCGGCGGTGCGATCGCGACGATCATCGCGCTCAACGCATTTCTCACCGGCCTGTTCACCGAGGCGCCATGGGTCGACACCGCCGCGGGGCTGGCCGGCGCGCTGCCCGCGGGCGCGGTCGCGGTGCTCGCGCTCTCGCGGCTCGGTCAGCTCTCGGGCTGGGTCCAGCCGCCACCGCGCCCGATCCCGCCGCAGTATCCGCCACAGGGTGGAGGCTATCCGCCGCAGGGCGGAGGCTATCCGCCGCAAGGTGGAGGCTATCCGCCGCAAGGTGGAGGCTATCCGCCGCAAGGTGGAGGCTATCCGCCGCCCGGTGGAGGCTATCCGCCGCAAGGTGGAGGCTATCCGCCGCAAGGCGGCGGCGGCTATCCACCACCGGCCTGACTACAGCTCGGCGAGCTGATCGTGGATCGCTTCGACCAGCGCGTCGGCGAGCAGCGCCTGGGTTGCCGGCTCGGTGAGCTCGCGGCCCTCGAGCGGATGATCGAGGAATCCGACCTCGACCAGCACGGCGGGCATCGTGGCGCCCAGCAACACGTGATGCGCCTCCTGGCGCACGCCGCGGTCGCCGGTCTCGCCACGACGCGCACGTAATGCGCGCTGGGTTCGCGCAGCGAGGTCGGCGGCCTCCCACTGGGCCGCGCCACGCTCGACATCGTCGAGCACGAGCCCGATCTCGGCATCGACACCGGGACGCGGGGTCGGGGTGTCACTGCGCAGCGCTCGACCATCGACATCGACGCCCCGCGCCGAGAGCACGAAGGTCTCGTAGCCGCGCTGGTTGCGCGACGGCGAGGCATTGCCGTGGATGCTGATGAACAGGTCCGCGGGCAGGCGATTCGCGATCATGATCCGCTGGCGCAGGGTCACGGTCCGGTCGTCGGTGCGGGTCATCACGACGCGGACCCCGCGCGCGCGCAGCTTGGCCGCGACCTGATTCGACAGCGCGAGGGTCAGCTGCTTCTCGTGAAGCTGGGCACCTTTCGCCCCGACGTTGGAGCCACCATGACCGGGGTCGAGCACGACCGTGCGGGGTCCCGCGTGCGCGGTGGCGACAGCAGCGACGACGAGTGCGGTAGCCAGTTTCACCACATGTAGGATAACGCTCGACATGGGTGCGGTGCCTAGTTTTCGGCGGGCGGCTGTGTCGCACCTTGACCCAACTTGTTCACAACGCTACGGTTTTTGGGTTGTCACGTCGTCTCCTCGGCCGGGTAGGTCAATTGACCGCAATCCACGTGCTGCTGGTGGTCGCCTTCCTCGAGGTCGCGATCAGCCGGATCATGGTGATGCGGACGACCACGACCTTGCCGATGCTGTCTCCCCCAGCGGGGCCGCCGCTCTGGTACACGCTGCTCGAGTACCTCGCACTGTTCCTGTCGTACTTCGTCGGCACGCTGGCGGTCGCGGTGACGGTCGCGCGCGCCGTGTCGGCGCTCGAGAAACGGCGGGGCGTACGCGATCTGGTGGCGCACGCGGTGCTCGCGGCCGCAGCGGTGGTGACCGCGATCCCGCTCGTGATCGACACGTCTCCGACGATGACCGTCGTGATCGCGATCGGCTTCGCGCTTGCCTTGATCGCCGTGGTCGCCAACGTGTTCGAAGGTCATCGCGATCTCGGGATCCAGATCGGGTTGCCGTTCGTGATCATTCCGCTGCTGCTGCACGTCGCAAACGTGATCGGCCTCCGTTACATGTGGCCGGACGAAGTGTTTGATGGGCCGAGCCAGGATCTCGAACGGCTCGGTGTGATGGCGCTCGCGCTCGTCGCACTCGCGACGCCCTACTGGTTCGCCCCGCGGCCGTTCGCGCGTGCGGTGGTCAAGCCGTTCCCGATCGTCGTCGCGATGACGATCGCGGCGGTCGGCGCCGTGCTCGCACGGATCGCGTATCCCCAGGTCGCGAAGGCGGCATCGCTCGCGCTCGGGGTCGACATGGCTGCCGGTCACGCCGACCCGCGGCTCGCGCTCTACCTGCTCGCGATCGCCACCCTCGTGTGGACACTCGCGTCGTGCGCGCTGGCGGAGAGCGCCGCGAGGCGCACCGTCGGCGCCGGCATCTCGCTGGTCGTGCTCGGCGGATACGCGTTCAAGTGGCCGCACCACTGGCTGCTGCCGCTGCTGGGCGTCGCGTTGATCGCCGAGGCGGCGCGCACGGTGCGCGACGAGGAGCTCGACGCGATGCCGATCGCGAATCGTACGCCGCCGATCCAGGACTCGACGTGGTCGACCTTCGTCGGCACGATCGTGCAGGCGCTGCGCAAGCGGCTCGCCGACGTGCACAGCCTGACCACCCGCGGCGAGGGCGGGCTCGCGTCGTCGGTGATCATCGGAGACATCAACGGGATGTCGGTGCGGACGCGGATCGATCGGATCGATGGCTGCGTGCTCGCGCTCGATGTCGTGGTCGGGCGCGAGATCGACGAGGTCCGCGGTGCGACGCTGACGCTGTGGGCGGTGCCCGAACGCGGGACCGGCACCAACCCGCCCGGTCCGCCGGCCGCGCCGCTGTTCAAGCTCGACGACGAGGAGGTCGACTCGCGGTTTCGGCTGCGCGGCAACGTCGCGGCGTTTCACGAACTGTTCGACGACGATCTGCGCGGTCGGGCGGTCGGGACACTCGACGGCTGGGTCGCATACTGGGAGCGCGAGGGATTGCGGTTTCGGGTCTATCCGGGCCGCGGTGCGTCGATCGATCACCCGATGCCGCTGTCTGATCTCGCGCAGGGTAAGGTGCCGCCGAACGATCGGCTGATCGCCGTGATCGAGCTGATGATCGATCTCGGCGAGCGCGTGCTGCAACGCGTGCCTGCGCCGGTGCCCGAGCCGGCCGATCTGGGAGAACCCGCATGACACGCTGTCTTGTGTTCGCGCTCGCCCTGGTCGGAGCGTGCCGTAGCTCGCACGATTCGCGCAGTCCACGCACGGGTGACTCGTCGTGGGTCGACGATACCTCCTCGTTTGGCGCAGCCGCGGCGCGCAGCACGCTGGCCGACAGGTTTCGCGAGCCCGCGAACCGGATCATCACGGCAGCGCGAGCGGATCGCGAGGCGTTCGCGAAGCTGCGCGAGCTCACCGATCAGATCGGTCACCGGATGTCGGGCTCGCCGCAGCTCGCCGCAGCGGTCGCGTGGGCACAGCACAAGCTGACCGCCGACGGTCACCCGGTCACGCTGGACGCGGTGCTGGTCCCGCACTGGGTGCGCGGCGTCGAGCAGGCGACGCTCGTCAAGCCGATCGCGCGGCCGCTGCACATCATCGGCCTCGGCGGCACCGTGCCGACGCCGAAGGGCGGGCTGGTCGCGCCGGTGATCGTGATCCGCAGCTGGGACGAGCTCGACCAGCGGGCCGCGGACATCAAGGGCAAGCTGGTCCTGTTCGACGTCGCGATGCCGGCGTGGACCGAGAAGACCTCGGGCTACGGCGACGTCTCGCGGTTTCGCTCACGCGGACCTTCGCGCGCGGCGAGTTATGGTGCGGTCGGCGTGCTGATGCGCTCCGTCACCGGCCACAGCTTGCGGACGCCACACACGGGCGCGCTCAGCTACGACGAGGCGCAGCCGAAGATCCCGGCGGCCGCCGTCACGGTCGAGGATGCTGCGCTGATCGCTCGCCTCGCCGAGACCGGGCCGGTCAGCGTCCGGTTGCGGCTCGAGTCGAAGCAGCTCCCGGACGCGCCGTCGCACAACGTGCTCGCCGAGCTCAAGGGCCGCGAGCGCCCCGACGAGATCGTCGTGATCGGCGCGCACCTCGATTCGTGGGATGTCGGGCAAGGCGCCCACGACGACGGAGCCGGCTGCGTGATGATGATGCAGGCGTTGACCGTGCTGAAGCGCCTCGGCCTGGTGCCGCGCCGCACGATCCGCGTCGTGCTGTTCACCAACGAGGAGAACGGCCTGCGCGGCGGCAAGGAGTATGCGGTCAAGCACGCTGCGGAGGCGCCGAACACGGTGCTCGCACTCGAGGCCGACAGCGGCGGGTTCGCGCCGCGCGGATTCTCGCTCGAGACCAAGCCCGAGGTGATCGAGCAGGTGCGCCGGCGCGTGGCTGACATCTCGACGTTGCTCGCGCCGCTTGGTGTGCACCAGCTCGAGGTCGGGCATGGCGGAGCGGACCTGATGGCGCTCGTGCCGCTCGGCGTGCCGACCGCCGGCCTGATCACCGACGGGAGACGGTACTTCGACTACCACCACACCGAGGCCGACACGCTCGACAAGGTCGACCCGGCCACGCTCGCGGATGACGTCGCCGCGGTGGCGGTGCTCGCCTATATCGTGGCCGAGATGCCCGAGCGACTCGACGCGCCGTAGATGTGGCACCGCGTCGCGAGCTTGCTCGAGCGACCGCTCGCGATGAGTGACGCGATGGAGAAGCTCGACGCGATCGTCGTGCTCGGCGCGCCGCTGAGGTCGAACGGCCAGCTGTCGCCGATCCTCGCCGAGCGCGTCGCGGCCGCGGCGGCGCTGTGGCATGCCGGCGCCGCGCCGATCGTCGTGGCGACCGGCGGCATG
>JBBJLY010000143.1:0-21196 GCA_037720695.1 Kofleriaceae bacterium | reverse complement strand
TCCTCAAGCCCAGCGAGCGCGACCCGTCGTGCGCCATCTTCTGCGCCCAGCTCCTCGCCGATGCGGGCCTCCCGCCGGGCGTGTTCAACGTCGTCCACGGTGACAAGGTCGCGGTCGACCGCCTGCTCGAGCACCCGAAGATCGCCGCCATCTCGTTCGTCGGCTCGACCCCGATCGCCCAGTACATCTACGAGACCGGCACGCGCCACGGCAAGCGCGTCCAGGCGCTCGGCGGCGCGAAGAACCACATGATCGTGCTCCCCGACGCCGACATGGAGCTCGCGGCAGATGCCGCCGTCTCCGCGGGCTACGGCTCGGCAGGCGAGCGGTGCATGGCGATCTCCATCGTCGTCGCGGTCGGCAACGCTGCTGACAAGCTCGTCCCGCTGATGCAGGAGCGGATCGCGAAGCTCAAGGTCGGCGACGGCCTCGACAAGGCCTCCGAGATGGGCCCCCTCATCAACAAGGCCCACCGCGACAAGGTCGCCGGCTACGTCGACACCGGGGTCGCCGAGGGTGCCACGCTGGTCTCCGACGGCCGCGCCCTCGCCGTCTCCGGCCGTCCCGGCGGCTTCTTCCTCGGCCCGTGCCTGTTCGACAACGTCACCCCCGAGATGGCGATCTACAAGGACGAGATCTTCGGCCCGGTCCTCGGGACCACCCGCGTCGCCACCTATGACGAGGCGATCAAGCTCGTCAACTCCAACCCGTACGCCAACGGCGTCGCGATCTTCACCAACGACGGTGGCGCCGCCCGCAAGTTCCAGCACGAGGTCGAGGTCGGCATGGTCGGCATCAACGTCCCGATCCCGGTGCCCATGGCGTACTACTCGTTCGGCGGCTGGAAGGACTCGCTGTTCGGCGACCACCACATCTACGGTCGCGATGGCGTCCACTTCTACACGCGCACCAAGGCCGTGACCTCGCGCTGGCCCGACCCACGCCACCGCGGCGTCGACCTCGGCTTCCCGCAGAACCGCTGACCGCCGGACTCGCCGCCGGCGCGCGCTCGATCGGCCACCGCCACCAGCCACCTCGATCGGCCACCGCGACATCGCTGCCATGGTCGCCTTGTCGCGTGGCCAGCCACCTCGACGTGGCTTCAGGCTCTTGCGCGATCACTCGTCCGGTTACCGGACAGAAATGCGCAAGTTGCGCATTAATTAAGTCGCACTCGCATTAATTTCAGTCGCACGAGTCGCACTCTGTTATCGGCCGGTCGCGAGCGGTCACGGCGCGGAGGTCACGCCCCCGATTACCCGACCGATCATCCAGCAGCCGGCCCTGCCCGATCTGGCGAGGCGGAGCGGCCTCGCGATGGTTCTATTACTGCACATGTCACGATTCAACTCTGCGATCGCGACGCCGGAACCATCGGCGGCGCCCCCGGTCGAGGATGCGGGCTTCACCGAGCTCGAGAACTTGCTGCTGCGCGCGGCGGATCTCGCGGTGCAGCGCGGGTTGGACGTCGAGGCGTTTCTCGCGGGCTCGTGGGACGCGTTCGTGTCGGCGAAGCCCGGCCTGCGCGAACAGCTCGAGGACAAGGAGCTGAAGGCGCAGCTCAAGCGACTGCGCAAGCGCGGGCTCGTGGCCAGCGCATGACGCCGTCGTCGCGTCAGTCGGCGCGCCGGACGACCACGCCGACCTGCAGCGGGAAGCACACCGCGGACAGCTGGCTGTCCTTGTTGCGATACGGCTTGTAGCGCCAGCCGAGGATCGCGTTCTGCAGCGGGACCGCGATGTCGGTCGCCTTGGTAACCTTGGCCGACGTCACGCGGCCGGACTCGTCGATGCAGACCTTGACGGTCAGCGCCTGGCTGCCATCACTGCCGCCCTTGACCTTGATCGTCGGGATCTCGCCCGACAGCTTCTGCACCGCACTCGCGGCGACGATCGGCGTCCGCGTCGACTTGGGCGGAATGACGGGAGGCGGCGGAGGTGGCGGCTTGACCGGCGGGATGACCTCAGGCTCCTTGACCACGGCGGAGCCGACGCCGGCATCGGGCACGACGACCTCGGGCTCCTTGGGAATCACCTTGTCGGTGCCCGCGACCTTGATCCGAGGCTTGCGGTCCGGCTTGATCCGGTCGGGCTTGACCGGCGGCTCGTCGCCTTGCGAGCCCGTGTCGAACGGTGCGCTGACGGCGTACGAACCGCCGACCTCGGCCATCACATCTTGCGACCACATCTTGCCGTCGGCGTTGACCACCGCGACGCGGTGCGAGCCCGACGGGACGTCGATCTTTGCGGGCGTGCGGTGTGGCGTCGGTTGACCGTCGAGCTGGATCGCGAGGCCGGACGGCGTCGAATCGACGGCGAGCTTCGCGAGCCCGCGCTCGAGCGCGACGTTGACCGTCTGGCGATCGCCCTTGCGAAGCGTGACCGAGCCGGTCCACGTCTTGTAGCCGTCCTCGCGCACCGAGACCGTGTACATGCCGGGGTCGAGCGTGTGGTCGTACGGCGAACGGCGGCTGATCTCCTTGCCGCCGATCTCGATGATGGCGCCCGCAGGCTGGATCTCGAATCGCAGCATCGCCTCGGTCGACGGCGCCGTGGTCGTCCTGGTCGAGCGCAGGTACAGCAGGTAGCCGCCGAGGCCGCCCGCGACCAGCATCAGGATCAACAGCACGTAGATCGGCGCGCGGCTGCGCACGACGGGCTGCGGGACCGGTGCGGGCGTCGGCGTCGGCATCGCCGCCGGCGACATCATGCTGAAGTCACCCGAGGCTGGGCGCGGCGGGTCATCCCACGCTCCTGCATAGCCGGGCGGAATTGGAGCACGCTGGTACACCGGCATCTGCGGATGTGACTGCATCGGCGGCGGTGGCGTGGGCTGGCCGGTGCGCTGGGGGTGTGACGGCGTGTGTGGACCACTCGGGCTCCGCGGCCGGAGATTCGAGGTGGCTCGTTCGGGCGGGCCCGCTGGCAGCGGGATCGGCTGGGAGTAGCCCGGGCGCCCAGCCGATGGTCGGGCCCACGCGCCATCCTCGGGCTGCGCGAACTGGAGCATCCACTCGGCGACGTCGCGCGCCTGGACGCGGATGCCGCGCATCGCGGCGAACGCCTCGAGCTGGGCGCGCATCACGCCCGCGGTCTGGGTGCGGGTCTCCGGCGTGCGCGACAGCGCGGCGAGCACGATCTCGTCGAGCTCGGGCGGGCACGCCATGTTCTTGACCGACGGCGGAATGATCTCGGCCTCGCGGATCCGCAGCATGGTCTCGAAGTCGGTCTTGGCCGAGAACAGCGGCGCGGCGGTGAGCAGCTCGTAGGCGACCACGCCGGTCGAGAACACGTCGGACACCGGGCCGAACACGGTGCCCATCGCCGCCTCGGGCGACATGTAGCCAAGCTTGCCCTTCACCCGCCCGCTCTCCGTGTGGAGCTGTCGGCTCTCGGCCTTTGCGATCCCGAAGTCGATCACCTTCAGGTGACCGGTGTGGGCGACGATCAGGTTGGATGGCGAGACGTCGCGGTGGACGATGCCGTGCGAGGTGCCGTGCTCGTCGACGAAGTTGTGCGCGTACTCGAGCGCCTCGCACAGCTCGATCAGGATCGAGAGCACCACGCCGAGCGGGATGTGATTGCCGCTCTTGTTCGCGAACCGGAGCAGCTTGCGGACGTCGAACCCGTCGACGTGCTCCATCGCGATGTAATAGACGCCGTCGATCCGACCGAAGTCGTAGATCTGGGCGACGTTCGGGTGGATCAACAGCGAGGCGACCTTGGCCTCGCGGATGAACGAAGCGATGAAGTCGGCGTCCTCGGCGAAGTGCGGCAGCAGGCGCTTCAGCGCCAGCTTGCGCTCGAACCCGGCGATGCCTTGCTTCTTCGCGCGATGGACCACGGCCATGCCGCCCACGCCGAGCCGCTCGTACACGACGTACGGCCCGAACTCCTCGGTGGGAGCAGAGTCGACAGCTGGCTTCACGCTACGCCCGTTCAACGTCGTAGCACGACAATCGAGCTATCTCGGTAAGGAGCCACACGTCTCAGAAGAACGTTAACTGAAGCTTTGCGTAGTAGAAGCCGCCATTTTGGCCGAACTGGCTGACGTTGCGGCTGTACAGGAACCGGCCGAAGCTGATGTTCGCGTCCTTTTTCTGCCGGTCTGGGAACGTGTTGAGGACGTTGTCGGCCCCCACGGTGACCAGGAAGTTCTTGCTGACCTGGTATCCAAAGTCGAGGTCGAACAAGACCTTGGCCCCGAGCTCCTCGTCATTCGCCGAGTTGTCGGGCTTGAACAGGACCCGACCGTAGTAGTTGGCCCGGGCGAGCGCCGACAGTCCGCCGATCGTGTAGCGGACCGCCGCCGTGCCCTTCTGGTGCGGGACCGAGTCCTCGAGCCGGTTCCGGGCCTGGCGGCCGAAGAAGAACGTCTCGAGCTGAGCCTTGTCGTCAAACCGCGCATCCAGCGACCGCGGGATGTTGATCGCGCGAACCTCGGTCTTGGTGAAGTTGCCGGAGGCCGTCAGTGTCAGATTGCCGGCGCCGAGCTCGACCGCGTAGTCGAGCACGAGGTCGAACCCGGTGGTCAGCGTGTCGACGGCGTTCGCGAAGAACTGCGCCTGGCTGACACCCGGGAACGGCGCGAGGATCTCGGCGACGACCGGGTTTGCGTTGGTGAACTGGCTGGTCAGCACGATGCGATCGCGTAGCAAGATCGCGTAGCCGTCAGCGGTGATCGACAGGTTGTCGACCGGCCGCAGGGTGAGCCCGCCACTCGCGTTGTAGGACTTCTCCTCGTCGAGCCGCGGGATGCCGAACGCGCGGGTGATCGGGCTCTGGTTGTTGCTGGTGAGGACCTGGGTCGGCAGCAGCGTGCCGGTCATGTCGGGCAGGAACTGGGTCGACACGTTCGAGAACCACAGCTGCTGGAGCGACGGCGCGCGAAAGCCGGTGCTTGCCGCGGCGCGGATCGCGACGCCCTCGAACAGCCGGATGCGCCCCGCTGCCTTCCCGATCAGGGACTGGCCGAAGTCGCTGTACGCTTCGTAGCGGCCGCCGACATCGAACGTGAGGCCCTTCACCACCTCGCTCTCGAACCCGGCGTAGACGCCGATGTTGTTGCGCGTGCGATCGACCTCGTTGCTCGGCTGGAACCCGGGGAACACCTGCGCGCCCGGGAGCTTCGGCTGCGGCGGATCACCGAACGTCTCGGGACCGAGGCTGTACGACGCCTCCTCGCCGGCGGTGATCTGGTAGTTCTCGACCCGGAACTCGGTGCCGGTGACAAACGACAGCGACTTGAAGGCCGACGTTTCGATCTTGCGCAGCAGATCGAGGTTCGCGACCGTCTGCTCGAACCGGAGCTTGCCGGCGTCGAACGTCGTCGGGCTCGCGGTGCCGAGCGACGCGTTGACCGTGTTCTCGATGTTGAACTGGAACGAGTTGGAGCCGCGCGTCAGGCTGGCGTCGACCGTCCAGCTGCCCTTGCGGCGGACGCCGACCGTGACCGCGCTGTCGTCGATGTCCGAGTGGATCTCCGGCAGAAACCCGAAGCGATAGAACTCCGGCACGTTCTGCGACAGCTGCTTGGGGAACCGGTAGAACCCGGCGGCGGTGCCGCGGCGGTGGGAGACGTCGCCGAAGCTGTAGAACCGCGCGTTGTCGCCGAACGGCAGCTCGAGGTTGTATGCGCCGATGCCGACCGTCGCGCCGGCCTCGCCGATCTTCATCTCGAAGTCGTCGCGGTTCTTGCCGGCGTCGGCGAGCATCTGGTTGTCGACCGCGACGTCGTCGGAGAACACCGTGCCCGTGTAGGCGCCGGTGCGGTTGGTGGGCAGCCGGTGGATGAACTCGCCGGTGAGGTTGATGAAGCCCTTCTCGCCGATCTTGAACCCGTAGTTCGCCGAGGTCTTGGTCTGGAAGCCATCGCCGGTGCCGGTGATGCCGTTCTCGGCCGTGATCTCGACCAGGTCGGTGATGTCCTTGGTCACGATGTTGATCACGCCGGCGATCGCATCGGAGCCATACTGCGAGGCCGCGCCATCGCGCAGGATCTCGATCCGCTTGATCGAGCCCGAGGCGATCGCGTTGAGATCGGTGCCGACGGTGCCGCGACCGAACGTGCCGTTGACGTGCATCAGCGCGGTGCGGTGGCGGCGCTTGCCGTTGACGAGCACCAGCACCTGATCAGGCCCGAGCCCGCGCAAGCTGGCGGGATCGACGTGGTCGCTGCCGTCGGCGACGGTCTGCGGCGTCGAGATGAACGATGGCGCGAGCGTGTGTAGGATGCGACCGGTCTCGGTGCGTCCCGTGCGCGCCATCTCCTCGGAGGTCACGACGTCCACCGGCACCGGCGTCTCGACGTTGGTGCGGGGCGTCCGCGAGCCGACAACGACGATCGTCTCGTTCAGCAACTGCTCGGGTGCGAGCGGGAAGTCGAGCTTGGACGTGACGCCTGCCGACACGTTGACCGCGCGCTCCTCCGACCGGAACCCCGCGAAGTCGGCACGGACCCGCACGGTGCCGGGCGGCACCAGGAGCTGGAACTTCCCCTCGTCGTCGGTGGTGGTCGTGATCGTGGTGCCGACGACGGTCACCGTCGCGCCCGCGAGTGGAGCCTCGAGCTCGGGGGCCTCGACGACACCTTCGATCGTACCCTGGGTCGGCGCGGGCGGCGCATCCGGGGGCGCGGGCGGCGCGTCCGGCACGCCCCCATCGGGGGTGGCGTCGGACGGAGGCTCCGCCGGAGGGGCCTCGGGCTCGGGCTGCGACCACGCCGGCGAGCCGGATGCCAACCACGCGAACAGCGCGACCCCACAGAACACGCACGTCAGACGCTTCACACTCACGTTACCTCCGACGCGCCAACGTATCACGGGCGGTGATAGCGAATGGGGAGTGCGCCGGTGACGCGGAGGGGATTCTCGCGCACGAAGTCCGACGATCGCAAGTTGGTTTCGGCGAGTCCGGCCGACACAGTAGATGTGGGGAGGGTCGGATGACGAGTGAGGCAAAGTATCGAGGCCTGCTGGAGGCGGCGCCCGACGCGATCGTGGTCGTCGACACCGCCGGGAAGATCGTGCTGTCGAACCTGCAGGCCGAGTCGCGGTTCGGATACGCGCGCGGCGAGCTGGTCGGCCGGGAGGTCACCCTGATCATCCCACACGGGTTCGCCGAGCGCTTGGTCGCCGACATGGCGCGAAGCCCGGCGGAGGCGCTGGCGCAGCACATGGGCACCGGCATCGAGCTGGTCGCACGGCGCAAGGACGGCAGCGAGTTCCCGATCGAGATCATGCTGTCGCCGCTGTGCACCTCCGACGGCACCCTGGTGACCGCGGCGATCCGCGACATCAGCGTGCGCAAGGCCGCGGAAGCGCGCTACCGCGGCCTGCTCGAGGCCGCGCCCGACGCGATGGTCGTCGTCAACGAGGCCGGCGTGATCGTGCTCCTGAACCTCCAGGCCGAGAAGCGGTTCGGCTACCCGCGCAACGAGCTCGTCGGACAACCGGTTACCAACATCATCCCGCACGGCTTCGCGGAGCGGATCATCGCCGACGGTACGCGCAGCCCCGCGCAGGCGCTGTCGCAGCAGATCGGGATGGGCATCGAGCTCGTCGCGGTGCGCAAGAACCGGAGCGAGTTCCCGATCGAGATCATGCTGAGCCCACTCGAGGATGCCGACGGCATCCTGGTGACCGCCGCGATCCGCGATATCACCGCACGCAAGAAGGCCGAGCGCCACCTCGCGCAGACCGAGGCGCGCTATCGCGGCCTGCTCGAGGCCGCACCCGACGCGATGGTGCTGGTCAACGAGCACGGCGAGATCGTGCTGGTCAACGTGCAGGCCGAGAAGCAGTTCGGCTATCCGCGCGACGCGCTGCTCGGCCAGCAGATCACGAACATCATTCCCGGCCAGGCATCCGAGCAGTTGATCTCGGACGCGCTGCACTCGCACGATTGCCTTCCCCACCCCGCCCAGGAGCCAGCGCTCGAGCTCGTCGGCTGTCACCGCGATGGTAGCGAATTTCCGATCGAGATCATGATGAGCCCGCTCGCGAGCGCGGATGGCATGCAGGTGACGCTGGCGATCCGGGACATCACCACGCGCAAGCTCGCCGACGGCCAGCTCCTGAAGACGGTGGAGGAGCTCAATCGCTCGAATGCCGAGCTTGGCCAGTTCGCGTACCTCGCGTCGCACGATCTGCAGGAGCCGCTCCGGATGGTCGCCAGCTACACGCAGCTGCTCTCGCGCCTCTATAAGGGCAAGCTCGACGCCGAGGCGGACGAGTTCATCGCGTTCGCGGTCGATGGCGCCAACCGGATGCAGCAGCTGATCCAGGATCTGCTCACGTACTCGCGGATCGGCAGCAAGCAGCAACCGCAGCGGGCCTCGAGTGAGGACGCCCTCGGTCAGGCCGTGCTGAATCTACGGGGTGCGATCGCGACCAGCCACGCCGAGATCACGCACGACACCCTGCCGGCCGTCACCGCGGACCGCCGGCAGCTGACGCAGCTGTTCCAGAACCTGGTCGGCAACGCCATCAAGTACCAGGCCGCGGGCATCCCCCGGATCCACGTCTCGGCCACCCGGCGCGACAACAAGTGGCTGTTCGCGGTGCGCGACAACGGGATCGGGATCGAGGCCAAGTACTTCGAGAAGATCTTCGGCATGTTCCAGCGGCTGCATCGCCGCGAGGCGTACGGCGGAACCGGCATCGGCCTCGCGATCTGCAAGAAGATTGTCGAGCAGCACGGCGGCAAGCTCTCGGTGGAGTCCACCGTCGGACTCGGAACGACATTTCGCTTCGCCTTGGCGGAGAGCGGAGGCAGCACCTGATGACAAGCGCAGCTCCCCTTCAATCGATCGATGTCTTGCTGGTCGAGGACAGCCCCGGCGATGTGCGGCTGACGCAGTTCGCGCTCGCGGAAGCCAACGCCGCGATCAATCTGCATGTCGTGAGTGACGGGGTGGAAGCGATGGCGTTCCTGACCCACGAGGGCGTGTATGCCAAGGCCCCCCGTCCGGACCTCATCCTGCTCGACCTCAACATGCCGCGCATGGACGGTCGCGCCGTGCTTGCCCACATCAAGTCCGACGATCGGTTGAAGACCATCCCGACGATCATCCTGACGACCTCGCTCGAGCACAGCGACGTGATGACGAGCTATCAGCTCCAGGCGAACTGTTACCTCAGCAAGCCAGTCCAGCTGGAGTCGTTCGAGCGACTCGTGCAGAGCATCAACGACTTCTGGCTCACCAAGGCAAAGCTGCCGCACGGGCAATCGTGAACAATCCGCCGGGCCCCACGCGGGTCCTGATGATCGAGGACAGCGCGGGGGACGTTCGGCTCGTCCGGGAGGTGCTGCGGGATCAGGATCTGCACGCGATCGAGCTCGTCCATGTCGAGTGCCTGGCAGACGCGGAAGCATTCATCGCCAGCCACACCGTGGATGTGATCTTGCTGGATCTCGGCCTGCCCGACGCCGAAGGCCTCGATGCCGTGCGACAGGCCCGTGGGTTCGCGCCCCGGGTCCCGATCATGGTCCTGACCGGCGTCGACGACGACGTGCTCGCGGTGCAGGCGCTGCAGGAGGGGGCGCAGGACTTCCTGGTCAAGGGACAGCTCGAGATCCGGGGGCTCCTACGGGCGCTGCGCTACGCGATCGAGCGCAAGAGCATGGAAGATGCGCTATTCTTCGAGAAGGAACGCGCACAGCTCACGCTCAACTGCATGGGCGACGGCGTCATCTGCACCGACCCGCATGGCCAGATCACGTTCGTCAACGTGGTCGCCGAGGCGATGACGGGCTGGTCCTCGCACCACGCGACGGGCCGGCCCCTGACCGAGGTCTACCGGATGCGCGACGGGGAGCTCTCGGAGCCGCGGCCCGGCCAGCTGCCCTCGAGCTGCACGCTGGTGCGGCGTGACGGCTTCGAGATCCCGAGCGAGAACTCGATCGCGCCGATCCACGATCGCGCCGGCCTGTTCACCGGCTCGGTGATCGTGCTGCGCGACGTCAGCGAGGTCCGCGCGATGTCGCTCGAGATGACGCACTCCGCGCAGCACGACGGTCTCACCGGTCTACCGAACCGCATGCTCCTCAAGGACCGCGTGGATCAGGCGATCGTCCTCGCGCAGCGTTACAAGCGTCGGGTCGCGCTGTTGTACCTCGACCTCGACGGCTTCAAGTACATCAACGACTCGCTTGGCCACGCGGTCGGCGATCGGTTGCTCAAGTCGGTGGCCTCGCGTTTGCTCGACTGCGCGCGCGCGTCCGATACGGTGAGCAGGCAAGGCGGCGACGAGTTCGTGATCTTGCTGTCCGAGGTCCAGCACATCGAGGACGCAGCGATCGCGGCGCGCCGGATGTTGCGGTCGGTGGCGGAGGCGCACGCGATCGATCCGCACGAGCTGCACGTCACGACCAGCATCGGGATCAGCGTGTTCCCGGAGGACGGCCTCGATGCCGAGACCCTGGTCAGCAACGCGGATACCGCGATGTATCAGGCCAAGGAGCACGGCCGCCACAGCTTCCAGTACTTCGAACCCGTGATGAACGAACGCGCGGTCGACCGCCAGATGGTCGAGGCGGCCTTGCGACGCGCGCTCGAACGCGACGAGCTGTCACTGCACTACCAGCCGAAGATCGACTTCCGCAGCGGCGCCATCATCGGGGCCGAGGCACTGTTGCGCTGGACGCATCCCACGCGCGGCTCGATGGCTCCGGCCATGTTCATCCCGGTCGCCGAAGACACCGGTCTGATCAAGCCGATCGGCAGCTGGGTGCTGCGGCAGGCGTGCCTGCAGGCCCGCGCGTGGATCGACGCCGGGTTGCCCGAGTCGACGATCGCGGTCAACGTATCGGCGATCGAGTTCCGCGACGAGGGCTTCCTCGAAGGCCTGTACGAGACCCTTCACGAGACCGGCCTCGACCCGCGGCTCCTCGAGCTGGAGCTCACCGAGAGCGTGCTGATGAAGAACGCGGTGGCGACCGCCGCGATCCTGCATGCGGTGCGCAAGATCGGGGTCCAGGTCGCGGTCGACGATTTCGGCACCGGCTACTCGAGCCTCAGCTACCTTCACCGGTTCCCGGTTGATGCCCTCAAGATCGACCGATCCTTCGTCGCCCAGATCACGTCCGCGGAGGAGGACGTCGGCATCGTGACGGCCGTGATCAGCATGGCGCGCAGCCTCAAGCTCCGGGTCGTCGCGGAAGGCGTGGAGACCCTCGCGCAGCTCCGCTTTCTGCGCGCGCAGGAGTGCGATCAGGCGCAGGGCTACTACTTCAGCCGACCCGTGGTGGCCAACCAGTACGCGCAGCTGCTTCAGGCCGGTGGGCGGCAACCGCTATCGGTAGCCAGCTGATCGTTCGCGAGATCGAGCAGCACGACACGCAGGTCTGTCGACCTCAGGTCGTTCGCGTGCGTGTGATCCGGACCGTGAAGCCGCTCGGATCATCAGTGGTCCTCCGTGGGTCGGATTCGACGGGCGCCGTCCACCGCGACTGGTCGGTGAGCGGCTCGACGGTCGCCGCGAGCCAGCGCGCCCGGTCGCGCACCTCGTGACTCGTCGGTCGCGCGGCGGACTCGGTCGCGAGCATGTGGTCGACGAGCGACGTCAGCTCGACCGGGGCCCCGGGATACCGCTCGGCGGTCGACACCGTGCGATCCGGAACGCATCCGGTCAGGGCGCGGTAGGCGATCACGCCGAGCGCGTGGACATCATCGCGGGCGTCGATGGCGACGTTGGCGCCCGTGTCGAGCGTGAGCGCGTCATCCCAGTGCCGGACACAGATGCCGAACGCGCGATCGGGCGTGCGGACGATCGCATCCCCCGTCAGCCGGCGATGCACGACGCCGCGGGCATGGGCGTGCCACAGGAGGTCGGCGACATCGCGCACGATCAACACGACATCGACCAGTGGCAAGGATCCGGCCGCGATGTTCGCGCCCACCGTGACACCCTCGATGCGTTCGAACGCGGTCCACGGTCGCTTGTCGGGCAACACGCCACACTCGTAGACCCGCGGGATGCCGGGGTGGCACAGGGCCTCGAGCAGGCAGGCCTCGCGCAGCATCTGGATCGCGATCGATCGCAGATCCGCGGAGCTCGCGTGCATCACCTTGATCGCCGCGGTGCGTGGCAACACGACATGCGTCCCGCCGTAGATGATGCCGGCGTCCTCGCTGCCGAGCTCGCCTTCGATCCGGTAGTCGCCGATTCGTGTCCCGGGTGCGAACCGGTCCCGCGTCGCCGTCCGACTCACTTCAAGCCAAGTTCGCACGCCCGCGCATCAGGATCCAATACAACCCACCGGCGAGCCCGAATCCGACGAACCATGCCCAGTCGTAGATCGGGTGCATCGCCGGCCAGAAGAAGCCGAGCAGCGCGACGGTCGCGCCGACGACGGTCGCGATCACGGCGGGCAGGTTCCAGCCGTTGCGGTAGCGATACGTGCCGTCCGGCGTGTACAGCGCGGGCAGGTCGAGCACGGTCTTGCGGATCAACCAGTAGTCCACGATCAACACGCCGGCGACCGCGCCGAGCGCGCCCGAGTAGCCGTTCAGCCACTGGAAGTATCGGTTGGCATCCTTCAGCAGCTCCCACGGCATCATCAGCGTCCCGATGATCCCCGTGATCAGGCCGCCGCGCTTGAAGTCGACGTGCCGCGGGAACGTGTTCGCGAAGTCGTTCGCGGGTGACACCACGTTGGCCGCGATGTTCACGGCGAGCGTGGCGATCACGATCGTGAACATCGCGATCCCGACCACCAGGCGGTTGCCGAGCATGCCGCCGAGCACGATCGGATCGTCGATGCCTTGAGGCACCTTGAAGATGACGACCGTCGCCGACGTGATCAGGATCCCCATCGCGGCGAACAGCGTCATGGTTGATGGCAGCGCGACGATCTGGCCGATCGTCTGCTCGCGTTGCGAACGCCCGAACCGCGTGAAGTCCGGCATGTTGAGCGACAGCGTCGACCAGAAGCCGATCGTCGCGGTGAGCGCAGGAATGAACACCGGCCAGAACGCCGCGGCATCGAGCCCGGGCTTGTCCATGATCGGGCCGAGCCCGCCGGCGGCGTTGATCGCCCACGCGACGAGCACCGCGGTCATCACGAGCACGAACGGCGCGGCAAACCGCTCGAGCCGGCGCACCAGCTCCATGCCGCGAAAGACGATCAAGATGTTGAGGCCCCAGAACAGCGCGAACGAGATCCACTGGGTGGTCGGGAAGCTGTTGAACGTGCCGAGCAGCGTCTTCCACCCCGGGAACAGCGCGACGAAGAACGTGTGCAGCGCCTGGCCACCGATCCACGCGTTGATCCCGAACCAGCCGCACGCGATCAGCGCGCGCAGCAACGCTGGCAAGTTGGAGCCAATGGTCCCGTATGCCGCACGGGCGAACACCGGAAACGGGATGCCGTACTTGGTGCCCGGATGCGAGTTGAGCAGGATCGGCACGAGCACGATCAGGTTGCCGATCAAGATCGTCAGCAGCGCCTGCCACCACGACATCCCCTTCTGGCCGACCAGCCCCGAGGCCATCAGGTAGGTCGGGATGCAGTGGGCCATCGAGATCCACAGCGCGGCGTAGTCCCACGTCGTCCACGTGCGGCGCGCGATCGGGATCGGCGCGAGGTCCTCGTTGTAGTGCGGGGACTTCTCGAGCGCCTCGGGATGAACCAGCTCGACACGTCCGTCGGGATGCGTGGTCGTCTCGCTCATGGCCGACGAAGCTAGTAGATTCGCCCGCGTGAAGCGAGCATTCGTCACCGGCGGTTCGGGGTTCCTCGGCGGTCGTCTGCTGAGCGAGCTCGATACGCGCCGGATCCCGACCGCGGCCCTCGCGCGCAGCGAGCACGCGGCGATCGCGGTGCGTGGACACGGCGCCGAGCCGGTGCGCGCGGATCTCGATGACGTGGCGGCACTGACGGAAGGCATGGCGGGATGTGACGTCGTGTTTCACGCCGCGGCCTACGCGAAGCAGCACGGTCCGCTCGCCGCGTTCATGACGGCGAACGTCGCCGGCACCGAGAACGTGATCGCCGCCGCCCGGGCCGCCGGGGTCCGCCGGCTCGTCCACGTCAGCACGGAGGCGGTGCTCGCCGGAGGCAAGCCGATCGTACGCGCCGACGAGACCGCGCCGTATCCGGAACATCCGGTCGGACCCTACCCGCTCACCAAGGGCATCTCCGAGCGCGCCGTGGTCGCGGCCAACGATGCGCAGCTCGAGACCGTGGTGGTTCGGCCGCGATTCATCTGGGGCCGCGATGACACGACGATGCTCGCGGGGGTGATCGAGGCGGTGAAGCGCAAACGGTTCGGCTGGGTCGGCGGTGGCCACTACCAGACGTCGACCTGTCACGTCGCGAACGTGGTCGAGGGCATGCTGCTCGCGGCAGAGCGTGGCACGCCCGGCGAGATCTACTTCCTCACCGACGGCGAGCCGGTCGACTTCCGGTTGTTCGTGACCGCGATGCTCTCCACTCAGGGCGTCGATCCGGGGACGCGCTCGCTCCCACGCTGGGTCGCGACCACCGTCGCGTCGCTCACCAGCTGGATGAAGCAGCCGCCGGTGACCAGGACGGCGATCGCGCTGATCGCGCACGAGGTCACGGTCAACGACACGAAGGCGCGCCGCGAGCTTGGTTACATCGGCAAGACATCGCGCGAGGCGGGCCTCGCCGAGATGCGGGGCTGAGCCGCGGGGTGTCCGCTGGACAATGAAGCGATCCTCGCGAACGTGCGCACCAAGGAGCCGCCACTGGACACGCGGACGCCACGGCATGCGCGCGGCGCACCATCTCTCGCGGGTCCCGGGGACGGGTGGAGACGACCGCCGCTGGAGCTCTCGACGACGTGAGGAGACCGCGTGACCGCTGTGGACGCCGTGACCAGCGCGCCAAACATGTCGGCCGTGGTCCACGATCAGCGCGCAGCTCACCGCGCCCACAACGCCTGACGCCAGCGCGACCTCCGCGACGAAGACTTTGTTTTTTGGTTTCCGGAATCCGGATCCCCGCGCATCCACGCGATGACGAGGATCTGGATCACGCAGGTTCGGATCCCCGGATCCCCCGATCCCCGGATCCTGATCCGGATGCCGATCCTGATCCCAAGCAGGCAGGCCAGGTCGGGCCGGGTCGGCTCATATCTCAACCTGAAACCAAAAACTAAACTTCGTCGGCGCGCTTCGCGCTCGCGTCAGGCGCGGTGGGCGCGGTGAGCTGCGCGACTCGATGGCCACGTCAGGTGACCACGCCGTCGCGCTGGTCACGGCGTCCACGGCGCGGGTCACGCGTTCTATCAAACGCCGCGGAGCTCCTGAACCGTATTCGCAACTCCGACGGACCGATATCGGCACAGGTGTGCCGAGGCTAAAATATCAGCGAAACCAGTTGAAACACTGGATCCGCGGTGCTACACGAGAACGATGCCGCGCTCGCGCAAGCGCCACGTCCAGCAGGCTCTTCACTTCGGGGACCCGCCCGGCCGTCGCATGCAGCGATCCAGGCGCCGCAACAAGGCCGCCCGCGGCGGTCGCCCACCGAAGGGGCCGCGGTCGAGCGAGCGCCACAAGAGGCGGGAGGTGTTTCGCAAGGGGCAGCCTGTCCACGTGGTGATCCGCGCGATCGCGGAGCTCCGCTCGTTGCGCACCCGGTCGACGTATCTCGCGATCCGGAAGGCGCTGGTGGTGACGTTCACGCGCGAGGACTTCCGGATCGTGCACCTCAGCATCCAGGACACCCACGTCCATCTCCTCGTCGAGGCGGACCATCGCGAAGCGCTCGCGCGCGGGATGAAGGCGTTCCAGATCTCGGCGGCGAAGCACCTCAACGCGGCGATCAGCGCCCGGCGGTCCGAGCGCCGCCGTGGCAGCGTGTTTCCGGACCGCTACCACGCGGTCGTCATCCGCTCGCCGCGTCAGGCACGCAGCACGCTGGCGTATGTTCTAAATAACTGGCGGAAGCACGGCGAGCATCGCGGCGACCTGACACGCGGGTGGGAGGTCGACCTGTTCTCGAGCGGGCTGACGTTCGATGGCTGGCGCGACCTCGAGACCGTCCGGATCTTGCGACCCGGCTATCCGCTGCTACCGGTGTGGCGGCCGAGGACGTGGTTGCTCGGACAGGGCTGGCGCAAGCACGGCCTGATCAGCACGACCGAGGTGCCGAGCGAGCGCATGTTGCGTCCGGTCGAATGAGGCGGCGCGGTCAGCTGCCCGGTGGGCCCTCGTGAAGCGCGGGGAGCTGCGGCGCGGCCGGCGGAGGCCACTGCGGCCGGGCGTCGACGCCGTCGTTGTAGATGTTCACCGCGTCGAGCTGGTAGGGCATGCCCGACGTCCAGTAGAACACGCCGATCGTCGAGAGCAGCGCGCAGCCAAGCATCAACGTGAACGTGTTCTGGGTGAACCCGTTCCCATCCTCCTCCAGGCTGCGGTCGAGACCGTAGATCATGACCGCCGGCAGGCACACGCTGCCGCCGATCGTCATCAGCGCGCCGGCGATCGAACGGCTGCGATACGTCCGCGCGGCCCGCGCGGCCTCGGGATCGTCGGCGACCAGCTCGAGCAGGCTGCCGCCGAATCCCATCTCGCTGTGGAACTCGCCGTGCTTCGTGTAGCCACGCCTGCCGTCCTCCATCGCCACGTACACCTTGCGCGGATCGCGCCCACGGTGATCGGTGGAGAAACACCCGGCGGTGGCAACGAGGACAAGCGCGTGCGCGACGGTTCGTTGCATCGACCACCGATACCACTCGCCCACCTACGGCGGGGCGGTGCTCGCTACATGGGGTGCGCGACGTCACTCGGCCGGCGCGTGCGGACGAACCGGTGGAGCGCGAGATACGTCACGGGGGTCGTGAACAGCGTGAGCAGCTGCGAGACCGACAGCCCGCCGACGATCGCGATCCCGAGCGGCTTGCGCAGCTCGCTGCCGGTGCCGGTGCCGAGCGCGAGTGGCAACGCGCCGAGCAACGCGGCCAGCGTCGTCATCAGGATCGGGCGGAACCGCAGCACGCAGGCCTCGTAGATCGCGTCGTGCGGCGACTTGCCGTCGCGCTCGAGCTCGATCGCGAAGTCGATCATCATGATCGCGTTCTTCTTGACGATGCCGATCAGCAGGATGATGCCGACGAGTGCGATCAGATCGCGCTCGCTGCTGGTGACGAGTAGCGCGAGCAGGGCACCGAGCCCCGCCGACGGTAGGGTGGAGAGGATCGTCAAGGGGTGCACGTAGCTCTCGTAGAGCACGCCGAGCACGATATAGACCGCGATCAGCGCGATCAGGATCAGGAGCGGCTGGGTTCGCGTCGAATCGCGAAACGCCTGCGCGGTACCAGAGAACGAGCCGTGGATGCTCGCGGGCATCCCCATCGCGAGTGTGGCCTGCTCGATCGCGGCGACGGCCTCGGAGAGCGGGACCCCGGGCGAGGTGTTGAACGAGATCGTCGTCGATGGAAACTGGCCCTGGTGGCTGACGGACAGCGCGACCGCGCTCGTCGTCACCCGCACGAGCTGGGACAGCGGCACCGGGCCGCCGGTCTCGGAGGCCACGTAGATCCGCTCGAGCGCTTCGGGTCCCGTGCCGACCGAGCTCGCGGCCTCGAGGATCACGCGGTACTGGTTGACCTGCGTGTAGAACGTCGCGACCTGGCGCTGGCCGAACGCGTCGTACAGCGTGTTGTCGATCGCGGCCATCGTGATGCCGTGGCGCGCGGCGGCGTCACGATCGATCTCGAGGTTCAGCTGCAGCCCCTGGTTCTGCTGGTCGGACACCACGTCCTTGACCTGCGACAGCTTGCGGATCGCGGCCGTCACCTTGGGTGCCCACTCGGAGAGCTCGGTGAGATCGGCGCTCTCGATCGTGTACTGATACTGCGTCCGCGCCATCCGGCCACCGATCCGGACGTCCTGCACCGATTGCAGGAACACCTGGACGCCCTCGATGTTCGACAGCTTCGGGCGCAGCCGGTTGATCACCTGCTCGGACGACGCCGTGCGCTCGGGCTTGTCCTTGAGCGCGATGAACATCCGCGCGGTGTTGATCGTGCTGGCCCCGAAGCCGCCGACGTTTGCGTTGACGTGCAGGACATCAGGATCGGAAAGCACGATCGCGATCAGCTTCTCCTGGTGGGCCTTCATCGCCTCGAACGAGATGTCCTGCGGTCCCTGCGTCGTGCCGGTCAGCATCCCGGTGTCTTGCTGCGGAAACAGCCCCTGCGGGACGCGGATGTAGAGCCACACCGTGACCCCGACCGTCGCGATGGTCACCAGGCCGATGATGAAGCGGTGGCGCAGGGTCACGCGAAGCGCCGCGGCATAACCTGCGGTGACCTTCGCGAGCGCACGCTCGAGGACGCGAGCCACCACGTTGGGCTTACCGGGGGGGCGCAGCAGCTTCGCGCACATCATCGGCGTCAAGGTCAGCGAGATCAGGGCCGACAGCGTGATCGCGATCGCGAGCACGACCGCGAACTCGCGGAACAGCCGGCCGATCACGCCGCCCATGAACAGGATCGGGATGAACACCGCGAGCAACGAGACCGTGATGCTCACGATCGTGAACCCGATCTGCTTGGCACCCTGCAGCGCGGCCTCGCGTGGCGGCACGCCGCGCTCGATCAACCGCATGATGTTCTCGGTCACCACGATCGCGTCGTCGACCACGAAGCCGGTCGCGATCGTGAGCGCCATCAGGGACAGGTTGTCGAGCGAGTAATCGAGCGCGTACATCGCGGCAAATGTCGCGACCAGGGACAGCGGGGCCGCGACCGCCGGGATCGCCGTCGCGCGCGCCGAGCGCAGGAACAGGAACACGACGATCGTGACGAGGACGAGCGAGATGACCAGCGTGACCTCGACCTCGTGGACCGAGGACCGGATCGTGCCTGCCCGATCGATCGCGATACCGACGTCGATCGCGGGCGAGATCGACCGCGCGAGCTCGGGCAGCAGCGCCTTGACCCGCGCGATCACGTCGAGGATGTTCGCGCCCGACTGGCGCCGGACCATCACCGAGATCGAGCGCTCGCGATCGAACCAGCCCGCGACCTGATCGTTCTCGACGTCGTCGCTCACCTTCGCGACGTCGCCGAGCCGGATCGCGCCGCCGTTCGCATCGGCATCGGACCACCGGATGATGGTGTCGCGCCACGCCGCCGCATCGAGTAGCTGATCGTCGGAGCTGATCGCCTGCGACTGTGCGGTGGCGACGCCGATGTTGCCTTTGGGCTGATTCGACGTCGCGCTCTGGATCTTCTCGCGGACGTCCTCCAGCGAGAGGCCCATCCCGGCGAGCACGGTCGGATCGACCGAGACGCGCACCGCCCGCGCGATGCCACCGCCAACACCGACCTGGCCGACGCCGGGCACCTGGGAGATCTTCTGCGCCAGGACGGTGTTCGCGGCCTCGAATACCTCGGACAGCTCGAGCGATTTCGAGCGCAGCGTGATGATGAGGATCGGCGCGTCGCTCGGGTTGACCTTGCGGTAGCGCGGGCGCGACGGCATGTTCGCCGGCAGGTCGCCACCCGCGGCCTGGATCGCCGCCTGGATCTCGCGCGCGGCCTCCTCGACATCCTTGTCGAGATCGAACTGCACCGTGACCGACGTGATGCCGAGCGTCGACTCCGACGTGATCTCGGTGACACCCGCGATCCGGCCGAACCGGCGCTCCAGCGGCATCGCCACCGCGGTCGCCATCGTGTTCGGGCTCGCACCGGGCAGGTTCGCGGACACCGAGATCGTCGGGATGTCGACCCGCGGCAACGGCGCGACCGGCAGCCGGAGAAACGCGACCGCACCCGCGAGGAAGAGCGCGAGCGCGAGCAGCGACGTCCCGATCGGCCGCTTGATGAACGGGGACGAGATGTTCACGGCGGCACCGCCACCGGTGGCTCGACCGACTTGCGCCGCAGCTTGCGACCGAGCTTCTCCATGTAGAGGTAGATGACCGGCGTCGTGTAGAGGGTGAGCACCTGCGACAGCAGTAGACCGCCGACGATCGTGATCCCGAGCGGGCGGCGGAGCTCGGCGCCGGTGCCTGACCCGAGCGCGAGGGGCAGGCCACCGAGCAGCGCGGCCATCGTCGTCATCATGATCGGCCGGAATCGCAGCAACGCGGCCTTGAAGATCGCGTCATCGGGGGACAGCCCTTCGTCGCGCTCCGCCTCGAGCGCGAAGTCGATCATCATGATCGCGTTCTTCTGGACGATGCCGATCAGCAGCACGATGCCGATCAGCGCGATGACGTCGAACGGCTTGCCGACGACATACAGCGCGAGGATCGCGCCGACTCCCGCGGACGGCAGCGTGGAGAGGATCGTGACGGGATGGATGTAGCTCTCGTAGAGCACGCCCAGCACGATGTAGACCGTGATCAGCGCGGCGAGGATGAGGAACGGCGTCGACGACAGCGAGTCCCGGAACGCCTGGGCGGCGCCGGTGAACTGGCCGCGCATCGACGGCGGAGGTCCGAGCTCGGCCGCCGTGCGTTCGATCGCGGCGACCGCATCACCGAGCGGGACCGCGCCGGCGGTGTTGAACGACAGCGTGACCGACGGGAACTGGCCCTGGTGGGAGATCGCGAGCGGCGCCTCGCGCTTCGTCAGCCGCGCGAGCTGGGACAGCGCAACCGGGTTCCCAGCCGTGGATCGGACGTAGAGCTTGTCGAGCGCATCGGCGTTGTCGCGGTCCTCGGGCCGGACCTCGAGGATGATCCGGTACTGGTTCAGCTGGGTGAACGTCGTCGACACGATGCGCTGGCCGAACGCGTCGTACAGCGTGTCGTCGAGCACCTGCGTCGTGACGCCGAGCCGACCGGCGCTGTCGCGATCGACCTCGAGGTGGAGCTGCGGGCCCGCGGCTTGCTGATCCGAGGCGACGTCGCGCAGCTCGGGCATCCCGCGCATCGCCTCGAGCAGGCGCGGCGCCCACGCGGCCAGCACCTCCGGATCTGGATCTTCGAGCGTGTACTGGTACTGCGTCCGGCTGATCCGCGCGTCGACCGTCAGGTCCTGCACAGCCTGCATGTAGAGCGAGATGCCCGACACCGCCCGCGCACGCTCCTGGATCCGCGCGATGATCTCGGTGACGGTCGCGTCGCGCTCCTCGAGCGGGACCAGCGCGATGTTGAATCGGCCGATGTTGCCGGCCGCGTTCTGGCCATCGGCGCCGATCGCCGACGACAGCGGCGAGCGCCGCCTTGGCCGAGACGTAGTTTGACTGGCCGCGATTACCGTGGC
>JBBJLY010000361.1:0-6834 GCA_037720695.1 Kofleriaceae bacterium | reverse complement strand
TTGACCGGATAGCCCCGAGGCCGTCTGGCCGAGGGGCAGCGGAGGTCTCAATTGATGACGACCAGCTGGCCGGCGTCGTGTCCGCAGAATCGCGCGTTGAGATCGTACTTGGACGCGCACACCGGGCAGATCCGGGCGATCACACCGGCGGGCTCGGTGGTGCCGCGCGGACGGCGCGGGCGCGTCGCGTTGTAGACCGGGAACGGCACCAGCTCGTTGCCATCGTGCGGGCAGCTGCGAAGTCCCGGCTCGTAGGCGCGGCGACACGCCATGCACACGAGGCCGGCGCTCTTTGCCGAGCGCAGCGGACCGATGCCGGGACCGGCGAGCATCTCCTCGGGCGGCACCAGTCGGCGCGCGTCGCGCGTGCAGTAGGTCATGCCGTGATACTCGGTGCGGCAGGTCGGGCAGACCATCGCGCTCGACGTCGCGACGGCGAGCCCGCCACCGCCGCCACCGCGCACCATCTGTGGGCGCGCGCGGGGCCGCGGGATCGTCGGCGGGGATGGCGGCGACGGATTCGCCGAGGGCTGCGGCAGACGTTGCGGCAGGTTGCGGGTGCGGCGGCGCAGCACGACGGCCATCGCGACGAGGCCAATGATCACGAGCGCCAGGAGCCCGATCACGGCGATCAGCAGCGGTTCTGCTCCGCCTGTTGCGAGCACATTTGTCGACGAAAAAGGCGCGACCATCGACGAGAAACCTGCTTGTCGTTGAGGCTAGCAACCGCCCCCAGATCGGTCAACGCGTAATTGGGAAACCGGTTTCCCCTCGGGCGGGCGTGGTAACTACGCCGCGATGCCGGACCTCGTGATCGGAGCCCGTCGCGCGGGCGTGCCTCGCCCGTGGCGGGCCGGTGGCATCGCGCTCGCGATGCTCGGCGTGGCGATCGTGGTCGCCTGGTTCATCTACCGGCGATCGGTTGTCTACGAGGTGCCCGCCGGCGACGTCCGGGGCGCAATCTCGCAGGTCCAGGCAGGTCCGGGTGCGCCTCCGGCGCTCGTGTACGGGACGTCGTCGCTCGCGTGGAACGGCGGGATTGCCGTACTCCGGACCACCGGCGACGCACATGCGATCGGCGCGGCGCATGGTCGGCTGCTTGCCCCCTGGCTGACCGCGACGGTGCGCGCCTGGCATCCGTCGATCCGGCGCACCGTCGGGACCTCGGGATTGCTCGGTGGCGCGACCCACAACATGCGGCTCGCCTGGCGCTGGCGGTTCGTCGACGACGGGCTGGTCGACCAGGATCGGCGGATGGTGGCCGGCATGACGCGCGGCGCCGCGGCGAGCGGGGTCGAGCTCGACTACGACGACCTCGTGCGCGGCCAGGTCGTGGTCGACGTCGGGGAACCCTCGGTCCGGACTCCGGAAGCCGACAAGCACGCGATCGCGGAGAGCCTGACCGTGATCGGGCACCAGGCGATCGCGGCGAACCGTGTGTTCATCGGTCGGACGTTCGGCCTGCCCGGACTCGACGATGGTGGCGAATCTGCGGTTCCGGTCGTCACGTTCGCGCATCCGGAGGGCCGGATCGCGTGGGCCGGTGTCGGCTGGCCGGGCGGGCTCGGCGCGGTCACGGGGATCAACGCGCACGGCATCGCCGTCCTGGTGAACCCGGCCCGCACGAGTGACGTCCGCCCGACCCGCACCGCACGACCGGTGATGCACCTCGCGCGGGCGCTGCTCGAGCAGGCCAAGACGCTCGACGAGGCGGTCAAGCTCGTCGAGTCGACCTCGACGCTCGGCGCCGCGGTGTTCGTGATCGTCGACGGCACGAGCGGTACCTGGGTGGTCGTCGAGCGCACGCCGAGCAAGGCGATCGTCGAGCGCCATCCCAAGTCACCCGCGCTCGGGGACGTGCTGACCACCAACACGCTGTCCGATGATCCGGAGAACGATCGCGCGCGGCGGATGCGCGCCAGTGCAAGCCGGGTCGAGCGCGCGGTCCGGCTGGTCAAGGCACCGCTCGCCGACGTCACCGCGATGGCGGCGCTGCTTCGCGATCAACGCGCGCTCGACGACGCCCCGCGCCCGCCCGGGCACCGCGGCGTGATCGACAACGGGCGCGCGATCCATACCGTGATCCTCGACCCGATGTCGCTCGAGCTGTGGGTTGCGGATCCGCGCGCGAACGGGCGCTTCCGCGCATTCGATCTGCGCCACGAGCTGCGGCGCGAAGGCGAGCGCGCCGCACCACCTGCAGATGTCGCTGCCGATCCGACGCTCGATCCCGACCGTGCGTCGAGCCTGGCTGCGGCACGCGCAGATCTTCGCGACGCGCGCGCGGCGATCGAAGATGGCGACCGCAGCCGCGCGGCCGAGGCGATCGCGCGCGCGCGTGCCCGCAGCCCTGCCCTGCCCGAGGCGCGCGAGCTCGAGGCCGTGGTCGCGCAGGCGCAGGGTGATCTCGCGCTTGCACGCACCGCGTTCCAGGCGTGGCTCGACGGTGGCTCCGACAATCCCCGCGGCGAGGAACGCGCGCGCGCCGTGCTGGCTCGCTAGGCGAGGAAGTACGCGAGCACGGCGCCGGCGCCAGCGCCGAGCACGAGGAAGCCGATGATCCACCAGATCAGCTGGCGCTTGCCGGATGCGGGCTGCGGCGGATAGTGCGGCTGGTACGGCGCGGCCTGCGGATACGTGACCGGCGCCGCGTTGGAGCCAGCAAATCCGCCGACACGCGAGCCGCTCGCGGGATGTCCCTGCGGCGAGCCATGGGCGTGCGGGTTCGGCGGCAGGTAGTTGGCCGAGGCCGGCGCGTGCTGCGGTGTGCCGCCCGGCGGCGTGTGCGGGATGATCCCGACGTGAGCGCCAGGAGTCGGCGTCATTGGCAGCGGTGGCGGCGGCGTCATTGGCATGTCGCCCCGACGCGTCTCCAGTAGCTCGTGACCGTGGCGCAAGCTCGCGTTCGACTGCGCAGCGGCAGCGACGGCGAGATCGGACGTTGCCTGCGTGAGCACGTCTTGCAGCGCTACCGCGAAGGCGGAGACGTCGGCATGGCGGTTGGTCTTGTCCTTCTCGAGACACTTCAGGATCGCACGATCCGCGGCGGGCGGAATCCCGGCCTTGGGGTTCGCGTGCGACGGTGGGATGGGCGTCTGCTTGAGCTGCGCGGTGATCAGGCCTGCCGGGCCCTTCGCATCGGGGAACGGCAAGCGGCCGGTGGTCATCTCGTACGCGACGACGCCGAGCGCGTAGACGTCGCTGCGACCGTCGAGCTGCTTGCCCATCAGCTGCTCGGGCGACATGTACTCGAGCGTGCCGAGCGTCTGGCCCGTTGCGGTCAGCTGCGGTGACTGCGGATCGATGGTGTCGCCGCGCATCACCTTCGCGATCCCGAAGTCGAGGATCTTCACGAACTCGGGATTGCCCGGGCGGGTCTCGAGATAGACGTTCTCCGGCTTGAGATCGCGATGCACGATGCCCTGCGAGTGCGCCTCGGCGAGCGAGCTGCACATCTCGATCAGGATCTTGAACATCCGCTTCCACTCGAGCGGTGCCTGCTCGTGAAACACCTGATGCAGGCTCTTGCCCTCGAGCAGCTCCATCGCGATGTAGAGCGTGCCGTCCGGCGTCTGATCGAAGTCGTACGTCGTGATGGTGTGCGCGTCGCGCAGGTTGCACAGCACCATGCCCTCACGGCGAAACCGCGCGACCAGGTTCTCGTCCTTCGTCATCTCGGGATGCAGGAGCTTCAGCGCGACCTTGCGCCCGGTCGCGAGCTGGATGCCCCGATACACCGCACCGAACCCGCCCTCACCGATCTTGGACTCGACCTTGAACCGATTGTTGAGGACCTCGCCGACGTAGATCTCGTCGCCCTTCGGGATCGGCCGCGACTTGGGAACGCGCGCGGGCTGCTTGGGACTGCTGCTCGGGATCGTCGATCCGCCCGCGGAGGCGACGTTCTTCGGTGGCAGCGTCGAGACCTTCAGGGCCGGGCTGCGGGAGATCACCGGTGCCGGGTTGGGCTGGCTGCCCTGCAGCCGGTAGCCGCACACGCCGCAAAACCGAGCGTTTGGCTCGAGCGGCGTATGGCAGGAAGGGCAGTTCATCCCGCCCGAATTTTCGCAGAGAAAGCGCGTCTCCGCACGCTTCATCCCCGCGAAAAAACCTAGCACTTCACGAGCGCGAGCAGAATCAACACGAGGCCAACCCCGGCGGCGCCGATCGCGCCGTACAGCCAGCGCGGGTCGCGCGCCTCGACCGGAGCGGGAGGCAGGGCCTCGATCTCGGCGTCGTCCCCCACGAACAGGCGCACGCGCGGGCCGCCCGGGCCGAACTCGATCGCGAGCGGCGTGTTGCGGTCGATCGGGGACTCGGTGATCCGGTGGCCCTCGACGTAGGTGCCGTTGGAGCTGCCGAGGTCGACGAGCACCCAGCCGTTGGTGGCGTCGATCGGCCCCGTGCCGCCGGCCTCCATCGGTCGTAGCTCGGCGTGGCGCGAGCTGGCGTCGATGTCGCGGTGCGGATCGAACGAGACCTCGCACTCGGGATGACGCCCGAACCGGATCCGGCGGTTCGCAGGAAGCTCCTGGCGCTGGCCCCGTCGACTGCCCGCGACGTGGTCGATCACGACCCGCACGCACGAACTGTAACACTCCGCGGCGTTATCGGCCTCCGGCCCACCACGCGATGAGGCACGCGACCAGCCCGAGGACCACATACCAGACCCACGTCTGCCCCGGTCGCACCAGCCGCCGGCGCGCCGGACCGTCGAGGTCGACCGGTAGCGCGGTCGCCGGGACGCGCTGGCCGATCTGCGAGCGCAGGATCGCGTGCTGGCCGGTGACCGGGATGTTCGGCGGGATCGCGGGGGTCGGGATCCCGATCCGGGCGGCGAGCCGGCGCGCGACATACGACGTGGAGGTCAGCGCTGGATCGCCCTCTCGCTGCGGATCGAACTCGCGGAACTTCGGCAGATCCTCGTCGGAGCGCGGCGTGATCAGGCGCGCGCCATCGACCCGGCACACGACGGCCGTGATGTTGTCGCTGCCACCGGCGGCGCTGGCCGCGGCGATCAACAGCCTGACCGCCTCGGCGACGCTGTGCGGCTCGTTCATCAGCAGCGCGAGCGCCGGTTCGCCGACCAGCCCATGCAGGCCATCGCTACACAGCAGGATCCGGTCGCCACGCCGGAGCTCGATGATCGATAGCGACGGCTCGACGTCGTCGCCGACGCCGAGCGCCTGGAGGATCGCCCCGCCCGCACTCGCGGCCTCGCCCTCCGTGTGGCCAGCGGCGATCAGCGCGGAGTGCAGCGACTGGTCGCGGGTGACCTGGACCAGCTCGCCTGCACGCAGCACGTACGCGCGCGAATCCCCGACCGTGGCGACGATCAGGCGGTCGCCGATCAGACCTGCCGCTGACAGCGTCGTGCCCATGCCTCGCAGCCCGGGCTCGCGCCGCGCCATCGCGTGGACGTCGTGATTGGCGACACGCACCGCCCGCCGGAGCAGTCGCGCGAACACCTCCGGATCACGCGTCGCGGGCGTGCCCTTCATCTCGCGCCACATCACCTGCGCGGCGAGCTCCGACGCGACCTCGCCACCCTCGACGCCACCCATGCCGTCGCACACGACGAGCAGCGGCCCACGCTGCGCCGACGCGGTCCATGGCTCACCGGCGAGCTTGCCGACATCGATCAGCTTCTGGCCGTCGAGATCGCCGAACAACAGATAGTCCTCGTTGTGCTCGCGGACTTGACCGACCTCACTGCCGGCCGCGACGACGAGCTCGAGGGCCGGGCGATCCAGTTCCGCGGTCACGTCACCTCGAGAGCTCGATGCGCATCAGCTGATCACCCATCCGCACGTGATCCCCATGCTTGAGGGGCGTCGGGCCGCCGACCCGGACGAAGGTGCCGTTCGAGCTGCCGAGGTCGGTGACCTGCGCGCGCTTGCCGTCCCAGGTGATCGCAGCGTGCCGGCGCGACATGAACGCGTCGTCGCGGAACACGATGTCGCCCTCTTCGCGCCCGAGCACGATCTCCTCGCCCGCCAGGTGCCGCACGTCGCGATAGCCGCCCGATGGCACGATCTGTAACAGCCGGCCCCACGGCTCGCGCGGCGGCGAACCGAACAGCGCGACGCCGTGCCGGACCAGCGGGTGAACCTTGACCTCCTCGGCATCGACGCGCTCGAATCGCAACACCTCGCGACCGACGAGGATCGTGGTGCCGTCGACCAGGTCGACCGGCGCGTCGGTCTTGCGAAACACGCCGTTCAGCGAGTCGAGTGGATGGACCCTGATCGAGCCGTCGCCCGTGCGCTCGAGCCGGGCGTGCTGGCGGGCGAGGAAACGATCCTCCGCGAACTCGATGTCCGCACCGGCGCGCCCGACCACCAGGTACTCGCCCGCGAGCGGGAACCGCTGGCCGTCGCTGCCGTCCCGGTTGACCAGCACCGCGCTGCCCCAGCTCGGCCCGCTGGCGGTCGCCGGACCCGGCGCGCTGTGGCTCGCGGCGGGCGGTGCGCTCTGGCTCACCTGCGGCACGATCGATCCGCCGCGCACGTGATCGGCGGCCATCGTCGCGGCCTGCGGATCGATCGGCGGGAGCGGCCCACTCGGCCGCATCGGCGGTGGCGCGAGCGGTGGTGGCGCGGAGACCGGACGCGCGCGGGCGTGGGCGCCAGGATCGGTGGGCTGGAGCGCCTGCATGTGGAGCCCGCACTGCTGGCAGTATGCGAACCCGACCGGCGTTGGCGTGCCGCAGCGTGGGCACGTGATCGACGAGCCCTGGGCGCTCGGGGGCGGACCCGGCGCGAATGCGGTGGGTCCATGCCCCGCGACATGCCCGGGGGCCGCGGCCGGCAGGGGCGTGACGAACGGGCCTGG
>JBBJLY010000360.1:0-6870 GCA_037720695.1 Kofleriaceae bacterium | reverse complement strand
ATTCGCCGTCGGTGTCGGATTTCGAGACGACCATGCTCGAGATCTCGGCGAAGGTGCCAGCCAAGGACAAGATCCTGCTCGACATCAACCGGCTCGACATCGACGACAAGAAGGTCGAGCTCGCGGGCACGGTGAAGACGCCGCAAGAGATCGATCTGCTGATCGCCGAGCTCAAGAACGTCGCGATCGGCGAGGACAAGTGCTTCAAGGACATCCGGCGCGACACCACCGAGCTCGTTCCCGCGACGGCCGACCGGCCCGAGCATCACAAGTTCAAGCTCACGATCACCGCTGCGTGCATGTGAGGTAGTCATGGCCATCCGCGAACGTGCACGAGATTTCTGGGACCGCATTTCACCGCGCGAGCGGATGCTGGTCATCCTTGCGTCGATCGCCGCCCCGCTGATCCTCACCTACTGGCTCGGCTCCTCGATCAGCGACGGGCTCGGGAAGATCGAGGCCAAGAACGAGAAGATGCGCAAGGCGCTCCGGATCATCGCCGACGTCAAGGCACGCGGCCCGGTGCAGGCGAGCGACGACACCATCGACAAGATGGGCACCGAGCTGTTGCCACTCGAGTCCTACGTCCAGGAAGCGGCCGCGAAGTCCAAGATCGTCATCAAGAGCATCCAGTCACCGCCCGAGGCCACGAAGAACAAGTTCGTGACCAAGTCGGTCAAGTTCAAGCTCGAGGATCTCGAGCTCGACCAGCTGAAGTCGTTTCTCCAGGAGATCGAGACCAAGTCGAAGGTGGTCGTGGTCACCGACCTCGACGTCGCGCGCGACTTCAAGGATCCGAAGAAGGTCGACGCCGATCTCGAGATCAGCACCTATGCCAAGGCCAAGGAGGTCGCGGCCACGGGCAGCGCCGGCTCGGCGAAGAAAGCAGGCCCGTGATGCGCGGCTTCTCGTTCCACCTGCCGGGAGGGCCCCGCACGCGCAAGGCGATCCGGATCGCCGGCTACATCCTGCTCGCGCTGGTGTCGTTCGTCGTGGCGCTGCAGCTGACGTTCCCGTACGAGCGCGTCAAGTCCCGGATCGAGGACACGCTCGCCAGCAAGTACGATGTCAAGATCGGCTCGGTCGAGCGTGGCCTGATCCCGGGGCGCATGTACCTGAAGTCGATCACGCTCCGCACGCGCCCCGCGACGAGCGACGTCGAGCGCGTGATGCGGCTCGAGGAGAAGTCCGAGCGCGATCGCCAGATGGCACTGCTGGTAACGACGTTCTTCATCCAGGAGCTGCAGATCGACGTCGGCTTGTTCGCCGCGCTCACCGGCAAGGCGTCGATCGACTTCGACGCGACGATCGGCAGCGGCTCGATCGCGGGCAACATCACGATCGGGAAGTCTGCGACCGAGGTGGCGATCGAGGGCGAGGGCCTGCCGTCGGAGCTGCTGCCGATGCGCGAGGCGATCGGCCTCCCGTTGTCGGGCAAGGTCCGGTTCGCGTTCAACCTCGACCTGCCGAACGAGAAGCTCAAGACCGGCAAGGTAGGGCCGAACTGGCTGAAGGCCGCGGGCAACGCGATGTTTCAGTGTCCATCCGGCTGCACCATCGGCGATGGCAAGACCAAGCTGAAGGCGAAGCTCAAGAAGGCGAGCCAGCAGGAGTTCGTGGGGGAGGGCATCGACTTCGGCAAGGTGATGATCCAGTCGCTGCTCGCGAAGGTCGAGGTCAAGAAGGGCAAGCTCGCGATCACGAAGTTCGAGGCCAAGTCGGACGATGGCAAGCTCGAGGTCGAGTACGAGATGGCGCTGCAGCAGAACGTCGACGACTCGGAGGTCGAGGGCTGCTTGCGGTTCGAGGGCAGCGAGACGCTCCGCAAGCGCGAAGCGAAGACGCACACGGCGCTCACCACCACCGGCGCGCAGCGGGGTCCAGACGGGCTGTTTCACATCCGGCTCGACGGCAAGTTCAAGGATATGAAGCGGCTCCCGCAGTCCTGCGGGCCGGGCGTCCCGAAGGATGCTGCGACGGCCGGCGGCAGCACGTCGGGTGGCTCGTCGACGCCGTCCCTCAAGGTACAGCCACCCGACGAGCCGATCCGGCCGCCCGGTGAAGGCGCGGCCATCCCATCGACCCAGCTGGTCACGCCCGATGCGGGCGCGGCAGACGCGGCGGTGAATGTCCCGGTGCCCGGTCCGGGCTCGGAGAACCACACCGGATCGGGCTCGGCCGGATCGTCGGGCTCGGCCGCACCGGGCTCGGGCAGCGCATTCGGATCGGCGGCATTCTTGCCGGACGTGCCGGCGGGTAGCGCTGCGCCGTCGCTCGAGCCGCCGCGCTAGCTGAGCCAGCGGTCGAGCTTGCCTTTGACGTTCTCGTTGATGCTCGCCCAGCCGTCGACGACGCCTTCCTTGATGATGTGAGACAGCTCGGACAGCTTGCGCTTCACCTTGTCGCGCGCCTCGACCGCTTCGATCCGGGCGTCCGCCGCGAGCTCGGTGAGCCTGGCTACCAGCTCGTCACGACGGGCCTCGATCCGCGTCTGGAGATCTGCGGGCGGGGCCGGCTCGACCTTCGGTGCTTCAGGTGCCTTCGCGGCGGGCGCGGGCTTCACATCGTCGGGAGGATTTGCCATGCAGCGGAGTACCACGCGGCGAGCTACGGCCCGAGCCCGATCCATTCGGCGCCATCCTCCGCGATCTCCTTTTTCCAGATCGGGACGCGGTCCTTGAGACGATCGATCATCGCGCGGCACGCGGTGAACGCCTCGGCGCGGTGGGGCGCGGCGGCCGCGATCACGACCGCGAGCTCCCCGATCGCGAGCACGCCAACGCGGTGCTCGACGGCGAGTCGGACGCCCGTGATCTCGGCCTCGATCTCGACGCACAGTCGCGCCATCTCGCGCACCGCCATCGAGCCGTACGCCTCGTACTCGAGTCGCTCGATCAGCGTGCCGCGGTTGTGACGCCGAACCATCCCGGTGAACGTCACGATGCCGCCCATGCCGGGTCCGGACACCGCGGCGACGCAGCGATCGAGTGAGAGCGGCTGATCGAGCAGCTTCACGTGGTGATCGCTGCCGCCTGCTACCGGCGGGATCAACGCGAGCTCGTCGCCCTCCGCGAGCGCGTGGTCGTCATCCGTGAACTCCTGGTTGACGGCGACGCGAAACCGGTTGCGCAGGCTCGCGACGGGTGCGTGCTGTGCAGCGAGCACATCGATCGCATCTCGCACACGCGCCCCGGCGGGCAGCTCGATCGTCTCGGCCTCGCGTCCGAGCTTCTCTCGGAACACCGCGAAGTAGAGGACGTGGATCTGCATGACCTGGTGGTAGCGTGCACCCGCGCATGGCGTCCAGCTCTGATGCCGACCACCTCCGGCGGATGTACCTCGCGATCCACAGCGTGATCCGACGCATCCCGGTCGGGCGCGTCGCCACCTACGGCCAGGTCGCCGAGCTCGCCGGGATCCCGAACGGGGGCCGGATCGCCGGCGCTTCATTGAAGGTCTCGAAGCCCTCCGACCGGCTGCCGTGGCAGCGCGTGATCGGTAAGGCGGGCAAGACACGCGGCCGGATCGCGATCTACGACCCGGTCGGTGCCGCGATCCAGCGTCAGCTCCTGGAAGGCGAGGGCGTCACCGTCGGTGACAGCGGCCTCGTGGCGCTTGATCGGTTTGGCTGGCTGCCTACAGATGGATCAGGCCGCGCCGCATCGCCTCGACGACGGCCTCGGTCCGGGTCGAAGCGCCGAGCTTCATCATCACGCCGTTGACGTGAAACTTCGCCGTGTGATCGCTGATCCCGAGGCGATCCGCGATCAGCTTGTTGGACAGGCCTTCGGCGAGCAGCTGCACGACCTGCCGCTCGCGGTCGGTCAGCTCCCCGCGCCCCTTGCCGGGCGTGCCACCGTTGGCGCGCACGGGTTGGTTGGGAACGAGGCTGGTCGCCAGCGCGGTATCCATCACGGTCAGGCCGCTGCGGACGGCGGCGAGCGCCGCGTGGATGCCGGGGCCGACCTGGTCGCGGAGGACGACGCCACGTGCGCCTGCTGCGAGGGCAGGGGCCACGTGCGACGAGTCACCGACGACGGCCACGACCGGCATGTCCAGCGTACGCAGCTCGGCGAGCCGCGTGAGGGTCTTGCTGGCGTCGACGCCGGCGTCCCACAGCGCGACCTCCGCGGTCTCGCTGGTCACGACCTCGATCGAGCCGAGCTGCTCGAGCAGACTCGACAGACCGGCGCGCAGCAATGGATCGTCGGTCAGGAGGGCGACCTTGATCGGGTCACGGACCGAGGCCATCGAGACGTTGGGATTGCGAGTCATGGGCTTCTTTCAGTCGGCGTCACGAACAAGCTGACGCAGACGTTAGGGTGCAACTTGAGCACGCCGACCATGCAGGTCAACCCTGCCTGGACAGGCAGGAGAGGCCGATCACCCCGTCGGAAAACCGACACTTCGCGCAGCTGACCTGGCCATTCTCCGACGACGATCCTCTCCGATCTGGCGATATCGGGGAACGCTGGAGAAGCGCACGTTGCGAACTGAGAAGGAGAGTTCCAAATGGCGCAACCAGCCCTCGACGTCTTCCGTTCGCTCGACCAGGCCCTCGCAGCCGCGGTCGCCTCGGTGTCCCCCTCGGTCGTCCACGTCTCGCGCGGCCGCGGAGGCGGCACGGGGATCGTGTGGGCGGACCACCTCGTGGTCAGCGCGAGCTTCCACACTCCGGACGAGACCCGGATCGGGCTCCCCGATGACGACGGCGAGCTCGACTATCGCGATGCGAAGGTGATCGGCCGCGATGCCGGGACCGACGTCGCGTTGCTCGAGGTCGAGGGTGCCGCGCTGACGCCGGCGCGATTTCGCGAGCTCGACGGGCTCGCGGTCGGCAACCTCGCGCTCGCGATCGGCCGTCCCGGCAAGACCTGTCGGGCTTCGCTGCGCGCGATCGGCGTGCTCGGGCCCACGGTCAAGACGCCGTGGGGCGGCACGCTCGAGCGCTACCTCGAGTCCGATCGCCAGATCCCACGCGGGTTCGCGGGTGGCCCCTTGATCGACGCCGACGGCGCGGTGATCGGCATGAACACGCGCATGCTGCTTCGCGGCAGCGATCTCGCGATCCCCAGCGTCACGCTTCGCCGCGTGATCGACGAGCTGAAGGCGCATGGCGGCGTGCGCCGCGGCTATCTCGGGGTCGGTGCCTATCCCGCGACGCTGCCTCCCACGCTGGCTGCGATCGCCGGCCGCGATCGCGCGGCGCTGATCGCAAACCTCGAGGACGGTGGGCCTGCAGCGACCGCAGGTTTGATCGTCGGCGACATCCTGGTCGAGCTCGACGGCGTCGCGATCACGGGACCGGATGGCCTGCGGGGCGCGCTCGCCGATCGTCCGGGCGCCACGGTCAAGATCGTGTTGATTCGCGGTGGCGCACGCCAGGAGCTCGACGTCGCGATCGGCAGCCGGCCGTGACCGCCGCCGCGCTCGCTCGCCGTCACGCCGCCGTGGGCTACTTGACCGGCAGGTCCGGCTTGAGCTGGATGAACAGCTCGTCGAGCTGACGCTTGGACACGGCGGTCGGGCACTCGGTCATCAGGTCCGAGCCCTTCTGGGTCTTGGGGAACGCGATGATGTCGCGCAGCGAGTCCGAGTTGGTCATCAGCATCGCCAGCCGGTCGAGGCCGAACGCGATGCCGCCGTGCGGTGGCGGTCCGAACTTGAATGCGTCGAGCAGGAATCCGAACTTCGCGCGCTGATCGTCCTCGGAGATCCGCAGCGCCTTGAACAACCGCGCCTGGAGGTCGCTGCGATGGATCCGGATCGAGCCGCCGCCGATCTCGTTTCCGTTGAGCACGAGGTCGTACGCCCGCGCGAGCACCTTCTCGGGCGCTGAGTCGAGCAGCGCCTCGTCCTCGACGCGCGGCGACGTGAACGGGTGGTGAGCCGCAGCGATCTCGGTCCCGTGGCCTCCCGTGTCATCGACCTCGAACAGCGGCGGATCGGTCAGCCACATGAACTGCCACTCTCCCTTCCGGATCAGGCCGAGCTTGTCGCCGATGTGGAGGCGGATCGCGCCGAGGCAGGTGTTGGCCACCTTCGGCCGGTCCGCGACGAAGATCAGCGCGTCGCCGGGCACCGCGCCGGTGATCCGGTGGACCTCTTCGCGGGTCGCATCTGCGATGTTCTTCATGCCTTGCCACACGCCACCCTCCTGGATCCGGACGTGGGTCACGCCCTTCACGCCGAACGACTTCGCGAAGTCGTTGAGCCCGTCGAGGATCGCGCGCGTCAGCTTGTCGTTCTTCGGCACGTGCAAACACTTCACGATGCCGCCGCTCTTGACCGACTCCTCGAAGATCCGGAAGCCGCTGGTCTTCCACGGCTCGCTGGTGTTGTAGAGCTTGAGGTCGAGCCGCAGGTCTGGTTTGTCGACGCCGTAGGTCTCGATCGCCTCGGCATGGGTCATCCGGCGCAGCGGGACCGTGAGCTCGACCCCGAGCACCTCGCGCCACAACCGGACCATCAGACCCTCCATCGTGGTCTGCAGGATCTGCTCGTTGACGAACGACATCTCGAGATCGATCTGCGTGAACTCCGGCTGGCGGTCGTTGCGAAGATCCTCGTCGCGGAAGCACCGCACGATCTGGAAGTATCGCTCGTACCCGCGACCATCAGCAACTGCTTGAAGATCTGTGGCGACTCGGCGAGCGCGTAGAAGCTGCCCGGGTTCAGCCGCGACGGGACGAGGAAGTTCCGCGCTCCACCGGGTGTGTACTTCACCATGAACGGCGTCTCGATCTCGAGGAAGCCCGCCTTGCCCAGGAAGTCACGCGTGGTGCGCGTGATCTGCGAGCGCATGATGAGGTTCTTCTGCAGCTTCGGCCGTCGCAGGTCGAGGTAGCGATACTTGAGGCGGAGCGAGTC
>JBBJLY010000142.1:0-21317 GCA_037720695.1 Kofleriaceae bacterium | reverse complement strand
GTTCGCGCATCACGCGCACCGCGCTGCCGATCATCGCGACCACGACGCTCGGCCAGTCGACGGCCACGATCAGCCTGCTGACCGCAGCGCAGCTCGCGCCCGGTTTGCTGGTCGCGCTGGTCGCCGGTGGCTTCATCGACCGCGGTCACAAGCGACGGATCTTGATCGGCGCGGACCTCGTACGAGCCGGCGTGATCGTGTCGCTCACCCTGGCGTGGTTCCTCGGGGTGCTGTCGATCGTTCACGTGATCGTCGTCGGTGCGCTGGTCGGCGGCGCGAGCGCGCTGTTCCAGATCACCGATAACGCGTACCTCCCCGCGCTGATCGCGAAGCCAGACCTCGCGGAAGGCAACGCGAAGATCGAGTCGACCGAGGCGATCGCCGAGATCACCGGACCCGCGAGTGCCGGCGTGTTGATCGCCGTGCTCGGCGCGCCGCTGACGGTCGTGATCGATGCAGCCACCTATCTGTGGTCTGCGCTGATGCTCGGCCGGATCCAGACCGTCGAACAACCCGCGCCGCCGAGCGCTTCGCTCACGTTGTCCAAGACGCGCCGCGGTCACGATCTGCGGGTCGGCATGCGTGCGGTGTTCGGGCACTCGATGGTGCGACCGATCGTGATCTCGTACTGCGTGTGGTCGATCTCGGGCGGCTTCTTCATGGCGCTGTACACGCCGTACTGCCTGCGCGAGCTCCAGCTCAGCGAGACCCTGTTCGGGGTGATCGTGGCGATGGGCGGTGTCGGCTCGCTCGCCGGTGCGCTGGTGTCGCGTCGGTTCGTGCGCGCGATCGGGTTCGGGCCTGCGCTCGTGACGTGCTCGGCGATGTCGCTGGTGTTTGCGCTGCTGATCCCGATCGCTGGTTCGTCTGTCACCGGCGGCTCGCTCGTCGTGATCCTCGGGTTCCTCGCGGTTCATCAGTTGATCGGCGACGGATTCTCGGTCGCGTTCGTGATCCAGGCCGTGACGCTGCGGCAGACCGTGCTACCGAAGGAAGTGCTCGGCCGCGCGAACGCCGCGATCCAGGTCTGCACGTCGATCATCCTCCCGGTGTCCGCGCTGCTCGCCGGTGCGCTCGCCGAGCTCGCGGGCATCCACACCGCGATCTGGGTCGGCGTCCTGATCGGCCTGCTGTCGCCGGTGTTTCTGCTGCCGCTGCGCCGCCTGCGAGACATCCCGCTGCATTGATTCCGCGAGGTTGCCGGTGAATGTCAGGCTTGTGTATCGCCGCTGGCGCGATAGACCGCCGACCCGCGCGCAGCGTTTGTAGAGCCCAGACGCCGCGCAGTGCCGATCACGGCACGCCTGGATCGAGGAGGACTCGTCATGTCTCGTTTGCTTATCTCGTGCTCGCTTGTTGCTGCCTTTACATCATCCGCGTTCGCCGATCGCGCCTTGCCACGGTTCGCGCAACCGCCGCCAAACATCTCGGCGTCATCGTCGGCGCCGGCCTTGCCCGTCCGGGACATCGCGCCGCTTGTCGACCGCGCGGAGGTCCGCGCGAAGCTCGCGGCCCAGCGCACCGCCAGCCTCGCGTTCTTCCGCGTGTACCAGCGCAAGGGCTTGTTCCCGAGCAACGTGTACGCGGGCAGCAAGCGCAACGTGTGGGTCGACCCCGACGGCAACTACTGCGCCGCAGCGACGATCATCCAGCTCTCCGGTCAGCGCGATCTGGTCGCGCGCGTCGGCGAGCAGACCAACTTCATCAAGCTCGCCGACGTCGAACAGGGACCGTTGATGGACTGGATCCTGACGTCCGGCCTGACGCAGGCGGAGATCGCCGCGATCCAGGAGCCGTTCATGCCGGTCGGCGATGAGCCGGGTCGCGGGCGTGCCAGCGAGGCACCGATCAACCTCACGAAGCGCACCGCCGAGGATCGACGCCTCGCGAAGAAGTACCTCCAGGTCGACGCTCAGATCGTGAAGCACCGCGAGCGCTCGCTCGACCGCGCCACCGATCGCCTGATGCAGCGCCCCGACCTCGCGGCGCGCCTGCTCGGCCAGTAATCACTCCTCGCCCACAAGAAAAGGATCTCGCCATGTCTCGCTTCACTGCCTCGCTCGTCCTCGTGGTCTCGCTGTTCACCAGCCTCGCATCCGCCGACACTCACTTCGCGGCGCCGCCGCCCACCGTCGCGGTCGCGCCGGAATCTGCAGACCTCCGGGTCTCGCCTCCCCTCGTGTCGCGCGGTCAGGTCCGCCGCGCCCTGATCGCGAATCGCGCCCACAACCTCGCCCGGTTCCGCGCCTACTATCGCGCCGGCAGCTATCCGAGCAACGTCTACGCCGACGGTCTCACGAACGTGTGGCGCGACGAGGACGGCCGGCTGTGTGCCGCGGCGACCCTGATGGCCGCGTCAGGCCAGCGCGTCCTCGTCGAGTCGATCGCCGAGCAGAACAACTTCATCCGGCTCGCCGATGTCACCCAGGGCCCGATCCTCGACTGGATCCTGACGTCAGGTCTCACGCAGTCCGAGCTGGTCGCGATCCAGAAGCCGTTCAACCGGGTCGGCACGATCGGGCCGGTCACCAGCGACACCAGTGACCCCAGCCAGACCGAGGCGAAGATCGATCCCGCAAAGCGCACGAAGGAGACCCGTCGCCTGGTCGCGCTGTACCGCAAGGTCGACGCGGCGCTCGTGCGCAACGCGCAGCACAACCTCGACCTCGCGGTCACGCAGCTGATGAAGCGGCCCGATCTCGCCGCCGCGATCGTCGGTCCGTGAGCTCACGCCTCGTCCGCGATCGGATCGACGACGAAGCGCGTGCGGATCTCGGGCTCGAACCCGAGCACCTCGTCCCGGGACAGCTGCCCGATGAGGTCGGCGAACAGCCGCGACACGTCGCGATAGCTCGCCGAGGCGGCGCCACGGACGCTACTCGTCCTGCCGTCGCGGTTCACCGAGAGCTCGAACTCCTCGCCATCCTCGGCGTCGGGCGGGGCTGGAAATGCGGCCGCGGCGAGCGCGGCGGTGAGTGCGGGCCACAGCTCCGGTAGCGCCCTGGCCGACCAGCCGCGCCGCACCCCGCGCCGCGCATGCACCAGCCGCACCCTGCCCTGGAGATACAGCTCCACCGTGACCGCCTCGCCCAGCTTGTAGGTTGCATACGCCTGCCGACTCGCGATGCCCCTCCGGCGATCCGCGATCTCGCCGTGGAGAAACTCGATCCACCGGTCGAGGCTGCGTTCGCGCTCCGCGGGGACCCAGCCGGCGAAGTGCTCGCGAGGCGTGGTCTGCTGAGGCGAGCGATCGAACTCGCGGAAGATCACCGCGATCCCGCGACGCCCTCCCTCGGTCGGACCGAACGCCTGCTTGCGCAAGCACGAGGTCTCGGTCAGCCGGCCGGTCTCGTCGCAGCGGAACGAGGTGTTCAGCCGTGACACGCTGATCCGCCCGAGCTGCCATTCGCCGGTCGTCTCCTTGACGTGCGTCAGCGGGAGCTCGAAGTCCACGAGGCGGCAGATCTGGTCCGCGGACACTGCGCCATTCATCACCGTGATCGTCATGGGACCGGCCGCCTCGACCGCCCCGCGCCGGAGTTGCGTGGCCACTGCTCAACGTCGGTTCAGGCGTCGACGGAACACGAACAATCCGGCGAGCCCCCACACGATCCACGACTCACCGCCGCCGGCCGTGCCGCAGCCACAGCCGGTGCTCGGTTCGGGCTCCAGCGGCAAGGGCTCCTTCGGGACGCCGAACGACTGCATCGCGGCATCGAACACCGCCGCGCGCGCGGCTTCGCCCTGCACGAGCTCGAGCGGAAACCCGACCACGATGCCGCCATCCCATGCGATCGCAGCCGCCTGGTCGTCCGGATAGCGCAGGACGGTGGTCGCACCCGCTTCCGGGATCAGCGCGTCGGGCGCCCGCGCATCGTAGCCGCCCGCACCGAGATCGCGAAACGAGATCGCGGCGAGGCCGGCGAACGGGCCGGTGAGTGACGGCACGTCGTAGGTCGCGGCGTCGTCGCTCGCGAGCGAGACGTGCAGCACGTCGCGGAGGAAGGCGTCGCCTTGGTCGTGGGCACGCACGAGCTCCGAGCCGGAGACCAGCAGCTTGCCACCCGCCGCGAGCAGCGCGAGCAGCTGCGCCCGCGTCGCGGCGGGAAACGGCGAGGCTTGCTCGCCGGCGAGCCAGTCGACCGCGGCGTAGGTCGCGAGCGGGAGCTCGTCGATGGCCGCGGCCATCGCGCCATCGAATGCGTAGCCAGCGGTGGCAAGCGCGAGGCCATGGCGGACGGCGTACGAGCCATCGTTGATCCGGTGGATCCACATTCGATCGACCTCGCCGACGATCGGCGCCAGGTCGCGCACGAGCTGCGCCGGCTCGAGCCGATCGTAGCCACCGACGACAAGGATCGGCGCGGTGCCTCGGGTCGCGACGCGCGCGCCGACGACCTCGGTCGGCAGCGACTCGCCGCCGTCGTTGACCGCGGTCACGCGCACGAACCGCAGCGCGCCCGGCGACAGATCTTCGAGCACGAGGCTCTCGCCCGTGACCTCGATGCCATCTGCGAACCCGTGACCGGTCTCGCCGAGCTGGACGCGATAGCGCGCCGGCGGATCCCCCGCACCGGGGTCAGTCGCGGGGGGGCGCCACGCGATCCGCAGCGTGCCGGGTCCCGCGTTCTGCACCCGGACGGCGACCGGCGGCTCCGGCGGCAGGATGAGGGGGCGGCCATCTCGGGTCGCGAAGTAGCGGGCGATGCCCTGCGCCATGGCACGTGCCGAGCGGCGCTGGAAGCTCGGCGTGCGAAGCGCGTCGGCATCCGCGGCGGTGGAGTGGAACGCGAGCTCGACGAGGATCGCCGGCATCTCGGGGTTGTGCGCGGGATTGAGCTCGCCGAGCGCGGCGGTGACTTTGCCGCTGTTGGTCCACGCGGGATCGAAGCCGGCGCGCAGGTCGGCGATCAGCTCGTCGTGGACCGCGTGCAGGAGCGCGAGCGAGCCGGCCGTGCCCGCGAAGTCGTCGAGGCCGCGGCAGCACGGATAGGTGTTGCCGAACGCGATCGTCATCGTGCCGCGCGCCGGACTCGGTGCGTTGGTGTGCCACGCGAGGTAGATCGCGTCCTCGCCAGCCTCGTGATCCCACGCCGCGAACCGCGGCCTCGACACCACGTCGTTGGAGCTCTCGGCCGGAAACGCGGCGTAGACCTCGACGGGCGCGCCGTTCATCTGCGTCGCGTAGCGGGCCGCCGACTCGAACGCCGCGCGCCCGGTGGTCGCTCCGTCCCGCAGCTGGGGCGCCATCCCGCCGCCGACGCGTACGGCATCGAACGAGATCGCCGCGCCGGGCTCGGCACTGTCGTTGGCGAATGCGATCGCGCCCTCGGCCGCGAACGACCAGCGACCGAGCAACACCCAGGTGCCCCCGTGGCGTCGTTGATCGACGCGGACGTGCGACTCGCCGCCGGCATGGCGGACGATCACGTGCGCATCGGGCGCGCGTTCCGGTCCCTGGGCATACGCGATGTAGACGTTGTAGGTCCCCGGCTCGGCGACCCGCACGGGGAACACGGCGCGACCGGTCTCGGTCGGCGAGGCGGTGATCGTTCGGGCGGTCCCCTGCGCGAACGGAGCGAGCGTCGGATCGGCGAACGGCGTCGCGTATGGGCCCCAGCCCGGGTCGGTCGCGGCGAGCTCGGTGACCTCGCCCTCGAGCACCGCGTCGCGATCGTCGACGACGACCGCATGCGGCGACAGATCCGACTCGCGGATCGGCACGACGTGCGCACCCATCGCGTGCAGGTACGGGATGAGGAACTGGTTCACACCCTCGGCGGTGATGAAGTCCTCGACCAGGTCGTGCGTGTTCCCGCGCTGGGTTCGCCACGCACCCTCGGTGAAGAACCAGCCGTGGCCCGCAGAGACATAGACAGTCTTGCCGGCCAGGGTGCCGGTGCGCGCGACGACGGCCGCGGTGGTTGCTGGACCCGCGAACGGTCGCGCCTTGGCCGCCACGCCAGCGATCGGTGCGAGCGGTCCATCACCGTCGGACGGGCTCGCGACCGAGCGCCCCGTGAAGATCACGAGTGCGAAGAGCGCGATCCGTCCCATCGTGGTGCCAGCCATCCGAGCGGCAGCAGCTTGCACGCAAGTGAGCCGGCAATGAACAGATTTTACGCGTTGCGTGCCTGGATCGGGCTCGACACCGTGAGCTGGGTTTCGCGGCTCCGGGTCTCGATCTGGATCTCGACCGCACTGGCGTCGATCGGCACGTATTTGGCGATCACGGCCGCGATCTCCTGCCGCATCTCTTGCAGCTTCCCGCCATCGAGGCCGGTCCGGTCATGCGCGAGCACGAGGTGGAGTCGTCCCTTCGCGACATCGCGGCTCGACTTACCGCCGAGCAGATTTCGAATTCCGTTCCACATGGATTCACTCCTCACGCCGGCGATGCCGACAGCCCGAGCGCGCGACCGATGCGGGTGAACCAGCCAACCTGCTGCGAGGCCTCGACCTCGTGCCCGGCGAGCCGCATCGAGATCCGCACGAACTCGCGCGCGGCCACCGACTTGCCCTCGAGCACGGCAGGGACGCCGCGGTTCGTCGTCGCGACGACCTGGTCGTCGAGCGGGATGGTGCCGAGCAGCTCGAGCGCCAGGATCTCGATCACGTCGGATTGCGAGAGCATGTCGCCGCGCTTCACCAGGTGCTGGGAGATCCGGTTGACGACCAGCCGCGCCGGCACGTCGTGCGCGGCGAGCAGCCCGACCACGCGATCGGCATCGCGGATCGACGACACCTCGGGGGTCGCGACGATCACGGCCTCATCGGCCCCGGCGATCGCGTTGCGGAAGCCCTGCTCGATGCCAGCCGGGCAGTCGATCAGCACGAAGTCGTGCGTCGACTTGAGCTCCATCACGACCTTCTTCATGTCGTCGGGCGTGACCGAATCCTTGTCATCGGTCTGCGACGCCGGGAGGATCCACAGGTTGTCCATCCGGCGGTCCTTGATCAGCGCCTTCTGGAGCGTGCACTTGCCGCGCACCGCGTCGACCAGGTGGAACACGATCCGGTTCTCGAGGCCCATGACGACGTCGAGGTTACGCAGGCCGATGTCGGCGTCGACCAGGACGACCGAGTACCCGAGCTGCGCGAGCGCGGTCCCGAGGTTGGCAGTGCAGGTCGTCTTGCCGACGCCTCCCTTGCCTGATGTGATGACGATGGCTCGACCCATTGGAATCCTCCTAGATGCTTGCGGCGAGGTCGCGCGGCAACCTGCCCGAATAGCGCTCGACGGTGATGCTGTCGCTGTGAATGCGCGCGATCTCAGGCTCCGAGGCCGCCGCGTCGCTGTCGCTCGCACGAGCGACCATGCGACCGATCCGTAGCTGTTGCGGCTCGAGCCGCAGCGCGAGGATGAACCCCACGTCGCGACCGATGCCGGCGTGTGCGGTGCCTCGCAGGCGACCGAGCACGATGATGTTGCCCTCGGCCCTGACCTCGGCCCCGGGATTGACGTCGCCAAACACGATGAGATGGCCGCGGTGATCGAGGATCACACCCGAGCGGACCGGCCCGACGACGACCCGCGTCTTCTGGGGAGCTTCGTCGGGCGCCGCATCGACAACATCGGCGACGACCGGCTCGTCGCGGACCAGCAGCAACTTGTCGAGCGAGGTGTCGTCGTTCGAGCTCGCGGGCGGCGAGACCTCCCGGTCGACCTCGAGGGTCTCGTACGGCGACGAGCCGAGCGCCATGTCGTCCGGAATCGCATCCACGTGCGCGGCGACAGGTGCGGGCTCGACAGCCGATGGGGTCGGAACGGGAGTCGGTGAAGAGGTCGGCGATGGAGCCGACCCGGCGGCGAGCTCGCCACTGGGAACGGCCTCGGGCTCGTGGCGAGCAGCGCCGAGTTCGACGACGCGGAGCTCGAACCGGGTCGCGATCTCGTCGAGCCGCGCCAGCACGCCCGGCGCGAGCGGCCCGTCCTCGACGCGGACGCGAACATTGCTGCCGCGAAAGAACCCCGGCGCCTCGGCGAGGCGTTCGTTCAGCGCCGCCGCGATCGCGTCGAGTCCGGCGCGACCGTCGAGCACGATCTCCAGCCCCTTCGCGGTCCCGCGCAGCACCGCGGCCGGCCGGGACAGTGCCTCCGAGATCCTCGCGATGTTCTCGGGATCGAATGGTGACGCGTCGACACACATCTCCTCGACCAGCTCCGGTACCGGCTCTGCGTCGTCGAACACCACGGCGTTGGATGAGCTCATGACCTGCCCATAAAAGCCGTAAACCCTCCTGCCATGGACGGGCAAGTTTTTCACCGCGCGCGCGATCCGCGAAGTTTCGGCAGCGTCGAGTAGAGTCGCCGGGTGACCCGATCTGCCGCCCCGATACAGGACGCGACGCCTGGCCCGAACGCCGCTGACACATGGACCGATGACTCGCGGCGGATCTGCCAGGCGCTGCTGCGGATGGACACCACGAACCCGCCCGGCAACGAGCGGCGGTGTGCCGAGTATCTCGCACGCGAGCTGTCCGAGGTCGGGTACCAGCCCGCGTTGCTCGAGGGCGAGCCGGATCGCACGAACCTGGTCGTCCGCCATCGCGGCACCGGCGCGAAGCCGCCACTGCTGCTCACCGCGCATCTCGACGTCGTCGAGGCCGATCCTAGCAAGTGGCGGCGCCCGCCATTCTCGGGTGACCAGTTCGAAGGCTGCCTGTGGGGCCGCGGTGCGATCGACATGAAGAACATGGCGGCGATGTGCACCGCGATCATGCGCCGGCTCGCGCGGTCGAACACCGTGCTCGCACGCGACGTCATCTTCGCGGCGGTCGCCGACGAGGAGGCCGGCTGTGACCTCGGCTCGCGGTTCCTCGTCGAGCAGCACCGGTCGCTGGTCGAGGCCGAGTACGCGATCGGCGAGGCCGGCGGGTTCTCGCTCCACCTCGGCAACGCCACGTTCTATCCGGTGCAGGTCGCGGAGAAGGGCTTCTGCTGGGTGCGCGCCCGGATCGTCGGCGAGCCCGGCCACGGCTCGATGCCGCGCCACGACAGCGCGATCACCCGGCTCGGCGAGGCGCTGGCCCGGCTCGGCCGCACGACCCTGCCACTCCACCCCACGACCTACGTGTCCGACTTCCTCGACAACCTGCGCGCCCGTCAGCCCGGCCTGATCCAGCCGCTCGTGCGCCTGCTCGCTCGCCCGCAGCTGCTTGCGCGGATCGCGAAGCTTGTGCCGGGCGCGTCGATCGCGCGCAGCTTCTCGGCGCTGCTCAGCAACACCGCCGCCGCCACGGTGGTGCGTGCCGGTGCCAAGACCAACGTCATCCCCGGCGTCGCCGAGTTCGAGATCGATGGCCGCACCCTGCCCGGCCAGACCGATGACGATCTGCTACGCGAGCTCCGCGACATCCTCGGCCCCGACGTCGAGCTCGAGATCATGAAGTCCGCACCGCCGGTCGTGACCGAGCCGATCGCCTCGCCGCTGTTCGACATCATCACGCGCCAGGTCGAATCGCGCGAGCCGGGCGCGAAGGTGATCCCGTACATGATCCCCGGCTTCACCGACGCGAAGTACTTCACGCAGATGGGCGCCCGCTGGTACGGATTCTCGCCGGTCAAGATCGAGCGTGGCTCGGGCATCAAGTTCGCCGACATGTTCCATGGCCACGACGAGCGGATCCCGATCGCGGGTCTCGCGTGGGGCACCGAGGTGCTCGACGCGGTGGTCCGCGAGATCTGCGCGAGCTGAGTCAGCGGTTCGCGCGCAGGAACGCGGTCGCGACCTCGGTGGTCTCGGCTGCGGCCGCCCGCTCGCTGTGCGGACTGTGGCCGGCGCCGGCGATCACGTGGATGGTCGCGCCCGGCACCGCGTGACCAAAGCGATCGAGCTCGCCGGGCTCGGTCCGCGGATCGGCGCCGCCGTGGACGAGCAGCGTCGGGACGCGGAGCTCGGCCAGCCGGTGATCGTAGAGCTCGGCTCCGGCGGCCGCGAGGTCGAGCCAGACCTGGCCATCGGCGCGGATCGGGACCCGCCAGCGCTCACCATGGTCGGCCGCGAGCCGGGCGGTGACGCGATCACCGAAGCCATCGGGATCCTCGATCATCATCGTGAAGAATGCGCGCGAGCTTGGTTTCGCGCACTCGACGTGAAGCGCCTCGAGCACGAGGGCGCGGTACCGCGCGGGCTGGCGGAGCGCCATCACCGTCGCGATCACGGCGCCATCCGAGTGACCCCAGATCGCACAGCGATCGATCCCGAGCGCGTCGAGGAAGTGCTCCGCCTCGATCGCTGCCGCATCGTGAAATCGCGGTGGAAACGAAGTGACCGGCGTCGACCGGCCATAGCCGGTGCGGTCGGGGATCACGCAGCGAACGTCGGCTGCGAGCGCGGCGACTTGCGCGTCGAACGGATAGTAGCAAGCGCCCCAGCCACCGTGGAGCACGAGCAACGGCTGGCCTGGGCCACCGGTGTCGCTGTAATGCAGCACCGACTCGCCGTCGGGTGACAGCGGAGATGCGATCCGGACCGACGGCACGCGCGCATCGTACGCCCCGCACTCACCGTCACAAAAGGCGCCGGCACGACGTGCAGCAGGGAGACTGCACGCCGCACCGGCAAATCGGGCGACTCGCGAACCACACACACCCCGAGGGCAGGATGCGGCCGCGAGCGAGTCAACGCTGGGCGACCAGCGTGGTGTCACCCTGGATGTCGAGGTGCGGCTCCAGACGCTTGAACGTCTTGAACCCGAACCCTTTTACCCGGCGGAGATCCGCGATGCGCTTGAAGCCGCCGTTCTTCTTGCGCCACGTCACGATCCGCTCCGCCTTGGCCGGCCCCACGGTCGGCAACAGGATCAGCTGATCGACGATGGCCGTGTTGAGGTTGAGCTTGCCGGCGACCGCGTGTTTGCCCGTGCGCCCCGGTGACGCTGCGCCGAATGGTGACCCGGGTGTTATTAGCGGCGCCGCGGACACCGGCGGCGACGCCGATGCGAGTTGCCAGGTGCCACTCATCGACATCACGAGCGCGATCAGCGCGACGATCGGGATCAGGTGCTTGCGTGCGAACGCCATCATGATCACCTCCGATCAGAACGGCACACCGTCAGCCGACGCGCCCGCCGCGGGTCGGGCCTGGCCGGACGGTGCGAAGCCGCTCGGCGAAGCCCCTCCGTCACCGCGCCGCTCCTCGGCCTTGCGCACGTCATCCTCGTCGTACGCGCGGAGCTGGAACCGCCACTCCGGCCCCGACGGCAATGCGTCGAGGTGGATGTTGATCGAGTTATCCTGGTTGCGGAATCCGGTCCCGGCACGCATCCACCAGGTCCCGCCATCCTTGCGCTTCATCGGGCTCAACAACTTGAACATCTGCTTCTGCTGCGACACGACAGTCTCCTTCTGACGCCGATGCGTCAGCCCGCACTCGAGCAACCGAGGTGCCACGCGCAACGTCGCGTTTCCGTTGGGACCCATGTCCGAAGTTTCCGGATGACGGACGCGCGGTCCGGCTTGCGGACACGCCGCCGGACGACGGGCACCCGACCTGCTCTACTTGATGCGTGCGCCACCTCGCTCCGCTGCTCCTGCTGGCGGGATGTCTCGACCGCGGCGGCCCGGACCCAGACGCGGACCCGATCGTCGATGACACCGACGATCTGCCCGATGCCATGGGCCTGCGGCTGACAGCTGCCGAGCTCGCCGCCGACGAGGCACGTTCCGGTGAGCCGCCGCTCGCGACTCCTGCGGAGGGTGCGTACGCATGGGAGGCGATGGATCGCCACGCAGCGCGCTTCGATCCGCACCGCGAAGCACACGGCGAGACTGGACTCGTGCGCTCCGCGTGTCTCGACGCGATCGCGCGCCGGTGGTCCCTCCGCATGGCGAGCGGCGTGTGCGGCGACGACCCGATCTGCCATCGCGGCGATGGCGGCGCGTCCGGGCTGCAGCTCCAGGTCAGCCGGTGCTGGTCATGGAGCGCGATCGGCGAGAACGTCGCCTTGAACAGCTCGGAGGCCGGCGCGTGGATCGCGTTCCTCGACAGCCCGCCGCACCACGCGAACATCGACGGTCCCTGGAACGACGGCGGCTCGGGCCGGTTCGGCGTCGGCGTGTTCCAGCGCGCCGATGGTGCGGTGTTCGTGACGCAGGTGTTCGCGCGCCGTTAGCGACCGAGCGCGACGTCGAGCCGCGACGTCCTGGACGCGGTCACGGTCACGCTGCGCTTCACCATCCCGGGCGCACCGTAGGCCAGCGCCTTGCCGCCGCCGGCCTCGGGCAGCGGCGCATGCCAGATCGTGATCTCGTAGGGCCCGGGCGGGAGCTCGTCGAGCCGGAACCGACCGGCATCGTCGGTCACCGCGTAGTACGGCGTGTCGATCGCGACGACCCACGACGCGCCGAGCTCGCCCTGCGCGGAGTCGACCCGGGTGACGCCCGGCTGGACTTGCATCGCGACACGCCCCGCCTCCTGCAGCTCGTACAACTTCGGGCCGCCGGTCGCCGCGGTCACCCGGAGCCGCGTCGCGACGTGATCGCCGTGGATCACGAGCGCCGCGGGCAGCGGCGTCACGATCTGCACCGCGGGGCGCAGCGCGCAGCCACGCTTGACGACGACGCCGCCGACACTCGTGGGTCGGCCGTCGTTCGGGAGAGCGCGCGACGACCGCACGCGCTCGATGTAGACCAGCACGTCCGCGACGCCGCGGCCCTCGCCGATCCTTATCACCTCGACCGGCCCACATGCGCTGGTGCGCTTCGCCGGCACGGCGCCGCGCCACGACACCACACCCTCGATCGATCCCGAGAGGTTGGCCGCCGACGGATACTTCACCCGATTGCTCGTCGTGTACTCCCACGGCGGCACCGCGCCACCATAGGTCTCGCCGCCCGACTCGCCCTCGTCGTCGACAGGCTCGGCGGCGATTGGCTCGCGGTCCTCGCCGCGTGACCACCCGAGCGCGGCGCGCGACAGCTCGCCATGGCCGTCGTCGTGACCGCTGCCGGCGGGGTGAAGCGGTGGCGCTCCGCCACGACACGCGAGACCACCCGCGAGGGTGATCAGGACGAGTCGGCGCATCCGACAAGCATGCATCGCGCGCGCGCCGCCGGCGGGTCATCGAGTCCCTCGGTGAACCAGGTCTTCAGCAGCGGGCTCCACAGATCCTTGATCTTCGCCCGGTCCGTGCTGATCGTCGCCGTGCCGTGCAAGGTCAAGAAGTCCGAGTGCGGCGAGCCCTGGAACAGCAGCTGGACCTTCGGATCGCGCGCGATCTCGGCGTTCTGCGTGCTGTCACTCGCGCTCAGGAACCACAGCGAGCCGTCGTCGGCGACCTCCTGGATCGCCATCGGCCGGGTCGAGAGTGGCTGCCCGGTCGTGATCGCCGTGCAGAAGAAGCAGGTGGAGGCCTTCTCTGCGAGCTCCCGGATCTTTTTCACCGCCGCGGTATCGACGAGATCTTCGCGGGTGTCCTCTGGCTGTTGCTGATTGATGCTGCCCATGTCGGCGAGGTGCGTGCGAATTCCGCGCCCGCGGCGGTCTCCAGATTGGGCCCACATCGGGCCGGTCCCAGCCCGCGGGCGGTCTCGCGGCGCAATCCGTCCGCACGGTGCGCCCGTTCGCACGGTCACGCGGCGAGGGCCGGCACGATTTGCTGCGCGAGGAACTGGTCGATCGTCGTGGTGCCGCGGCTCGCCGCCGAGGGGGCGGTCTCGCGGTGCATCGCGACGCCCGCGATCCGCTTCCCACGTACGCGATCGAGCTCGAGGTCCGGGGCGATCAGATCGCCAACATCCGCGACTTTCGGCACGTGCCGTACTTCGCGGTCGATGCCTCGTTTACCTCGGAGCACAGGCTGAAGTAATCGATCCGGCCAGTCATCGGGCGGTCAGACCGAGCGGCGACGAGCGCCCGCGGGGATGCGGCGCGACGCCTCCTGCGGCTTGGGCGCGGACTGCTGCGCCCGTGCGGTCTTCTGCTCGACCGGCGGCGTCGGTGCGGCTGCGGCAGCGGCAGCGGCGGTGGCCGCGGCGGTGACGCGAGCGGCGTCGTCCTTCTCGAGGCAACACTTCTTGTACTTGGATCCCGACCCACAATGGCAGGGATCGTTGCGACCAGGTAGTTCAGGCATCGCGGCAACCGTAGTTCATCAGATCGGGTCCGTCCACGTGTCGCGCGCCCAACGCGTTACCGCACCAGGATCCACAGCAGCGAGCCGAGCACGAATAGCAGGTAGGCCGCGGCGCAGGCCGCCCAGACGATATTCGGCCGGGTCCACGCGAACGGCGCCGCCCCCGGAGGCGGTGACTCGGCGGCCTCGGTCGGCGGTCCGGAGATCACGGTCGCCTCCTCGTCGCCGATCGGATACAGCAGCTGCGCGAACGGCATCGGGATGATCGGCGTCAGCTGCGGCGGGCGGCCGGGCTCCTGCTCGAACACCTGACGTACCCACTCGACGACGGCGTCACTGTCGATCGGCCCGCCGAACTTCGCGATCACGGCGCGGATCCGGTCGCGCATCAGCGCGGCCGACTGCCAGCGACGTTCGGGGTCGCGCTCGAGGGCCTTCATCACGATCTCGTCGAGCTCGGGCGTGACGTTCGGATTGGCGAGCGACGGGCGCGGGATCGGAAGCTCGCGCACGCGCATCATGGTCTCGAACGCATTGGGGCCGTCGAACAACCGTCGACTGGTGAGCAGCTCGTACATGATGATGCCGATCGCCCACAGATCGGCGCGGTGATCGAGCTTGCCGTTCAGGTACTCCGGCGCGATGTAGCCGAACTTGCCCTTGATCACGCCGACCGCGGTCTGCTGGGTCGTCCCGGTCGCCTTCGCGAGGCCGAAGTCGATCAGCTTCAGGACCCCAGCGTCGGAGATGATGATGTTCGCCGGCGTGACGTCACGATGGACGATGTTGAGCGGCGCACCCTTGTCGTCGCAGCAGTTGTGCGCGGCATCGAGTGCGTCGCACAGCTGCTGCGCGAGGTGCAGGGTGATCGACTCCGGCACCGAGCCCACGGTGACGCTGCAGCGCTCGACCAGCTCGCGTAGCGTCGGCCCGGGCACGTACTCCATGGCGATGTAGTAGGTGCCGAACACGCGCCCGGAGTCGTAGGTCCTCGCGATGTTCGGGTGCTCCAGGTAGCGACACAGGCGCGCCTCGTCGAGGAACAGGAACACCATCTCGCGCTGCAGCGTCGGATACGCGCGCTTGAGCGCGATCTGCTGGCGGCCCGCCTTGGTCTCGCGCTCGGCGCGATGGACGCTCGCCATGCCCCCCTTCCCGATCTGCTCGTACACGAAGTACGCCCCGTAGCGCTCGGGAGACTCCACGACACGAGTCTATCCCAGCCCGCGGGTGGGGCCGTGGATCAGGAACGACCGGCGCTGACATGTTTCCGCTCGATGACGGCGATCTGCAATGGCCGGCGGGGCCCGGCGACCGATCAACCCGCGCGGCGACCCGTGTCGTGCTGACGCCGTCGAGCCGCGGTGACTCACCGCGCGGACGGCGCGGGTAACAGCCGGCCGATCAACGCGCGCAATTCCTCGATATCCACCGGCTTCACGAGGTGCGCGACGAAGCCCGCCTCGCTGGTCTTCTTGCGGTCCTCGGCCTGGCCGTAGCCGGTCAACGCGATGATGTTCGCCGCCGCACTCGCGGGTCGATCGCGCAGCAGACGCGCGAGCTCGAATCCGTCGACCACCGGCAAACCCAGGTCGAGCACCGCGATGTGTGGCCGGAACGCGTCGGCGACCTCGAGCGCACCCGGGGCATCGTGGGCGACCTCGATGTCGTGGCCGTCGATCGCCAGCAACTCCTTGAGCATCTCGGCGGCATCGACGTTGTCGTCGACGATCAGTACGCGGCCGGCGGTCGAGTGCATCGCGCGCTGTGGAACGGCGGGCGCGGGCAGCTCGCTCGACAGCTCGTGGGCGGGAAGCGAGACCATGAGCTCGCTGCCTCGGCCGGGCCCGGCGCTCTCGGCGCGGACGGTCCCCCCGTGGAGGCTCACCAGGTTGTGGACGATCGCGAGCCCGAGCCCGAGGCCGCCCTGCGAGCGATCGAGCGACTGCCGGGTCTGCGCAAACGGCTCGAACACGCGGGCGAGCATGCCGGCCTCGATGCCGATGCCGTTGTCGGTCACGGTGATGATGATGTTCGCGCCGTCGCGCTGCGCGCGCACGACGATCCGACCCTGCTTCGGGGTGTACTTCGCCGCGTTGGTGATCAGGTTCGACGTGATCTGCGCCAGGCGTGCCGCATCCCCCTGCACGAACAGCCCACGCGGCACGTCGATCACCAGCTCGTGGCGTTGCTCGTCGAGCATCGGGCTGGCGACCTCGACCGATCGCGCGATCACATCCGCGATCTCGACGACGGCGATCCGCAGCTCGACCTTGCCGCGGGTGATCCGAGACACGTCGAGCAGGTCGTCGACCAGGCCTGCCATGTGGCGCACCTGGCGCTCGATCACCGCGCGTTCGCGCTCCGCACCGAGGCCGGGCCGCATTCGCATCAGCTCGAGTGCGGTCGAGATCGGCGCGAGCGGGTTGCGCAGCTCGTGGCCCAGCATCGCGAGAAACTCGTCCTTCGCGCGGTTGGCATCCTCGGCGGCCTGATTCGCCATCGCGAGCGCGCTCACGTCGTGCGCGATCGCCGCGATCCCGGACACCCGGCCATCCGACTCGACCAGCGGCTGGTAGATGAAATCGACGAAGACTCGCTCCGTCTCCCGGCGGTCACCGCGTGCGAGGTCGATCGGCATTGATCTCCCGACGAAGGGTTCGCCGGTCCGGTAGACGCGGTCGAGGAGATCGATGAAACCCTGCGCGACGACCTCGGGGAGCGCCTCGGCGACGGTCTTGCCGACGACGGCGCGCTGGCCGATCAGGCGCAAGTAGACAGCGTTGGCGATGTCGAACACGTGATCCGGACCGCGCAGGATCGCGATCGCGATAGGGGCCTGCTCGAAGATCATCGCCAGCCTGCGCGCGTTCGCTTGCTCGACGGTGCGCACGGTCGCGCGCAGCAGCTGGGTCTCGACGTGGGCGATCAGATCGCGCGACACGAACGGCTTCACCAGGTAGTCGCTGGCGCCTGCCTGCAGACCCTCGATCCGGGCTTCCTCGCCCGCGCGCGCAGACAGCACGATCACGGGGATCTCACCATACGTGGGGTTGGCGCGGATCGCCGCGACCAGCCCGAACCCGTCAAGCACCGGCATCATGACGTCGGAGATCACGAGATCGGGCCGCCGCGCTTCGATCGCCGCCAGCGCCTCCTGGCCGTTCGCGACGGTCTCGACCTCCCACCGCGCGCCCAGCAAACGCCGCAGGTAGTCGCGCATGTCGGCGTTGTCGTCGGCGATCAGCAGACGTTCGCGCGCGACTGCGAGCGTGGGCCGCGATGGCGCGTCGGGCAGCCAGCGCATCGCTTCACCGGCGAACGCGTCGGGGACGCGGCGGTCACGGCGTTCGGCCGTCGCGATCGCAGTCCTGGTGGTCGCCGGTCGGGATGGTCACCGCGAACGTCGTACCGCTACCGACCTGGCTGGCGACGTCGACCGTCCCGTCGTGCAGCTTCACCAGCTCCTGGACCAGCGCGAGGCCGATGCCGGTGCCCTCGTGCGTTCGGCCCTTGGTTCCGACCACGCGATGAAATCGATCGAAGACGCGCGGCAGCTCGTCGACAGGGATGCCACCCCCCGTGTCACTCACCGCGAGCCGCACGCGATCGCCTTCGCGCCCCAGCGAGACCCGGATCTCGCCCTCGAGCGTGAACTTGAACGCGTTCGAGATCAGGTTGAGGACGATCTTCTCCCACATGTCGCGATCGACCCGGACCAGCGTCTCGAGCGGAGGGCAGTCAACGACGTACCGCAAGCCAGCCTTCTGCGTCGCAGCCCGGAATCCGCTCGCGAGATCTGTCGTCAGCTCCGCGAGGTCGACCAGCTGGAACTGCGCGGCGTCGCGTCCCGCTTCGATCCGCGAGAAATCGAGCATCGTGTTGACGAGCTTGAGCAAGCGCTGCGCATTGCGCTGGACCGTGGCGAGCTCGTCGGCCATCCACGGCGCCAGCGCAGGATCGCCGATCACCCCGTCGAGCGGGCCGAGCATGAGTGTGAGTGGCGTGCGGAACTCGTGGCTGACGTTCGAGAAGAATGTGCTCTTCGCGCGGTCGAGCTCGGCGAGGCTCTCGGCACGAATGGCGCTCGAGCGCGTAGGCGCGTGCGTTCGCGAGCCCGCCAGCGAGCTGACCCGCGAACAGCGACAGGAACTCGACGTACGTGGTGTCGAACGGCCGGTGCGGGTTGATGCCGGTGATCAGCACGCCCGCCGGTCGAGCCTGACCCTGACTGGCGAGTGGCAGCACGAACGCCGAGCGGGGCGGGGTGCCCCAGGGTCCGCATGGCCAGTCCGCTCCATCAAGCGGGACCTCGAGCGGGCGCTCGCCTTCGAGCACCTGCTGGAGCAGCCACGGGGCGCTGGCACCAAGTGTGATCGATTCCGGGATGCGCGCGCTGGATCCTTCGAACCCGGTCGACGCGACGAGCTGTGCGGTGATCCCGGCGTCATCGAACAGGTACGTCAGCGTGAACGGCAGATCGCGCGCGTTGCCGGTGAGAGCTCGGGCGAGGCCCTCCAGCACGCCCACCTCGGTCCGCGTGCCCGTGATCTCCGAAGCGACTCGACCGAGCAGCGCCACCCGGCGCTCGCTGATCAGTCGCGCGGTCTCCTCGACGACGACACACAGCAGTCCGCGGACCGCGCCGTCATCGTCGTGCAGCGGGCTATACGAGAACGTGTGGTAGGTCTCCTCGCGATAGCCAAAGCGTTCGAGCATCAGCATCAGGCCCTCGTCGAAGGTCGCCTTGCCGTTCTCGACCACGTCCCGGACGCGGGGCGCGATCTCCGGCCAGATCTCGCTCCACACCTCGCTCGCAGCCATCCCGAGGGAACGCGGATGCTTGGGGCCAAGCGTGTCGGTGCGATACGCGTCGTTGTAGAGAAACGCGAGCTGTTCGCCCCAGCCCATCCACATCGCGAACCGCGAGGTCAGCACGATGCCGACCGCGGCCCGCAGCTTCGCCGGCCAGTGCTCGACGGGACCGAGCGGGGTGGACGCCCAGTCCTTCGCACGCATCAGATTCGCGAGCTCGCTGTCGCCTGGGAACATCACGTCGAGCGGAGTCGCCACGTCTCCCAGGATACGTAGCGCGAGCCCGGGTGAGGAGCACCCGCCGCGGTTGTTGAACGAATCAGCCAGATCGTGTCCCAGCCGCACAGTGGTGAAACCGCGCACGGATCGCGACCTGACTCGAAACCGTCACGGCGCGCGTGACGGCGAGCTGCGAACGACGTTGGATGAAGGTGATGAAAACGATCCTCGCGGCGGTGCTGGCGCTCGGTGGGTGCTCCGTGATCGTGGTCCGGCCCTCACCACGCGAACCGTCGCAGACCTGCCGCAGTTACGTGCCGGCAGTGGTCGACGGCGTGATCGCTGTCGCACTGCTCGGCTTGACGCTGAGGACGATCCACGACCGTGACTGTGGGCCCGACGGGTGTCACACGTTCGACCCCAGCGGGCTGTACGTGGTGTCGACCGTGCTGTTCGGGTCGAGCACGATCTGGGGCGTGGCGGCAGAAGGCTCCTGCCGACGCGCGCTGGCGGTGCCGCGATGAATGGCGCTGGGTAAGCGCTCTCCGTGTAGCAATTCCGAGCGACGACGCGAGCTAGACGCGCGCGCCCGCGGTCGTCAACTGAGCGCTGGTGCGTCGCTTCTTCAGGTATGCGAGCGCGCCGAGGGCGAGCGGAATAAACGGCGCGAGCTTGCGGACGCGCGGCGAGCGAGCGGCGAAGAACGTGAGCGCGGCGGTGACGAGCTTGTTGTTCATGTCACGACCTGCTGCATTCAGCGCGCCAGCGGGATGATCTGACAAGACCGCCACACACCGAGCGCTGCGGCTCGTCGAACGGTGTGTCGAACGGTGTGGCGTACGGCCTGCAAACGTGGCGGTGATGAGCCCGCGGACCCTGTTGTCACTCGTCAAGGAGACCGTCAGCGACTGGATGGACGACAAGGCCATGCGGCTCGCCGCGGCCCTCGCGTTCTACACGCTGCTGTCGCTCGCGCCGCTGTTGATCGTCGCGGTCTCGGTCGCCGGGCTCGCGTTTGGAGAGGAGGCCGCGCGCGGAGAGCTAACCACGCAGCTGCAAGCGATGGTCGGTACTGAGGGCGCCGAGGCCGTGAGCAATATCCTGGCGAACGCGAAGTCGACCAGCAGCGGCGTGATCGGAACGATCGTCGGCACCGTGGTGCTGCTGTTCGGTGCCTCCGGCGTGTTCGGCGAGCTGCAGAGTGCGCTCGACGAGATCTGGGAGGTCAAGCCCAAGCCGGGACGCGGCGTCAAGGGCTTCCTCCGCGATCGGTTCTTCTCGCTCACGATGGTGCTCGGCGTCGGCTTCCTGCTGCTGGTCTCGCTGGTGCTGAGCACCGCGCTGGCCGTGGTTGGGAGCTTCTTCTCGAGCACGCTGCCCGGCGGAGCGCTCGTGTGGCAGGTGGTGAACTTCGTGATCTCGATCGGGGTGTTCACCCTGCTGTTCGCGCTGATCTTCAAGGTCATCCCCGACGTCAAGATCGCGTGGGGCGACGTCTGGATCGGCGCCCTGGTCACCGCGGTGCTGTTCACGCTCGGCAAGCTCGGGCTCGGGATCTATCTCGGCCGCGCGAGCGTGACGTCTCCGTTCGGTGCGGCGGGGTCGGTCGTGCTGCTCGTGATCTGGACCTACTACTCGGCCCAGATCTTGTTCCTCGGTGCCGAGTTCACCCAGGTCTATGCCCGCCACCGCGGATCGCGGATCACGCCCGCGTCGAATGCCGTCGTCGTCGATTCTGCGGCCGACAAGGCCGACAAGGCCGAGCAGGATGTAAAGGCGAAGGGCGCGAAGCCTGCACAGGGCGACCCAGTTATCGATCGCGGTGCGGCGTGATGATCCAGCCGGCGTAGCTCTGCACCGGGTGACCGGGCAGCCCGAGATCATGGTGCTGGTGCGGCGGGCAGTGATAGGTGCCGAACAGGAGGTCGGTCCACGGCGCGAGGTTGGAGAAGTTGTGAAGCGTTCGCGGCACGGCGGCGTGGTGCCAGTGATGAAGCTCGGGCGCGCCGACGAGCCAGCGCAGCGGGCCGAGCGGCAACCGCACGTTCGAGTGGATGAAGGCGGCCCACACGCCGCGGAACACGATCAGCCAGGCGAGGCCCTCGATGCCGACACCGAGCACGAGTGCCGGCAGGTTCATCGCGAGCTGGGGCGGGATGTTCACGGCGCTCGACGTGCCGCCGAACGCGACGCTCGAGCAGATG
>JBBJLY010000141.1:0-21321 GCA_037720695.1 Kofleriaceae bacterium | reverse complement strand
ATCCAGGGCGGCGCCGGCTCCGGCAAGACCACCGTCGCGCTCCACCGCATCGCGTTCCTGAACTTCCAGGACGGCCGCCGGTTCAAGGCGCAGAACACGCTGTTCGTCGTGCCGTCGCAGGCGCTCGTCCGCTACGTCGCCGGCGTGCTGCCGGCGCTCGGGGTCTCGGGAGTCCCGGTCGTCACCTATACCGGCTGGGCGCGCTCGACGCGGATGCGCTGCCTCCCCGACGCACCGACCAAGTACAACGTCGACCCACCGGATCAGGTCTCGCGCGTCAAGAAGCATCCCCAGCTGCTCGGCATGCTGGTCAAGCTCGTCGAGCGCCAGGCCGCGCAGGTCGCCGTCGAGCTCGGGGAGCATTCGCCTGCCGCGGTCGTCGAATGGGACCGGCTGTCCCGCCGCGCGCTGGTGCCGCGGCTGTCGGGCATGTCGAGCTGGCTCAAGAAGGCCGAGCTCGAGCCCAGCTTGCGGGTCGCGCTCGAGGGCGCGGTCAAGCGCTGGAAGAAGCGCGCCGACGACTGCGTGCTCGACTGGGCCGAGCTGCTGACCGATCCGGTCACGATGGCCGAGGGCTTCGCGGGCACCGAGGTCACGGGCAAGGACATCGAGCGCGTGGTGTCGTGGATGAAGCGCCAGCTGGCGAAGGTCCAGAAGGCGCCGGTCGATGACGAGGGCAACGCCGTGCTCGACTCCGAAGGCCAGCCGCTCGGCATCGACGACGATGATCCCGCCGGCCGGTTCGACGACGAGGACGACCCGTTGCTGCTCCGCCTCGTGCAGCTCAAGCGCGGCGGGCTGATCCCGCCCACCGGCGACGAGCTGATCTGGGAGCACATCGCGATCGACGAGGCGCAGGACCGCTCGGCCGTCGAGGTCAAGGTGCTCGTCGAGGCCGTGCGCCTCCCCCCAGGCGAGGACGATCCTGGCAAGCGCTCGGTCACCATCGCGGGCGACACCGCGCAGCGCCTGGTGTTCGACAACAACTTCTCCGGCTGGGAGCAGCTGCTCGAGCAGACCGGCCAGCCCGCGGTCGTGCGGCCGCTCAAGCTGTCGTACCGCTCGACCGCCGAGGTCATGCTGCTCGCCCGCGAGATCCTCGGTCCCGAGCTGGCCCCCGACGAGCCACTCGCCGCCCGCCGCGGTGAGCCGGTCGAGCTCCACGAGTTCGGCGATCTGGGCGAGGCGGTCGGGTTCCTCGGCGAGGCGCTGCGAAATCTGATGAACCGCGAGCCCACCGCCTCGTGCGCCGTGATCTCGCGCCATCCCGAGCAGGCCGACGCCTACTTCGAGGGCCTGCGTCGCGCCGAGGTCCCCGCACTCCGCCGCGTCCGGCGCGACGAGTTCAACTTCCAGCCCGGCGTCGACGTCACGGACGTCGCCCAGGTGAAGGGCCTCGAGTTCGACTACGTCGTGATGGTCGACGTCAACGCCGCCAGCTACCCCGACCAGCACTGGGCGCGCCACCTGCTCCACATCGGCGTCACCCGCGCCGCGCACCAGCTGTGGATGGTCACCACGTCCGAGCCGAGCTCGCTGATCCCGCAGGCGCTGCGCGATGGCGGTCGGATGACGGTCGGCTGAACGCCCTCAGTCGTCCAGAAGCAGCTGCTGTACGAAGCCATGGCGCTGGAGTGCGAACACGGCACGTTCGGGATCGTCACGAATACCGCAAAATCGAGATCACGCGTGAATCGAGGCTCGGTTCGCGCAGAAACCGCTAACCCACCGACCAGCGCGAACGGCCCCGGCGAGACCACCGACACGAACGCGCGGAGCGTCTCGGCGAGCTGGCTCACCGTCCGTCCGGCGCTCTGACCACACAGTCCTGGTCGGCAGGATCGGGACCAGCAAGCCAGCGGTCGAGCGCAAGCGCAAGCTCGAGCTCTGACGCGTGGGGCATCCGGCGGCGCAAGCACTCGCTCATGAGCTCGACGCCGTCCTCCCACATCTCGAGCGCTTGTAACAAGCGCTCAGCCTCTACGCTCATGCCGGTGAAATTGCGCTTCGAAAACATTGGTTGTCAAATCCTCGGAGACACACGCGCGGGCAGAGGCGAACGAGGACGCGACTGAGAAACGAGATACGCTGAACACCGTGAGCGCGACCCAGGGCACCGAGATCGCCTCACTCGAGGCCGCGCGCAACGAGGCCGAGGTGCTCGCCGAGGGCGCGCTCCTCGGCGAGCGGCGCGCCGCGATCGCCCGCATCGCGATGGTCACCAGCTTCGCGCTGGTCTCCAATCTCGACGCCGGCCAGCGCTCCGACCGTGCCCAGTTCGTGGTCGGCGCCACCTACATGGTGTTCGCGGTCGTCACGCTGTGGATCCTGATGCGCCGCGCGACGGCGATCCCGCGACGCGCCCGCTTGCGTCCGCTCGCGCTCACCGTCGTCGACTACACGTTCATCACCACGATGGCGATCATCGACATGCAGCGCGGCGTTGGCTTCGAGTCGGGGCAACACGTGATTGCCGCCTCGATCCTGATGTCATTCGCGGTGGCCCGCTACGGCGTGCTCCACGTCGCGTTCTCCGCCACCCTCGCGATCGCCAGCTACTGCATCGCCGCCTGGTACGGCCACACGCTACTCACGTTCTCGACCATCTTCATCGTCGCCGGCATGGCGGGCCTCGCGCTCATCATCGGGCTCACCAACCGTGCCGTCTCCGGCATGTTCCGCGGCCTGCGCCAGCGCGACAACCTGACTCGCTTCCTGCCGCGCCAGGTCGCCGAGCGCATCATGAAGATCGGCCCCGGCGCCCTCGCGCCGGTCGAGCGCGAGGTCACCGTCCTGTTCAGCGACATCCGCGGCTTCACCACGATGTCCGAAGGCATGGGCCCGAGCGAGCTCCTGCGCATGCTCGACGACTACTTCGGCCGGATGTCCCAGATCGTCAAGGGTCACGACGGCGTCGTCGGCAAGTTCCTCGGCGACGGCATGCTCGCATTCTGGGGCGTCCCCGATCGCCTCGACGATCACGCCGTGCGTGCCGTCCGCGCCGCCCGCGACATGCGCCGCGCGCTGCGCGAGCTCAACCAGCACCGCGAGACCCAGGGCCTGCCCCCGATGCGCGTCGGCATCGGCATCCACACCGGCACCGTCGCCGCCGGCATGCTCGGAGGCCAGCTCCAGAGCGAGTACACGATCATCGGCGACGCGGTGAATGTCGCGTCGCGGATCGAGGGCCTCACGAAGGAGCACGCGATCGATGTCCTGATCAGCGAGACCACCTGGGCCCAGCTCGGCGACAACCGCCGCGGGGCCCGCGTGGCATCTGCCGAGATCCGCGGCCGCAAGGAGCTGGTGACGCTGTACTCGCTCGATGGCTCGGAAGCGACGCTCGAGGTGTCACCGGTGGCGAACGCGGGGGGCAGCTACTAGCTCATTGAACGAGAGCCTACGGGCACCGCGCCCATTCGGCACTGTGGTCGTCGGCCCCGTCGTTCGTGAGGTTCGTCGGATTGGATCCATCGGCACCGATTCGAAAAACCTCGCGCTTGCTGCCGCGAACACTCTCGTAGAGTAGCGAGTTGTTGTCAGCTGACCACCGGGGGTGCGCGTTGCTCAGTCCGTCCATCGTGAGATTTCGCTCGTTGTATCCGTCTCGCCCCATGGTCCAGATGTCGCCCTCGTGGACGAAAGCCAGTTGCTGACCATCGTTGGACCACGCTGGCTCTGTTGAGTCTCCGCTGGCAAACGAAGTCAGCTGCCGATCGGATCCACTGTCGGTGCGGGTGGTCCAAATTTGCATGGGGGCAGTGCCGGGGTCTCCACCGCCCAGAGATGAAGCGGCAATGTCGATACCTGCAGGAGACCACACAGGTGTCTTGCAGGCCTTGCTGAACGGACACATGAGATCCGTTCCGTCCCGCGCCACCGTGCACACACCAAACAGCGGGGAAGGTTGGAATCGAGCGGTCCCGAAGGATAAGCGTGCGGAGTCGGGCGACCAACCAACGTCGTAGTTATCGCTCGTAGCAAGCGTGACTGGACCAACGCGTTCCGTTCCGTCCGAATTCATCGCCAAGACGACGCCGTTGCCGTTGATGTCAATCGCGCTAATCGCAAGCCTGGTCATGTCCGGTGACCACCGCACGCTGCTCTCCGCATTGAAATCGTCGCTGACGTTCCTGGCGTCTGCTCCGAAGGCGTCGGCGATGATGACGTCGAGTTTTCCCTCTTCACGGAGGAAAGCGATCGCAGATCCGTCACTGGATGCCTGGGGGCCGAAGTCGGGAACCACGTTGTCGGTCAAGTTGGTGGCCGCGCCGCCGTCTGCAGGCATCGCCAGAATCTCCTGATCTCCATCACGATCAGAGACAAAGACAATTCGCTCGCCTCCGGTGATCGAACAACCCGGTGGCGTCGCGGGGGGCGGCGTCACGATGCAATGCGAGGCTTCGCAGATCGGGCGCCCGGGATCGGTGCAGTCCTCGGGACCGTCACAGCCTTCGTCCACGCACGCGTTTGCGACGCACAGACCGACCTTGCATGGAGCTGGGTCCGAGAAACCGAGCGTTTCGCACTCACCCTCGGTCTCGCAGCAAACTGCAGGGTTGCGCGTCAGGCAACCACTGATGGTCATCAGCGCCAGCCAGACAAGCCGACGATCGAACGGCACGGGGTTCTTCCACATGACTCCGCAGAGGGGCCGCGCGGGATCGGATGTCGTGTGTGTAGGATCTTGCTTCACCATCGCGTGTCCACTCGAACCAAGAATCAGACGGTTGCTAAGAAACTACAAGGCAGGTGCTTGCGGTTCCCATCATCCTCGCCGACGAAGGGCCACCGTTACCAAGGTGCCTGAGATCACGGTCCCCATGAACACGATCACCTCGATCGCACCAGCCCTCAACGAGACCAGCGCAGGCCCCGGGCAGTAGCCAGAGAGCCCCCAGCCGATCCCGAACAGGATCGAGCCGCCGACGAGTGGCGCATCGATGCGCCGGCCATCCGGCACGTAGAACCGGGTATCGAACAGCGGGCGCTCGCGGCGCCGCGCGAGCCACGCGAGCGGTGCGTGGACCCCGATCGCGCCGGCCATCACGAACGCGAGCGTCGGGTCCCAGTCGCCGGTGACATCCAGGAACGCGGTGATCGTCCGGGGCGTGGTCATCCCCGAGACGACCAGGCCGACGGCGAACAGCGCACCCGCGAGGATGGCGAGCGCGATCGCCTTCACGCCTGCGCTCCGAACAGCGCGACCGTCACCGCCGCGGTCACCATGAAGGTCACGACCGCAACCAGTGACCGCCGCGAGCCGCGCGACAGCCCACACACGCCATGGCCGCTCGTGCAGCCGTTCGCGAGCGTGGTGCCGACTCCGACGAGCAATCCCGCCAGCGCGAGCATCGCGACGCCCCGGATCGGCGCGCCGATCGCGCGAGGTGAGATCAGGGCGGCGATGATCCCGGTGGCGATCATCGCGCCGAGGAATGGCACGCGAAACCGCTGACCGTGGTCGCGTGGCGTCGTGATCGCGCGCCCGAGCGTGCCGCTGATCCCGGCGATCCGTCCGTGTGCGACGAGCGCGATCGACGCGGCGAGTCCGATCAGGGCTCCGCCTGCGAGCGCGGGAACGATCGAGTCCGACATCGACCGCACTCTACGCGACTCGTAGTGCAACGCGTTGCACGTCACGCGCACCGATCGATGATCGCGAGTACGTCCACGTCCTACCTCTCACTGTGAAGGATGTGTATTGGAGAAGATGTTTATTGCGCTCGCACCGCGACCGGGTTTACGTCCGCTTGGGGGATTTCATGTATTCAAAGTCGATCGAGAAGTGGGCGATCGCGTTGACGGCACTGACTGCCTGCGCCGCGCCCGACGAGACCCATCAGCCGCAGCAGCGCACCGTCAAGTACGACCGTGTCGAGGTCGGGCAGGACGGCGCTCCGTACTACGTGCGTGGTGCATTCGGCCGGGCCTCCGGTCAGATCACCGACGTCGCGAGCGCCAGCGCGCTCGACAACGTGCTCCCCGGCATCGCGGCTGCGTTCCGTGTTCCCCCGTCGGACCTCGTCGCGAAGCGCGTCCAGCGTGACGAGCTCGGGATGACCCACGTCCACTACGCGCAGCAAAAGAATGGGCTGCGGGTGGTCGGCGGCGAGCTCGTCGTTCACCTCCAGGCGAATGGAAAGGTTCGCTCGGTGAATGGTTCCATCCGGGATGCGGAGCTCCCGGCAACCCCAACCGTGACGGCCCTGAGCGCTGCGGATACCGCGCGCGCCACGACCACCCGCGGTGAGTCCGATGCCGGCTCGGCCGAGCTCGTCTACGTCATCAATGGTACCGGATCGATGCACCTCGTCTGGGAGATCGAGGTCAAGGCCCGCAAAGAGCTGATCCGCGACATCGTCTATGTCGATGCGACGTCCGGCCGCGTGGTGCATCGGAGGCCGCAGATCCAGACCGCTAAGAGCCGTACGATCGTCGATGGCTCGTTCCTCGGCGGGCCAGGCTACTACCCGCTGGCCTATGGCGATGTCGAGATCGGCACCGAGTCCGCGCCTCCCAGCGCGGACGCGATTGCAATGGCTGCGTACAACCATACCGGGACCACGTATGACTGTCTGAAGCAGCTGTTCAACCGCGACTCGTACAACGGTTCGGGTGGCTTGTTGAAGTCGGTGATGCACCTCCAGTTCGGGTTGCCCGGCTCCGCGACGCCCAACAACGCCGCCTGGGATGGCACTCAGATGCTGTACGGCGACGGCGATTACGATTCGCAGAGCAACCCCGACGGGATGTTCTCGCCGCTCGCCGAGGCCTTGGACGTGACGGCGCACGAGCTCGGCCATGGCGTGACGTCGGCGACCGCGAACCTCACGTACATGAACGAGTCCGGCGCGCTCAACGAAGGTATGAGCGACATCATCGCGTCGGTCTGCGAGTCCTGGAAAGCGGGCTCGATCAGCGCGAACACCTGGCTCGTTGGCGAGGACATCTTCACGCCAGCGACGGCCGGTGATGCGCTGCGCTACATGAACAATCCGACGCTCGATAAGGATCTCTATCCGCCGGCACTGGGCGGCTCGCGTGATTTCTACGCCGAGCGTTACACCGGCACCGAAGATTCGGGCGGCGTGCACCTGAACTCGGGAATCGCGAACCTCGCGTTCTACCTGAGCGTCGCCGGCGGCAAGCACCCGCGCAACAAGACGACCTACGACGTGCCTGCGATCGGCATGGAGAAGGCGTCGAAGAGCTTCTTCCGCGCGCTGACGATGGGCTACTTCACGGCCGAGACGACGTTCGCGCAGGCGCGGACCGAGCTCGAGGAAGTCGCCGGGGAGCTGTATCCGAGCGCCGTCGGCGCCGTCGGTACCGCGTGGGCGGCCGTCGGTGTCGGCACCAGGCCGGCACCGGATGCCGTCCCGCCGACGATCGACATCACCGCACCGGGCGACGGCACGACCGTCGCCGCGGGCTTCACGATCGAGGCGACTGCGGCCGACGACAAGGCCGTGCTCAGCGTCGAGTTCGCGATCGACGGGACCTCGCTTGGCTCTGACAAGACCGCGCCGTACGCGTTCACCACGCTCGCCGGGCTCGCGCCCGGTACGCACACGGTGACCGCCACCGCGTACGACGCGTTCAACGAGACCAGCGACTCGATCACCGTCACGGTTCCGGACCTCGAGCCCGACCCGACGAATCCCGATCCGACGAACCCGACCGACGGTGACGACGACGGCGAGGGCGGCGGCTGCTGCTCGACCGGCTCCGACAAGGGCGCGGTCGGCTCGCTGCTGCTGTTCTTCGCGACGATGCTGACGCTGCGCCGCCGCCGGCGCTAACGCGGCGACGTCTCGGTCACGGGCTCGTCTGGCGTGGCCGGGCGGGCCTGTTCTGCGTCCGGTGCCGAGCGCTCGTACTGGACCGAGGTCGGGTAGGGGATCTCGATCGATGCGGCGTCGAACGCCTCCTTGATCCGCAGCCGGAGCTCGCGCTCGACGACGTACGCCGTGCCGGCGGCCACCTTGCCGACGAGGCGGAGCATCACGGCGGAGTCCGCGAGGGCGAGGACGCCCTGCGCGACCGGCGGTTCGAGCGCCTGCGTGGGATTGGCGGCGGCCCACTCGGCACCGACCTTGTCGAGCACGCGGAGGGCCTCACGCGCGTCGGCCTCGTACGCGATCCCGACATCGACGACGACGCGGTTGAAGGTCCGGTTGAAGTTGCCGACGCTCGCGATCGAGCCGTTCGGGATGTACCAGAGCTTGCCGTTGAACTCGCGGACCTTGGTGACGCGCAGCCCGACCTTCTCGACGCGACCGCCGACGATCTTGTCGATGTCGACCAGGTCCCCGACCTCGACGATGTCCTCGAGGATCAGGAAGAAGCCGCTGATGCAGTCCTTGACCAGCGTCTGGGCGCCGAACCCGATCGCGAGCCCGATGATGCCGGCGCCGGCGAGCACGGTGGAGACGTCGATCCCGAGCTGGGCGAGCGCCATGATGATGGCGGCGAGGGTGCCGCTGAGCACGATGACCGCACGCAAGATCGGCGCGATGGTCTCGGCCCGCTGAGACTTCGCGTGCAGCGCGCGGATGACGATGCGGCCCGCGATCCGAGCACCGACGTAGACGACGATCGCCACGAACACGGCCATACTGAGGCGGACCAGGAACGGGCCCATGTTCGCGTCGATATAGGCTTCGATCTTGTCCCAGTTCACCGGACTCATCTACCGCGAGTCGTGGGTGCGGGGCGACCTCAGAGGGCGGGCAATGCCCAGCGCTTCGCGACCGCGTCGTACTGCGGCTGCGGAAGCAGGACGTAGACCGTCTCGCGATCGAGATCGGCGAGCAGCATGGCGAGCTTGCCTTGATCCATCGCGGTGCAGCCCGTCGTCGATGACTTCGCGCCGCGCCACACGTGAAGGAAGATGCAGCTGCCGTTGCCGGGGACGTGCTGCGGATTGTGGGCGACGTCGATCGTCCACGTGTAGAGCTCGTCGCGGCGGCGCATGTCCTCGGCAGACTTCCAGTCAGCCTCCACGGTGCGGCGATCGAGGATCGTGTCGTAGTGCCGGGACGCCGGATCGTCGACGCACTTCCACGGCTCGCTGACCGGCGTGTATGGCAGCTGCGTGCCTGCTGGCGCGGCCTTCGCGTAGCCGTAGCTGCCGCGCAGGGCGAACACACCTGCCGGCGACTTGCCGTCGCCCTCGCGCTTGATCGGGCCGCCCTGACCCGCGGGTGCGCCCGCGCCATGGAGGCCGACGCCCCAGCCGGTGCCGCCGTGACCGACGACGCCGGGCCACGGTTCACCGACGAGCTTCCAGTCCGCGCCGTCGCGACGATAGTGGCGCAGGGTCGCCGTGGTCGCGGTCCAGTCGGGCACGATCGCGAGCACGAGCTCGCGCGCGGCCGGCGGCACGATCGGCGCCGCGATCGCGGCATCCCACGCGAGCGCGTCGGTCACGATCGCAGGAGCGGGCTGGGCTGGCGCCGGATCGCTGCGCCCGCACGCTGCGAGCGCGACGACGAGGACCAGCTTCACACCGACATCTCGAGCATGCGCTGGATCGGCTTGAGCGCCTTGACGCGCACGACCTCGGGCACGTCGACCTGTGGCGTCAGATCGCGCATGCACAGGTAGAGCTTCTCGAGCGTGTTGCGGCGCATGTGAGGGCAGATGTTGCAGGCACAGGATTCGTCATCTGGTGGTGCCGGGATCAACGTCTTGCCGGGGGCCGCTTGTTGCATCTTGTGGAGGATGCCGGCCTCGGTCGCGACGATGAACTTCTGCTTCGGGCTGTTCTTCGCGTAGTCGATGAGGCCGCTGGTCGAGGCGACGTGTGCCGCATGGCGGAGGATGCCCTCGTGACACTCCGGGTGCGCGATGACCTCGGCGTCCGGGTGCTTGGCCACGAGCTCGAGCAGGCGGCGCTCGCTGAACGTTTCGTGGACGATGCAGGTGCCTTCCCACTTGATCATGTCGGGGCGGTTGGCCTGCTTGGCCACGAACGCGCCGAGGTAGCGGTCGGGCGCGAACACGATCTTCTGGTCGCCGAGCGCCTTCACGATCTTGACCGCATTTGACGACGTGCAGATGACATCGGACAGCGCCTTCACCTCGGCCGAGCAGTTGATGTAGCTGACGACGGTGTGGCCGGGGTACTGCTCGAGCCACTTCTGGAACACCGGCGCCGGGCAACCATCCGCGAGCGAGCAGCCGGCAGCGAGATCGGGGATCACGACGACCTTGTCGGGGTTCAGGATCTTGGCGGTCTCGGCCATGAAGTGGACGCCGCAGAACACGATGACGTCGGCCTGCGTCTTGGCCGCGGCCTGGGAGAGCTGCAGCGAGTCGCCCACGAAGTCCGCCAGGTCCTGGATCTCGGACTCCTGGTAATAGTGCGCGAGGATCACCGCGTTGCGCTCGGTCTTCAGCCGATTGATCCCGGCCTCGAGCTCGTCGGGCATCAGGTCGAGCACTTCGGGTTGCGCGTTCCCGACGACGGGCAGCTTGTCCATGGCTAGTGGTAGCACGCCACTTCGATGCTCGGGATCGCCGTTCGGTTGGTAAGCTGCGTACCGTGGCGGCTCCCGCGATCGAGATCGGTGCACGGATCGGCGCGTACCACGTGGTCGGCACGATCGGCCGCGGCGGCATGGGTGGCGTCTACGAGGTCGAGGATGCTGCCGGGCAGCGGTTCGCACTCAAGTCGCCGGTGGTCGACGTCGATCCGTCGGGCGAGGTGACGCGACGGTTCGCGCGCGAGGCCAACGCCCTCCGGTTACTCGAGCATCCCACGCTGGTCGCGGCGCACGACGTGTTCGTCGAGGCCGGCCATCTGTTCCTCGTGATGGAGCGCGTGGCGGGGCGCACGCTGGCGAAGGCGGTCGCCGCGGGACGGCTCGCGCCGCGCCAGGCACTGGTGTTCACGCGCCAGATCCTCGAGGGCGTCGGTCATGCGCACGCACGCGGCTTCGTGCATCGCGATCTCAAGCCCGACAACATCTTGCTCGCGCCGATGGCTGGCTGGGAGCGCGTGAAGATCATCGACTTCGGGCTGGTCAAGCTGCTGGGCGACGCCGCGGCGGCGTTCGGCGCCGGCGCGCTGACCAAGACCGGGCTCGTGTTCGGGACGCCCGCGTACATGGCGCCCGAGCAGGCACTCGGCCGGCCGGTCGATGGCCGCGCAGATCTCTACGCGGTCGGCGTGATCCTGTTCGAGCTGCTGACCGGTGCGCCGCCGTTTCGCGATCCCGATCCGTACGTGATGATGCGGTTGCACGCGAAGGCAAAGCTACCGTCGTTGCGCGAGGTCATGTGCGATGCGCCGTGGTGCACGCCCGCGCTGGTCGAGTTGCTCGACCGGGCGTTGCGCAAGGATCCCGAGGAGCGGTTCGGGACGGCGGAGCAGATGATCGATGCGCTCGACCATGCGTTCACGTCCCTCGACGCGTTCTGAGCACCGCGCGGGCAGCCCCGAGCGCATGTGGTAGGGTCCCCGCGAACTGACACATAACGGGGGAGCTTCGCGACGCGAGGCTGAGAGGTGCAGCTGCACGACCCCAGAACCTGATCGCGGTAATGCGCGCGAAGGGAGAACACGATGAGTGGCAACGGCAACGGTAATGGCAACGGCAACGGCAAGCGGTCGCTTCCCACGGTGACCAAGGATCCAGTCGCGAACCTGCCCGGGATGGAAGGCTTCCCGGCCTCGGAGAAGGTGTTCGTCGAGACCGACGGGCTCCGCGTGCCGGTCCGCCGCATCCATCTCGCGGGCGGCGAGCCGCCGTTCGACGTCTACGACACGTCCGGCCCGCAGGGCATCGATCCGCACCACGGGCTGCCGAAGTTGCGCGCGCCGTGGATCGCGGCGCGCCTCGCCGACAAGACGATCGACGGCACCGGCAACCGATCGCAGATGCACTACGCCCGGCGCGGCATCATCACGCCGGAGATGCGGTTCGTCGCGATCCGCGAGAGCTGCACGCCCGAGCACGTCCGCGACGAGCTCGCGCTGGGTCGCGCGATCCTGCCGGCCAACATCAACCACCCCGAGACCGAGCCGATGATCATCGGCAAGAACTTCCTGGTCAAGATCAACGCGAACATCGGCAACTCCGCCGTGTCGTCGACGATCGGCGAGGAGGTCGACAAGCTGCGGTGGGCCGTCAAGTGGGGCGCCGACACCGTGATGGATCTGTCGACCGGCGAGAACATCCACGAGACCCGCGAGTGGATCGTCCGCAATTCGCCAGTGCCGATCGGCACGGTCCCGATCTATCAGTGCCTCGAGAAGGTCAACGGCGACCCCGAGAAGCTGACGATCGAGCTGTTCCTCGAGACGCTGATCGAGCAGGCCGAGCAGGGCGTGGACTACTTCACGATCCACGCCGGCGTCCGGCTCGGCTACATCCCGTACACCGCGAACCGCGTGACCGGCATCGTGTCGCGCGGCGGCTCGATCATGGCGAAGTGGTGTCTGTCGCACCACAAGGAGAACTTCCTCTACACCGAGTTCGAGCAGATCTGCGAGGTGATGAAGAAGTACGACGTCGCGTTCTCGCTCGGCGACGGCCTGCGTCCGGGTTCGAATGCCGATGCCAACGATCGCGCGCAGCTGGCAGAGCTCGACACGCTGGGCGAGCTGACCGACATCGCGTGGAAGCACGACGTCCAGACCATGATCGAGGGCCCGGGCCACGTCCCGATGCACAAGATCAAGGAGAACGTCGAGCTCCAGCAGCGAATCTGCAAGGAAGCGCCGTTCTACACGCTCGGCCCGCTGGTCACCGATATCGCGCCTGGCTACGACCACATCACGAGTGCGATCGGCGCCGCGATGATCGGCTGGTTCGGCACCGCGATGCTCTGCTACGTGACGCCGAAGGAGCACCTCGGGCTGCCAGATCGCGATGACGTCAAGGACGGCGTGATCGCGTACAAGATCGCGGCCCACGCGGCGGACCTCGCGAAGGGTCATCCCGGTGCGCAGCGCCGCGACGACGCGCTGTCAAAGGCGCGGTTCGAATTCCGCTGGGAGGACCAGTTCCATCTCTCACTCGATCCCGACACCGCGAAGGAGTTCCACGATCAGACGTTGCCGGCAGCGGCGGCGAAGGGCGCGCACTTCTGTTCGATGTGCGGACCGAAGTTCTGCTCGATGAAGATCACGGAGGAGGTCCGCGCGATGGCGGAGTCCGGGATGGCGGACAAGGCGGCCGAGTTCGTCGATGGCGGTAAGACGCTGTATGTGGGTAGCGACGACAGCCACCACTAACTACCTGGAATTCTTCGCATGCGGGTGGCGACTCGAAAAGCCACTGGAATCGGACACTTGGCTGGATACAATGGCGGGGTCGTCGGTGGTTCGTGACGGTCCAGTCCAAACGCACACTCAAGGTCGAGAAGCTCGCTCGCATCTACGATGACGAGATCGCACCCGTGTGGGGCACGCGGTTCGGCAAGATGCTGCTGCGCAACCTCGCGGTGCCCGAAAAGGGGCAGGTGCTCGACATCTCGTGCGGCACCGGCTACCCGACGATCGAGATCCTGCGCCGGATGAATGAAGGCAGCCGCCTGATCGCGATCGACGCGTCGAGCGCGATGCTGGATGTCGCGCGCCGCAAGGTCGCCGACCTCGGGCCGCTCGGCAAGAAGGGTGTATTCTTCCGCACCGAGAGCGCGGTCCCGAAGCTGTCGTTCGCCGACGATGTCTACGATCTGGTGGTGTGCAATCTCGGCCTGGTCGAGATGCCGAGCCTCGAGGTCGCGCTCCGCGATTTCGCGCGCGTGGCAAAGCTCGGCGGCGAGGTCCGCTGCACGCTTCCGCTATCGGGCACGTTCCAGGAGTTCCTCGACATCTATCGCGAGGTGCTGATCAAGCACGACAAGCACGAGGCGCTCGAGCGACTCGAACGCCACATCGCGCGCTACCCGACGGTGGACCACGTCGAGCGGGTGATGAAGAGCGCGCAGCTCTCTGGTGGGCTCGAGATCGAAGAGTTCTCGCTGCTGTTCAAGAGCTCGCGCGAGTTCTTCTTCGCACCGGTGATCGAGTACGGCCCGCTTCCCGAGTGGAAGGAGCTCGCCGGCGGCGGCCAGGAGATGCAGGACGTGTTCTGGTACATCAAGGAGGCGATCGACGCCTACTTCGCGGGCCGCCCGTTCCAGGTCACGGTCAAGGCCGGCTGCATCATCGGCACCAAGCACGAGCCTCGTCTCGCGTACTCGGTCCCGAGTCTCGAAGACGACATGGACTTCGACGAGATCGACACCGGCTTGCCGCTCCCACCGCACGATATCGCGCTCGGCTCGGTGCGCGTCTCGGATCTCGACTCGGAAGGTGTCGAGCTGATCGACGAGCTCGACGACGACGACGGCGCCGACTTCGAGCTCGATGTCCGCGCGCCAGCGGCATCCGAGCCGGCGCTCGATGCGTTCACCGAGGGCAAGAAGCGTCCATCGTATCTCGATCTCGACGACGTAGATTAGGATACTGCGCGCATGGAGCCGGATGGCGCCCGCGCCGAGTATCTCTCGCTGGTCGACGAGCTGACCGAGCACGATCGCAGGTACTACGTCGACGCCAACCCGACGATCAGCGACGTCGAGTACGACAAGCTGACCCGCCGGTTGCGCGAGATCGAGGGCGAACATCCCGACTGGCTGGTCGCATGGTCGCCGACCCGGCGCATCGGCCATGCGCCGGTCTCGGAGTTCCCCAAGGTCACCCGTGCGCTCGCGATGCTGTCGCTCGACAACACCTACAACGAGGAGGATCTGCGCGCGTTCTACGATCGCGTGGTCAGGGGGCTCGATGGCGACATCCCGGTGTTCTCGGTCGAGCCCAAGATCGACGGCTTCGGCATCGAGCTGACGTACAAGCAGGGCCTGCTGATGCTCGGCGCGACGCGCGGCGATGGCCGGATCGGCGAGGACGTCACCGCCAACGTGAAGATGGTGAAGGGCGTCGCGCTGCGACTGCGCGAGCCGGTCGACATCGTGGTGCGCGGCGAGGTCTACATGACGAAGGCCGAGTTCGCCGCGATCAACGAGGAGCGCGCGAAGCAGGGCGAGGAGCTGTTCAAGAACCCGCGCAATACCGCGGCGGGCTCGATCAAGCAGCAGGACCCACGCGAGGTCGCGAAGCGCCCGATGCGGACCATCCTGTACGAGGTGGTTGACGGTGAGCGCTACGCGCCGGGGCACCTCGCGTCGCTCGATCTGATCAAGCGCCTCGGCCTCCCGGTCTCCGCGCACAACACGTCGGGCTCGAGCTGGGAGTCGCTGCTCGCATGCGTCCACTCGTGGCAAGACCGGCGCGACGCGCTCGACTACGAGCTCGACGGTCTGGTGCTCAAGATCGACGACTTCGCGTTGCGTGGCGCTCTCGGCACCACCGCAAAGTTCCCGCGCTGGGCGATCGCCTACAAGTTCCCGGCACGCCAGGTGACCACGGTCCTGCGCGACCTCGAGATCAACATCGGCCGCACCGGTGCGGTGACACCGGTCGCGTTGCTCGATCCTGTGGATGTCTCGGGCACCACGGTGTCGCGCGCATCACTCCACAACTGGGATCAGGTCGCACGGCTCGGGCTCGGTCGGGGAGACCGCGTCTTGCTCGAGAAGGCGGGCGAGATCATCCCGCAGATCCTCGGCGTCACCGAGAAGGGACCGGGGCCCGCCTTCGAGCCGCCGACGGAGTGCCCCGCCTGCCAGACCGCGCTCGAGCGCGAGGACGGCCGGGTCGCGCTGATCTGCCCGAACCGACTCGGCTGCCCCGATCAGCAGCTCGGCGCGATCGAGTTCTTCGCCTCGCGCGGACAGCTGAACATCGATGGCCTCGGCGAGAAGGTCGTCGCTTCGCTGGTCGCGGCCGACCTCGTGAAGGACGTCTCGGACCTGTTCGTGCTGACGTGGGAGAAGGTCGCGCGGATCGATCGATTCGCCGCGCAGTCGGCAAAGAACCTGGTCGCCGCGATCGCGACCGCGAAGCAGGAGGCCACGTGCGCCCGCCTGATCTCTGCGCTTGGCATTCCGAACGTGGGCAGCGTGCTGGCTCGTCCGCTCGCCGAGCGCTACGGCACCGTGTCCGCGCTGCGCGCGGCCTGCGCGGCCAAGGACAGTGCCGCGTTCGTCGCGGAGTTGCTCGAGACCGCGGGCATCGGCGAGACGATCGCCGAGAACGTCGACAAGTTCTTCCGAGATCCTCACGCGGCCGCGGTGCTCGACAAGCTGGCGGAGCGCGGCGTCGATCCAGCGCAGCTGGTCTCGACGACCAGCGATGGCCCGCTCAAGGGCAAGACGCTCGTCGTGACCGGCACGCTGAGCGAACCACGCGGTGACGTCCAGAAGAAGATCGAGGTCGCGGGCGGCAAGGTCGCCGGCTCGGTGAGCAAGAAGACGCACTACCTGGTCGCCGGTGCGGACACCGGCAAGACCAAGCTCGACGCCGCGCAGAAGCACGGCGTGACCGTGATCGACGAGCTTCAGCTCGCGAAGTTGATCGCGGGCGAGTCGATCAGCTGATCGCGTGGGCGATGGTCGAGATGCCGAGCAGCTTGCCGTTCGGGTCGGTCAGCCGCGCGTAGGTCACCGCGACCGCGACCTGCGAGCCATCGCACCTGCGACGCACCGTCTCGAGCACGATCGACGCGCCGCGCTTCGCGAGGTCGACCGCGCGCGTGTGCTCGGCGAGCCGCTCGAACGGGATCAGCTCGAGATCGCTGCGTCCGATCGCCTCACCGATCGTGAACCCGTACAGGCGCTCGGAGGCGAGGTTCCAGCACACGATGGTGCCGTCGGTCGCACTCGACACGATCGCCTCGTTCGAGGCCTGGACCACCATCGCCTGGCGCTCGAGCTGGGCCAGCAACGACCTCAACTCGCGGTTCTCGCGGGCGAGGTCCTCGACGGAGGGAGTGGCGGCCATCGCGCGAATCGAAACGATACCGCAACTCTCACCGGAGAGCAGCGTCGCGCGATGCGGTCGCGAGCTTACTTCGTGGTCGCCGCCGTGTCGGTCTTCTGCAGCGCGCGCGCGCCGTCCGCGTGCTTCTGCAGCGTGGTCTTGCGCTTCCCGAGCAGCGCCTTGACGTCGGCATCGGTCGCCGAGGCGAGGAGCGTGTCGTTCTTCGCGAGCTCCTTGTCGTGACCCTCGACCATCATCTGGAGGTACATCTTGTCGAACTCGGCGCCCTTCAGCGTCTTCAGGGTCGCCATCTTCGCCATCGTGTCCTCGTGCTCCTTCTTCTCGGCATCGGTCGCCGGCACGGGCGCATCGGGGAGCTTCGCGACGCCCTTCTTCTTCGCCAGTGCCGTCAGGTCCTTGTCGGACTTCGTGTGATCCGTGACGAGCATCGCGCCGTACTTCTTGACCTTGGCCGTGGCAACTTTCTTCGCCGACGTGCCCATCTCGATCTCCATCTGGTTGATGTGATGGACGTGGCCGACGGCCTGGAGCTCGGCGTCGGTGAGCTTCGCGGCGGCCTTCGGCGCGGCTTCCTTGGTCGCCGGCGCGTCCTTCTTCATGGTCGCGTCGTCAGCGACGGCGATCGCGGGGACGCTGAGTGCGAACACGAGTGCTAGCTGCTTGATGTTCATGCGCTCGCCGTTGTGCAAGCGCAAGACCCCCAGCAATCCCTGCGATTTCAACAGCTTCAGTGACCCACATCGGAGCCGTGGGGCGTGCGGAGTCGCGCAACGCGCATCCGCGCTCACGAATCTTGATGAATTGCACATGGCGTTTCCGCGCCGGCTGCGATTCGCATAGCACGTGGTTTGCAAGCTCCTGCGCCATGTCTGAAGAGCAGCAACCGAACGAGCAACCGGAGCCCGACCAACAGAAGACGACCGTCACGCCAACCCCGCAGCCGACGCCGCGGAAGCGCGAGACTTACGTCACCGAAGACGGGGACAATCCCCTGATCTGTCGCGGGATCGACTAGCGGCGGCACTGCCTCGCTGACTCATCCATCAGCGGAGTCTGCGATCAGCTCGCAAAGCGGGAAGCTGCCACGCCGCCTACGCTGCGAAAGCTGTTTCGCACGGCGTGCGCGTTCGCAGCGGCGGGTTGCCGCAGGGGTCAGCGCTTCGTGTACTTGTCGAGCCAGGCCAGCACCTCGTCGTGCCACAGCTTGGAATTTTGCGGCTTGAGGACCCAATGGTTCTCGTCGGGAAAGTGGATGAACCGACTCGGCACGCCCTTGCGCTGCAGCGCCGTGAAGGTGGACATGCCCTGGGTGTCGACCACGCGGTAATCGAGACCGCCATGGATGACCAGCGTGGGGGTCTTCCAGTTCTTCACGAAGTCGATCGGGTTGTGCTTGGTGTACGAGTCGTTGTTCAGCCACGGCGGGCCCTTGTGCTCCCACTCGGGGAACCACAGCTCCTCGGTGTCGTAGTAGGCCAGCCGCTCGTCGAGGTTGCCGTCGTGACAGACCAGCGCCTTGAAGCGGTCGGTCTTGCCGTGAAGCCAGTTGATCATGAAGCCGCCGTACGACGCACCGAGCGCGGCCATCCGGGTCTTGTCGAGCCACGGGTACTTCGCGAGCGCGGCATCGAGGCCGAGCATGATGTCCTCATAAGGAGCGCCGCCCCAGTCGCCGCTGATCGCGTCGGTGAACGCCTGGCCGTAGCCGGTGGAGCCGTGAAAGTCGATCATCACGGCCCCATAGCCCCGACCGGCGTAGGTCTGCGGATTCCAGCGGTAGTGGAAATGGTCGCCGAAGCTGCCCTGCGGGCCGCCGTGGATCAGCATCGCGACCGGCGCCTTGCCGCCGCGGAAGCCGGCCGGCTTGACGACGTAGCCGTAGACGGTGTCGCCTTTGGCGCCCTTGAACGAGAACTGCTCGTAGTCGCCGAGCTCGATCTTCTTGACTCGCGCATCGTTGATCTTGGTAAGCGCACGGAGCTCGCTGCCGTCCGGCTTGACCGTGTAGAGCTCGGCCGGGAACTTCAGCGTGTCGCGCACGAAGACCAGGCGATCGCCGAGCACCTGCGGCGACGCGTTGTTGCCCTTGTCGACGACAGGCTTCGCCGCGCCAGTCGCGACATCGATTGCGAACAGCGAGTGGTTGCCGACGTTGTCGGCGGAGGTGAAGATCGTGCGGGCGTCGGTGCTCCACGTGATCGTCGACGCGGAGCGATCCCAGCCCTCGGTGACGATGCGTAGCTTGCGGGTCGCGAGGTCGTAGATCCCGATGCGCTGGCGATCGGCCTCGAAGCCGGCGCGCGTCATCATGTTGACGGCGATCGACTTGCCGTCGGGCGAGTAGGTGGGATTGAAGTCGTAGGCCGGATTCTTGGTCAGCAGTGTCGGCTTGCCGCCGGCGGTGCCGACCAGGAAGACCTCGGTGTTGGTGCGCCACGACACCTCGCGGCCACCGGTGCGGACGACGAACGCGACCGTCTTGCCGTCGGGTGCGATCGAGACCTCCTCCATGCCGCCGAACGGATGGGTCGGCGAGTCGGTGGTCTGGCCCGGCGTCAGGTCCTTCGCGTCGTTGGCCTTGCCGCCGAGCTCCGGTGGGGTCCACACGAACAGGTGCGAGTATTTGCCGTCCTCCCACTGGTCCCAGTGGCGGAACAGCAGCTGGTCGTAGACCCGTGCCTTGACCTTGGACTTCGCCTTGGTCTCGTCGCGCTTGATCGAGTCCGCGATCGTTTTGGCCTCCGGCCACACGTCGACCGCGAGCACGAGGCGCTTGCTGTCGGGGAACAGCTTGTAGCCGTTGAGATCCGTGTCGAGCTTCGTGACCTGCTCCGCCTCGCCCCAGGTTGGAGCGATCCGCCACACCTGCGAGGAGCCGCTGCGAGCCGACACGAAGTAGAGCCACTTGCCATCGCGCGTCCACTGCGGATCGGAGTCGTTCTCCGGGTGCGAGGTCAGCCGGCGGACGGTCTGGCCGTCCGCGCTCGCGAGCCACAGATCGGTGCGACCGCGGTTGGCGTCGAAGTCGGTGTCGCGGACGACGAACGCGATCCACTTGGCATCGGGGGAGACGACCGGATCGCTGACCCGCTGGAATGCCAGCATGTCGTCGACCGTGAGGCCCTTCGCGGGCGCAGTGGAAACGGTGGCTGCCGTCAGCGCGAGGCCGAGGACAAATGCGAGCTTCATGGGGGTGGAGTATTCGCAGAAAACCCACGCCGTGGGCGGCGAATCTCGCCCGGGAATGAGGGCGTCCTGGGAGACTCGGCCCACATGACCGACTGGAAGCTGCCCTGGAATGCCGGATGCCGCTGTGACCGCGTCCGGATGAAGATCACGATGCCGCCGCTGCTGACGATGGCGTGCCACTGCCGAGGCTGTCAGCGGATGACCGCCAGCGCGTACTCACTCAGCATCCTGGTGCCGGACCCCGGGTTCGAGGTCGAGGGCGAGGTCGTGATCGGCGGCCTGCACGGGGCGAGTCGTCACCACCACTGCCCGCACTGCAAGAGCTGGCTGTTCACGAGGCCGGAAGGGATGGTCGACCTGGTCAACGTGCGCGCGTCGATGCTCGACGATGCGCAGTGGTTCGTCCCGTACGTCGAGACCTCGACCGCCGAGGGCTTCCCGTGGGCCAGGACCGGCGCGGTGCACAGCTTCGCGAACATCCCCGACGACGCGGTGTTCGGGCCGATCGTCGGCGAGTTCCGCGAGCGCGGCGCGCGCCCATCATCGTCGTCATCGTCGTCATCGTCGTCATCGTCGGCCTCATCGGCTCCGTGAATGCGGCCAATTCGACGGGCGAATTGGTGACCGCACGGGGCGATGGCCACGCTGGTGGCCATGTACAGAATCGCAATCGTTGCAACCGTCGCCTGCGGGGCGACCTCCGTCTCCGGTCCCGCCAGGCCGACGATCGACCAGGTGTCGAGCCCGGGTGAAGGCATCTTCGCAAACGCCTACCTCGTTCATGCCCCGCGCGGCGTCGTGGTCGTCGATGCCACACTTCGGGTGTCCGACGCGCGCGCGTTGCGCAAACGGATCGAGGCAACCGGCAAGCCGCTGCTCGGCATCCTGCTGACGCACGGCCACCCCGACCACTACAATGGCGTCGCAATCCTGACCGCCGGTCAGCAGGTGCCCGTGGTCGCGACCGCGGCGGTCGACGCCGTGATCCGCAAGGACGACGCCGCAAAGGAGCAGCAGTGGAGGCCGATGTTTGGCGCCGAGTGGCCCGAGCATCGGGCGTTCGCGACGCGCCTGGTGCGCGACGGCGAGGCGGTCGAGCTCGGCGGGCTGGTGTTCCGCCCGCATGAGGTCGGTGCGGCCGAGTCGCATGCCGACACCTACTGGACTGTCGACGGGGTGCAGGAGGTCGTGTTCGTCGGCGACCTCGTGTTCTCGGGGATGCATGCGTT
>JBBJLY010000359.1:0-6898 GCA_037720695.1 Kofleriaceae bacterium | reverse complement strand
CAGCCGATCCACCGAGACCACGGCAGGGATGTTCGGGACGGTGTTGGCGCCGACGGCCTGCGTCTTGTCCTGCTTGGGCACCATCACCCAGCGGATGAACGACAGCACCTCCTGCCCCTTCTGGTTGGTGCCGCGTGTCCGGACGTAGACCACGCCGGCATCGCCGCTCGACACTTCGCGCAGCCCGATCACGTCGCTCTCGGCGACCAGCGTGTCCCCGGGATAGACCGGCCGCAGGAACCGGACATCCGCGTAGCCGAGGTTCGCCGTCGCGTTGTGCGAGATGTCCGGCACCGACTTGCCGAACACGACGTGGAACACGAGCAGATCGGGAATCACCTCGCGGGTGAAGCCGAGCGAGCGCGCGAGCTCGGTCGACGACGACAGCGGATGGCGCTCCCCGGTGAGCGCCATGTACGCGGCGATATCCCCGCCGTGCAAGGTGCGAGGAATGGCGTGGACCAGATGCTGTCCGATGCCAAAATCCTCGAAGAACCGACCGGTCGAGACCTTCCTCATGACGAAGGGTCGACCCTACCCGTCGGGGACGAGCCCCGGCAAGCTACTCGGACAGCAGGTAGCTGTACGCGAAGCTCTGCGGCCCGCCGTCCCACGCCGGGAACGTGGCGCCCTTGACGGCCTTCTCGACGCAAGCGGCGACCGGGGTGCCGGCGAACGCGCCGGTCACGGACACCTTCTGCACCTTGCCCGAGGGCTCGACCGTCAGCTTCACCGCCGCCGTGCCCTGGGTGCCGTTGTAGCAACCCTGCGCCTTGGGCTGGACGCTCCGCATACCCTTCGTGATATCCGCCCCGGTCAGGGACTTCTTCTCGAGGCTGGGCGCAGCGTCCTGCTTCTTGTCCTGGATGTTGGCTTCCTTCAGCAGCTCCTCGAACGAGGGCTCGCCGTCCTTGCTGTCCTTCAGCGGCGGCGTCTTGACGACCGCGGCACCGCTGGCGAGCGGCGCCTTGATCTCGGGCTTGCGGATCTCCGTCTTTGCGACGACGTCGCGCTCGACCCGGCCCTTCTTCGGCTTGCCACGAACGGTCTTGCCCTGATCACCGCGGTCGCCTTGCGCGGTGGCGACCGCCTGGTCTGGAGCTCCGGGCGCGGCCGCGGGCGGCGCCGATGCGGGATCCTGGGCGGCCACGGCGTCGCTGGCGCTGCCCGATGCGGCGCCTTCGATCGGCTGCGCCGTGATCGGTGCGGGATCCGGAAGCGGCGTGACCGTCGCGCCTGGTGCGGCACTCGATCCGCTGGCCGAGGTGGCGATCGCGGTCTGATCCGCGGCCGACTGATCCTTGTTGGCGACATAGACCACGACGCCCGCCGCGGCGGCGAGCCCGAGTCCGACGGTGGCGAACAGCGGCGCCCTGCTGGGGCGAGCGGGTCGCTTCGCGACAAATGTGCTGATCGGGGTGTGCGAGTCCGCCGATCCGAGCGCGGGCTCGGCCATCGCAGCGGCCATCTGCTTCGAGCTGCGCGACGCGCGACGCGGCTCCGGGGCGGGCATCGGCGTGCGGCGGTCGGTCTCGGTCAGCGGAAGCGCGACCGCTTTCCAGCCGGCCGACGAAGACGCGAGGATGTTGTCGTCCGTCGGCGGCGACGTCGAGATCCGACGTGACGAGTTCCGCATCCGCTGCGAGCTAGCGAGGCTGCGAATGTCGTGCAGCCCGGAATCTTCTTCGGCCGCGGCACCTGCCCCCGGGGGAACACCGGTCGCGCCCGACGCATGACCTTCCGAAGACGAACTGGATCCCTGTGACTGCCCCGACGACTGCCCCGTAGACTGCCCCGTAGACTGCCCCGTCGACTGCATCGATGCCTCCAGACGCCCCAGCGTCCGTGTAGGAAGGGCATCGAAATAACCCGCTGGCGTTTCACCGTCCAGGGATTTCATCGAACCGCGGACCAGCTGATCGATCTCGTCGTTGTCGTCGTTCGGGTTGGGCATGACTACTTCGCCACCATGGCCGGCTCTGCCGCTTGCAGCCGGAGTTTGAGGAGGCGACGTGCCTCGTTGACCCGCCACGCAACGGTACCTTCAGGAATGTCGAGGATCTCGGCGATCTGCTTGTGCGGCATTTCCTCGACGGTGGCGAGCACGAGCGTCACGCGCAGCGGCGCGGACAGCGTGGCGATCGCTTCGAGCACGCGCGTGACTTCCGCAGCGTGTTGCACCTTGTGCGCAGGAGTCTGCGCGAGCTGTCCGAGTGACTCGGGTCGACCACCGACATGCGCGCTCTCGGTGTGTCCCTTGTTCGCGAGCGCGTTGCCGCGCTTGCCAGATCGCAGCGCGTTGAGCGCGGTGTTCACCGTGATCCGGTACAGCCACGTGAAGAAATCCGCCCGACCATCGAACGTCGCGAGGCCCTTGTAGGCACGGACGAATGCCTCCTGCGTGACGTCATCGGCGTCACTGTGGTTGCCGAGGATATGGAGGGCGGCGGCGTACACGCGTCGTTGATGGCGCCGGACGAGGCGACCGAAAGCGTCTCGATCTCCCTGTCGCGCCCCGGCGAGGTCTGGATCCTCGTCAGCCATGTTCCGGGGCCACTATAAGGGGACCGGGGATAGGACAACAGGATTGATCAGGGCTTTGGGTCCGCTCTGACACTTGTCCAAAATTGGAGACGATCACCTGGGACTAGCCCCGGCGCCGGTCGGCTTCGAACAGCTTGGGCACCAGCGCCGCGGCGAGGTCGCCGAGTCGGGCCAAGGTGCGTGCCGCATCGGCCTGCCCGACCAACCGGGTGCGAACGCGCTCGGCTCCCGCGATGCCCGCATCGGATGCGCGCTGGCGAACGGTGACGTCGAGCACATTGAGAGGATCTGCTCCACCGAGCTGCGCGCGCAAACCGGCGATCCGGATGCGAGCTTCGCGCAGCGCATCGGCGACATCGTCGGCGAATACCGCGATCAGATCGCCGCGTCCGCCGATCACCAGCGCGTCGAGCTCGACGAGCGCGAGGTCGCGCAGCCGGGTCGACAGCGCCTCGTCGGGGTCGCTGGGGTGGGCACTCGCGCCCGCGATCGTGGTGACGAGATGGGTCACTTATTGGCTTCGCCTTTGGGTTCGGCCTTCAGCTCGGCTTTGCCTTCCTCCGGCTTCGCCGCCGCGAGCGCCTTTTGCTTTGCCGCCTTGTCGGTGGCCATCCTCGACTTCAGGATCGCGAGCGCATCCTCGGGCCCATCGGGCGACGGCAGCAAGCCCGCATTGCCCGCGGCCGCGGCGAGCTTGGCATCGAACAGGTGGCCATCGGGATCCTCGCCGCGCATCGCCGCGTCGACCTCGGACTCGACGGCCTCGGCATCGATCCGATCCTCGGCAGCCTGAAACCTGTCCCACACCGACGAGTCATTGCCGAACGCATCGCCGTTGGCCGTGCGCGCGCTCGCGATCTGGGTCGCCAGCGTGCCCTTGCGCAGCTTCAGCATCTGCAGCTTGATCTCGAACTCCTTGCGGCTCTTGTTGAGCTGGATCGCGTAGCTCGCGGCCTCGTGCTTGTCGCGCTCGATCTTGACGGCCTCCTGCTCGGCCGCCTTCTTCTCCTTGAGCGCGACCCGGGCGGCCTCGTCGTCACCGGCGCGGATCGCGACCATCGCACGCCGCTCCCACTCGACGCCCTTGGCCTTGTGCTTCTCCATGTCTGCGTCGAGCAGCCTCGCGGTCGCCTTGTACGTGATCAGCTCCTGCATCGCTTTCTTGCGACCCTCTTCGAGATCGAGGATCGCCATGTCGAGCTCCTTCGCGGGATCGGTCGCCTTGTCGATCGCGGCGTTCGCCTTGCTCGAGATGCCGGACTTGATCTTCGAGAAGATTCCCATGCGGGGGACTTTAGCTCAGTCCTTGCCCAGCCCGTACTTGCGGTAGCGCTGGCGGAACTGGTCGTAGGTGATACCGAGGAGGGCCGCGGCCTCCTTCTGCTTGAACCGCGTGCGCTCCAGCGCATCGCGGCACAAGAAGGCCTCGTAGGATTCGACCCGCTCGTCGAGCGGGCGCCGCGGGTCGTCGGCGAAGCCGGGACCGCCGGCAGATGCGCCCGAGCTGGCCTCGGGTGGCAGCGCACCGTCGACGTCGGCCTCGTTCAAGACGTCGCCCTGCGCCATGTACACCGCGCGCTCCACGATGTTCTTCAGCTCGCGGACGTTGCCCGGATAGTCGTACTGCGCAAACCGATCGAGCGCACCGGCGCTGATGTCGCGCACCGTGATGCCGGCGACCTCCTGGCGAAAGCGCGCGAGGAAGTGTGCGGCCAGCACGGGCACATCTTCGAGGCGCTGTGCCAGCGACGGCAGCGTGATCACCTCGAACGCGAGCCTGTCGTAGAGGTCCGCGCGGAACTTGCCCTCGGCCATCGCCTGCTTGAGATCGGAGTTGGTCGCCGCGATCACGCGGACGTTGACCTGGATCGACTCCGAGCCGGCGACACGCTCGAACCGCTGGTACTCGAGGACGCGCAGGATCTTGGCCTGGAACTCGAGGGACATGTTCCCGATCTCATCGAGGAACAGCGTGCCGCCGTCGGCGAGCTCGAACTTGCCTTCCTTCTGCTTGGTCGCGCCCGTGAACGCGCCCTCCTCGTGTCCGAACAGCTCACTTTCGAGCAGACTCTCGGCGACGGCTGCGCAGTTGATGGTGATGTACGGCTCGGAGGCGCGCGGCGACAACGTGTGAACCGCGCGCGCGACCAGCTCCTTGCCGGTGCCGCGCGGGCCGAGCACCAGCACCGGGCGGGGTAACGGCGCGACCTTCTCGATCTTGGTCATCACCATCCGGATCGCGCTCGAGTCGCCGACGATCTGCCACCGCCGGCCGGCCGCCTTGCGCAGTCGTTCGTTGGTGGCGCGGAGCTCGCGGTTCTCGGCCTCGAGGCGCTTCCGGTCGAGCGCGTGCTGGAGGATGCGCTCGACCTTCTCGACCGAGATCTCGAGCTTGTCCTCGAGGTACGGGTCCTTGGTGATGAAGTCGACCGCTCCGGCTTTCACGGCCGCGACCGCGTCGTCGATCGTGCCGTGGCCGGTCAGGATGATGATCGGCAGGTCCGGAAGCCGCGTCCGGATCGCGCGACAGATCTCGATGCCGCTGCGGCGCCCGGGGCCGAGATCGAGATCCAGCACCGCGAGATCGGCGTCGTTGGCATTGAGCCACGCGATCGCGTCCTCGCCGTCGTCAAAGCTGACGACGTTCGAGCCCCGCGCACGGAACACCTCTCCGAGCAGCCGGCGGACCTCGGCCTGGTCGTCGACGCAGACGATCGTGCCGATCGTCACGACAGCTGCCCTGCCCGCTCCGCCACCGTCCACAGCGGTAGCGATAGCATGCCGGTCTTGTCGGTCGGCAGCGTGATCGTGATGATCGTGCCGCGGCCCTCTTCCGACTCGACGGTGATCCTGCCGTGGTGCGCGGCGACCACGCGCTCGGCGATCGCGAGCCCGACGCCGGAGCCGGTCTCCTTGGTCGTGAAGCCCGGCACGAACAACCGGCCGAGGTGCGCGCGCGGGATGCCCGGCCCGGTGTCGGTGACCTCGAGCTCGACCAGCGGCGCCGCGCCTCCCGGTGCGATCACCGCACGCACGCGCACGGTAACCTCGCCCGCCGTCCCCGCATTGCCGCACGCTTCGGCCGCATTCGAGATCACGTTCAGCAGTGCCTCGCGGAGCAGCATGCGATCGCCGCGGATGTCCGGCAAGCTGGCACCGGTATCGAGCGCGATCGGGATCTGCTGGGTGCGCGCCTGCGCTGCGACCACGACCTCGTGGAGCAGCGGCGCCAGCGGGACCAGCTCGATCGTCGGCGTCGGTGCCTGCATCGATCGCAGGTACTGCGCCCACTCCTCGTAGAGTGCGGTCACGTCGGTCTCGAGATCCTTCAGGCGATCGAGCAGCTCGCCCTCCGCGAGCTTGCGCGCCGAGCGCGTTCGCGCGCCGATGATCCCCAGCAGATTTTTCACACGATGCCCGTGCGCGTAGACACCGGCGAGCACGTCGTGGCGCGCGACCTCGGCCGTCGCGGTGACCAGCCGCGGCGCGACACTCGCCGCCGCACTGCCTGCACCGGGATTCGCCGCGTCGAGTAGCCGTCCGACGACGACCCCGAGACTCGGCGACTGCGCGTCGAGCATGCGCGCGGCGTTGCGCCACGCGAGGCCGTGGCTCGAGTCGATCCGGAGCGCGCGCTCGATCTCGGCCAGCGCGCCGGCCTGGTCGCCGCGATCGAGCATCAGCAGCGCGAGCCTGCACGCGGCGCCCGTGTGACCCGGCTGGAACGCGAGGCCGCGCCGATACGCATCCTCCGCGCGGTCGCGCGTGCTCGGATCGTCGGCGCACAGCGAGCCGTAGAGGAATTGCAGCCGCGCGCGATCGGCGGCCGACAGGTCCTCGCTGGTCGAGGTCTCGATCAACCCGGCGAGCTCGCCGATCAACGCGTCGCGATCACCGCCTGCGTGCTTGCGCGCGCGACGTTCGAGACGCCGAAGCTGGATCGCCACGCTGCCGGCCGCGGCCGCGAGCTCGGCGTCGATCGCACGGTCGCTGATCGAGGAATCGCCAGCCGCGTGACGCGCCGCGAGCAGCGCCGCAGAGACCAGGCGCGCATCGCCCGCGAGCGTCTGGCCCTCGAGCGTCGCCTGGCAGTCGGTCGCCCGACCCTGCGCGACGACACAGGCCGCGATCTCCTCGACAAGTGCGAGATCGATTCGCATCCCGCTCGCCGCCGCCACGAGCGCGGCATCGAACGCGGCACCCGCCTGGGCGCCTGCACCGGCGGCATCGCCCTGACCGTGCGAGGCACGCGACAGCTCGAGGTGAGCGCGCGCGCGATCCCACGGCAGAGCAGTGCCCGGGTCGTGCTTCTGATAGTCGACCGCGAGGTCTGTCTCCGCCTCTTCGTAATCGC
>JBBJLY010000140.1:0-21374 GCA_037720695.1 Kofleriaceae bacterium | reverse complement strand
CCGCGTAGCTGACCGAGTAGCCCTTCGCGACCAGGACGTCGCGCAGCTGGCGGTTACTGTCGCGCAGGTGAAACTCGAAGATGCCGGTGTCGAGGTAGAACCGGATCGGCAGCCTGGGCGACCGCACGAGCTCGCGGGTCAGCGCGCCGCCCTCGACATAGTCGGACACGTCGGTGTCGATCTGGCCCGGCCGGAGCCAGTACGAGCCGGAGTTCGAGAGCACGTTGCCGAACAGCTTCGGGTACCGGCTCGCGATGAACGTCGACGCGTACCCACCAACGCTGGAGCCGGTCAGCAGCGTGTCTGCGGGCGACAGGCCCGCGCGGTACTCGGCACGCAGCTTCGGGAGCAGCTCCTCCCCGATGAACGCCGCGAACGCGACCGAGCCGGTCAGATCGCGCGACCGCGTCTCCTGGCTGTCGACCAGCACCGCGACGACGGGTGGGAGCTGCTTCGCGACGATCAGGTTGTCGAGGATGGTCGGCAGCGGGATGCGGACGAGCTTCGGGTCGAGGCCATAGATCTCGCCGTCGAACGCGATCACGAGCGGGTAGCGCTGCTTCGGGTCGTGGTTCGGCGGCGTGTAGACCCCGAACCGTCGGGTCTCGCCGAGCTTCGCGCTCGCGAGCTCGAGCGGTGTGACCTTGCCCTTCGGCACGCCGGGTCGCTCGACGATCCACGGCTGAACCGGGGGCGCGGGGATGTCCGCGCGCGACTGCCCGTCGTGCGTGCTCGGGTTGTTGGGATCGATCACCCGCTGCTCGATCCGCGGATCCGGGCCCCGCTGGGCGCGCGGCCGGTACGGCACCCGCTGCGTCGGCGGGCCATCGGCGGCGAGGAACGCGTAGTCGAAGTGCGCCTCGGCTGGGATCCGGGTCGTGAGGAACCACAGATCGGAGTCACCGATCCGGACCATCGGTTGCTCGCGCAGCAACGGTCCTGCCCACATGCCTACGTACGGGGACGCCGAGCGGAACACGAACGACACCAGCACGCTGCCGGCATCGCCCGGATACGGCTCGACGATCGGCGACCTGCCGCGGAGCTTGGCCCACAGCTTGTCGATGGTGTCGCGACGCTTGCTGCGCACCGCGCGCCAGAGCTCGAGCACGCGCGGGCTCTCGATGCGCTGCTTGATCAAGCTCTCGGCGTGCGCGTCCGACGTCACGAGCTCGTCGACCCGCAGCTCGTACGTGCCCGCGCTCGCGGCGCGGATCTCGAGATCGTAGCCTCCGGCTGCGGTGCTCTCGAGCGCGAACCGCTCCGGGCCGGTCGGGCGATCGAGCGCGGCGAGCTTCGCGCCCTGCGGATCGAACGTGGTCAGCGCGACGTCGCCCCCGTGTTGCATCACGACGCCGGTCGCGACCATCGCGGCACCGAGCTCGATCCGGTAGCGGTGCGCCTCGCCCGCGCGGATCGTCTTCTCGATCGGCTTGCCGCGCTCGAGTCGCTCGGCCTCGGGTCGACGCGCGGGCTCGAGTGGTGGTTGCGATGTCGGCGATGAGCACGCGAGCGCGAACAACAACAGCACCCGACACATGCCGCGATGCTCTCATCTTTGGAGATGCCGACCGCTCGACCCGATCGCTTGATCGAGCAAGCACGGCAACTACCTGATCCGATTCACCCTGCTCGAGAACGGGCGCGAGATCGGTGAGCGCTCGTGAGCGTTCGAGGGGGTTGTAAAGGCTCGCTACTCGATCCGATCCTGGGCATGCTCCGCCCGTGGGTCAGTACATGCGCTTCTTCGCCGATGGAACCCTTGCCGTCGACCTGATCAAGAAATCACTGACCGCCGAAGATCCAGCGTTCAAGATCGATGGCGGGGAGGTGTCACGCGATGGCCAGTTGCTCGCCGAGATCGAGATCAACAAGCCGGGCTCCGACATGTTCTCGGATGACCTCGACTACATGATCCGCAAGCTGCAAACGGCGGGAGCACCCGCGGTGACGCAGCGGGTACAGGGGACCCAGGCCGTGCTCGCCGTGCAGATCCTCGATGCCGCACCCGATGCGATGCAGCTCCTCGAGCCGCTGTGGACCGTGCTGGGACGGATGGCGACCGGGCTGTGGCACGTCGAGGGCCAGGGGTTCTACGATCAGGGTCAGCTGGTCGCCCAGGTCTGAGCGCCGTGGCATCATCCAGTCACGTATGACGATCGTCGAGCTGGTACGCCTGCGGCGGGCGCGAGACCTGATCGATCGCGAGTACGATCAGCCGCTGAACGTCCCTGCCCTCGCCCGCTCGGCCCGGATGTCCGATGGCCACTTCTCGCGCTGCTTCAAGGAAGCGTTCGGCGAGACGCCCTACTACTACCTGATGACGAGGCGGATCGAGCGGGCCAAGGCCCTGCTCCGCCGCGGCGACCTGTCGGTCACCGAGGTCTGCATGGAGGTCGGCTGCACGTCCCTCGGCTCGTTCAGCTCCCGGTTCAGCGAGCTGGTCGGCGAGAGTCCGAGCAGCTACCGGATGCGGCCCCACGATGACAGCGCAGGCATCCCGCCCTGCGTGGCCAAGATCTTCCTGCGACCGGTCAGAAATCAGGAATGAAGAAGCAACTCCGCGCCGCCGCGACTAGCGTGCCTTCATGAGCATCACTCTCTCCAACTGTTTCATCGCCGTCCACGATCACGACCAGGCCCTCGCGTTCTACCGCGATGCGCTCGGGCTCGAGGTCCGGATGGACGTCAAGTACGAAGGCATGCGCTGGGTCACCGTCGGCCCCAAGGAGCAGCCTGACGTCGGCATCGTCCTCGAGCCGCCCGCCGCCGACCCGAACGCCTCGCCCGTTGATCGCAAGACGATGACGGAGCTGCTGGCCAAGGGCCTGCTGCGCGGCGTGAACTTCACGAGCGACGATGTCGACGCGACGTTCGAGCGCATCCGCGCAACCGGCGCCGAGGTCCTGCAAGAGCCGATGGATCAGGCCTACGGCATGCGCGACTGCGCGTTCCGTGACCCGTCCGGGAACATGATTCGCGTCGGTCAGAAGAAGAAGTAGGCGCGATGCCGACTGGAAGTATCGAGATCCGCGGCGCGCGGGAGAACAACCTCCGCGGCGTCGACCTGACGATCCCCAAGCGCGCGATCACGATCTTCACCGGCGTCTCGGGATCCGGAAAGTCGTCGATCGTGTTCGACACGATCGCGACCGAGGCGCAGCGCCAGCTGTTCGAGAACTTCAGCATGTTCATCCGGAACTTCTTACCGAAGTATCCGCCGCCCGCCGCCGATGCGATCGAGCACCTGAACATGGCGGTCGTCGTCGATCAAAAGCGGCTCGGCGGCGGCTCGCACTCGACGGTCGGCACGGTGACCGACATCTACACCGTGCTGCGCCTGCTGTTCTCGCGTGCAGGCAAGCCGCACGCGGGCTACGCAAATCTCTTCTCGTTCAACGACCCGCAGGGCATGTGTCCCGAATGCAGCGGGCTCGGCCGGAAGCTCGGCGTCAAGGCCGACGCGTTCCTCGACAAGTCGAAGTCGCTCGCCGAGGGCGCGATCACCGTCCCGATGTTTGCGGCGTGGGAGACCAACGTCTATGCGGCGTGTGGCTTCTTCGATCCGAAGAAGAAGCTGTCGAAGTTCACGAAGGACGAGATGGACCTGCTGCTCCACGGCACGGAGCGCAAGTTCAAGACCACCTACAACGGGCAGCCGTTCAACGCGCGCTACGAGGGGATCGTCGCGAAGTTCGAGCGCGCGTACATCAAGCGCGACCTCAAGCTGCGGCCCGAGCGCACGCAGAAGCTGGTCGAGCCGTTCCTGACGATGGGACCATGCGCGCTGTGTCACGGCGCACGGCTCAACCAGGCCGCGCTCGCCAGCAAGATCAGCGGCAAGAACATCGCCGACTGCGCGGTGATGGAGATCGGCGACCTGTTGCCGTGGGTGGCCAAGCTCGAGGGCAAGGTCGAGCAAGCGATCACCAGGCCGCTCGTCGAGCGGCTGCAGGCCGTGGTCGACATCGGCCTTGGCTACCTGTCCCTCGAGCGCCCGACCGACACGCTCTCCGGCGGCGAGTCGCAGCGCGTGAAGATGGTCAAGCACCTCGGCTCGAGCCTGGTCGACGTGCTCTACATCTTCGACGAGCCCAGCGTCGGCCTGCACCCGCGTGACGTCCATCGGCTCGGCGAGCTCCTGCGCGCGCTGCGCGATAAGGGCAACACCATCCTCGTCGTCGAGCACGACCCCGACGTCATCAAGATCGCCGATCACATCATCGATGTGGGCCCGCACGCGGGGACCCGCGGCGGCACGATCGTGTTCCAGGGCACGTACGCGCAGCTCCAGAAGGCGAAGACGCTGACCGCGACCCACCTGTTCCGGGCGTCGAAGATCAAGGACGCGCCGCGCAAGCCGAGCGGCAAGCTCGCGGTCACCGATGCCAGCACGAACAACCTCAAGGATGTCAGCGTCGACATCCCGACCGGCGTGCTGACCGTGGTCACCGGCGTCGCCGGGTCCGGCAAGAGCTCGCTCATCCACTCCCACTTCGTGCCCGCACATCCCGAGGCGGTGGTCATCGATCAAGCCGCGATCGGCGCGTCGAGCCGCTCGACCCCGGCGACCTACACCGGGGTGATGGACGACCTCCGCAAGGAGCTCGCCGACGCCAACGGTGTCGACGCCGGGCTGTTCTCGTTCAACAGCAAGGGCGCGTGCGAGACGTGCAACGGCCACGGCGTGATCTACACCGACCTCGCGTTCCTCGACGGTGTGAAGACGCCGTGCGAGACCTGCCAGGGCCGGCGGTTCAAGGACGAGGTGCTGGAATACAAGCTCGGTGGCAAGCACGTCGGCGACCTCCTCGCGATGACGATCACGGAGGCCGCGGCGTTCTTCGAGGACGGTCCCGGCGCCAAGGCGAAGAAGCCGGGCCCCATCATCAAAAAGCTCCGCGCGGCGCGCGACGTCGGCATCGGTTACCTGACCCTCGGCCAGCCGTTGAACACGTTGTCGGGTGGCGAGTGCCAGCGGATCAAGCTCGCGAGCGAGCTCCACAAGCAGGGCAGCATCTACATCCTGGACGAGCCGACGACCGGCTTGCACATGAGCGACATCACCCACCTGCTCGCGATCATCGACCGCCTGGTCGACGCGGGCAACACGGTGATCATCATCGAGCACAACCTCGACGTCGTTCGCCACGCCGACTGGATCATCGACCTCGGTCCCGAGGGCGGTAGCAAGGGTGGCAAGATCATGTTCGAAGGCACGCCGGCCGCGCTGGCGAACAGCAAGACCTCGATCACGGCGCGCTACCTGCGCGGTGACTGAGCGGGAGCGCGTGGGGAAGCTCTCGACACCGCGAAGCGTGACCTCGATCGTCGCGCCCGACGGCGGGACCTCCTCCTCGAAGCGGGTGTCCTTCACGTACGCGCCGCAGAACCGCTTCCGAGCTTCGTCGCGCACGCCCTGACGCCGCGCCAACTGCGCTCGGTTCGCCGCTCGCATCGAGCCTGCGTTCGCTGGGAAGTCCTGCAACCGTGCAGTACGCTCGGTCGGTGCGTCCCCTGGTGTGCGTCCTGTGGTTGCTGTTCGGTGCCGGCATCGCGAGCGCGCAGCGTGCCGCCCCGGTCCGCGTCGCGATCGAATGCGAGGAAGAAGGCCGCACCAAGATGTGCCCGGCATTCCTGCTCGGCTTCGTCGATGCCAACAAGGTGCTCCTCGCCTCGCCGCGCGCGGGCGCCGATGTCGTCGTCTACGCGACCGCGACCGAGGTCGCGCTGGTCGACCGCGTGAACCTCCGGTTCGTCGGACGGATGCCGGGTGCGCCGCCGGTGGTCGAGCTCGTGGTCGACGTCGATTCGCGCGGCACCGACGACGCGCAGCGTGCGCAACTCGAGCCGACGTTCCTGCGCGGGATCTCGCTGTTCGTCGCCGCGCGCTACCCGAACGCCGTAGCGGTCACCCTGACCGCGCCTGCCGAGGTCACCGCCGGCGCCGCGAGCGCGGGCTCGCCGTGGGGCCTGCTGGTCGAGATCGGGGCCAACGGCAACTACACCGAGAAGTTCCAGTCCGCGAGCGGCAACCTGAACGTCGTCGGGCGCTGGGTCACGAAGCAGCGGCGCGCGCTCGCCGGCGCGTTCTCGAGCGCCGGGCTCAACCGACAGCCGCCGCTGATGCTCGAGGACGGCACGCTGGTGTCGCTCGACAGCAAGCAGTGGTTCGTCCGCCCCGGCGCCGAATTCATCGAGGTCCTGAACAAGCACTGGTCGGCCGGCGCCGGCAGCTTCACGAGCTTCGAGGACCCGAAGGGGCAGTACAAGTACACCAACCGGACGCGCGCCGCGCTCGAGTGGGACCGGTTCCAGCCCGACGACCCGCGCGGCAACCGGCTCGGCGTGTTCTACAGCCTCGGCTGGGTGACCGAGCGCTACAACGTCCGCAACGTGCGCGGCGAGGGCTTCGCATCGTTCCCGGTGCACGGGCTGAACGCGATCGGGGCGGTCCGCTATGACAAGATCAGCCTCGGGCTCGAGCTTCAGCTCGAGGCGCAGCTGCTGCACCCGACCCGGCGGTTCAGCGCGCAGGTATCACCGGAGATCGAGGTCAAGCTCGGGGACCATGTCGATCTGTCGCTCGAGTTCAGGCTCAAGCAGCGGACGTTCCCCGCGCCCGACATCACGCTGATCGATCCGCTCGACTACGAGCAGCAGTCGCGGCTGTCGTACGCGGAGCCGCTGACCCTGTCCGGCTCGCTCAGCCTGACGTTCCACTGGGATCCGACGAACGGCGTCCGCAACAATCGCATCGAACAAATCTGACGACGGTCAGGATCGAAGAAGCACCCGCGCAAGCAGCCGTGACGCGTCGACCTGCAGCTCGTTGCCGATCTGTCGCATATTCGCCGGGCAATTCATGGATCGAGACGTCACAAATATCAGCAGTTCGCAGCTGAGCGATTCCGAACGCGACTTCGCCGCGCTGCAAGGCTCATGGGAGCAGGTTGGTCTGGAGGCCGACGGCGTATCCGACCCACCTGATACCCATGGGGCACCGGGTGCGCTCACAACGTTTGTCGGCAACCAGTTTGCGGTGCGCACGGTGGATGGCAGCTTGTTGTTGGCGGGCACGTTCATGCTCGATGCATCGACGAGTCCCAAGTCGATCACCTGGATCGACTCGATCGGGTCCGACATGGGCAAGCTGCTGCCGGCGAGCTACGACCTTGAAGGAGACAACTTCGTTTTCATCGCGGGTGATGAAGGCGCTCCCCGGCCGACTGTGTTCGAGACCGTACCAGGCCAGACCATGCGGACGTTCGTCCGCAGGCTGTAGACTGGACGGCGCAGTCACCGATCTACGGCGTGCGCGACTGCGCGTTTCGCGATCCGTTGGGCAGGATCCCCTTGTTGCGGGCCGTGGTGTGGCGGCTGCGCCGTCATCGCTTCTTCGCCTTCGCCTTCGGCTTCACTGCGGACTTGGGCTTTGCCTTCGAGCCGTTGAGCGCGACCGCAGCCTGCACGAGGGCCTTGAACGCCTTTGCGTCGATCGTTTCGCCTTCGTGGATGTCGATCGCGCGGCGCGTGTTGCCTTCGAGGCTGGCGTTGAACAGCTTCGACGGGTCGGCGAGCCGGGCCCCGTGCGCGAACGTGAGCTTCACGGCCTTCGCGTACGACTCCCCGGTGCACACGATCCCGTCGTGGGAGAACACCGGGGTGCCGCGCCATTTCCATTCCTCGACGATCTCGGGGTCGGCTTCGCGGATCAGGCCGCGCATGCGGGCCAGCGTCGCGCCGCGCCAGTCGTCGAGGTCCCGGATCCGCTGGTCGATGAGGCGCGAGGCGCTGATCGTCATGCAGCTGTATCGTGCCCGACCTGGCGGCCTGCGGTCCACGACATGACAAGCTCGGATCCGATGTTCACGCGATCGACCGATGGGTCCGAGATTCACTACGAGGTCACCGGCGACGCCGACACGGCGCTCGTGTTCGTCCACGGCTGGATGGGAAATCTCCGCTGGTGGGACCATCAGCGCGACGCGTTCGCGCCGACGCATCGGGTCGTCACGCTCGATCTCGCGGGCCACGGGCAGTCGTCGCGCACGCGCACGACGTGGACCGCGGCCGCGTACGCGCAGGACATCACCGCCGTCGTGCAGGCCGTCGCAGCCCCACGCGTGGTGCTGGTCGGTCACTCGATGTCCGGTGCGTATGTCCTCGCCGCCTGCCCCGAGCTCGATCCCGATCGCCTGGTCGGCGTGATCCTGGTCGACACGCTCAAGAACCTCGACGGCCTGCCCTCCGCGGCGCAGGCCGACGGGATGTTCGCCGGCTACCGTGCGGATTACCCGAAGGCCGTCGAGACGCTGCTGCCGAAATTTCTGTTCTCGGCGAACACGCCGCCTGCGGTGTCCGCGCGGCTGACCCACGAGTTCCTCGCGACGACGGGCGACGTCGCGGCCACCCTGCTCGAGCCGCTGTACCGGTTCGACGTCCGCGAGGCCGCGCGCCGCGTGCGCGTTCCTGTCCGTGGGATCGGGAGCGATCTGCATCCGTACGACCGCGAGGCCAACCGCCATTACCTGGCCGACTACGATCACCTCGTGATCCCCGGCTACGGGCACTACCCCATGCTCGAGGCGCCGGCGCTGTTCGATGCCGCGTTGCGCACGCAGCTGGCAGCGCTCGACCGGCTATAGTCCCCGCATGCCGCGCGCGAAGCCCCGTGCTCCGATCGTCGTGCCCCCCAACGCGGGCCGCCCGTACGAGATGGGGCCGCTGCATGCGGTGTTCAAGGCCGACGGCGACGAGACTCGCGGAAAATACGCGATCTCGGAGTGGTGGCTCGAGCCCTATACGCGCGGTCCCGGGGCACACCAGCACGACGAGGACGACGTGTTCTTCGTGCTCGAGGGCACGATGAGCTTCTTCGTCGGCGGCGCGTGGATCGACGCCCCGCAGGGCTCGCTGGTGATCGCGCCCGGTGGCACGCCGCACGACTTCGAGAACCGCACCGCGAAGCGTGCCGGCGCGCTCAACGTCTCGGTGCCCGGTGATTTCGAGCCGCAGCTCGAGGGCATCGCCGCGTGGTTCCGCGCCCGCTCCGCCGCGGACTCGCGCACCGCGAACGCGCCGCGTACCACTCGTGCGGCACGATCGAAGTCGACCCGCCGGTAGTCCCGCGTCACAGCGGCAACTTCATGCCCTCGTGCGAGCTCTCGAAGCCGAGCCGGCGATAGAACCGGTGCGCAGCGTCGCGTCGCTTGTCGGTCGTCAGCTGCACGCGGCGACATCCGCGCGCGCGCGAGATCTCGATCGCGTGCTGCATCAGGGCCTCGCCGATGCCGCGACCGCGCATCGCCGCCGCGACATGCACCGCCTCGAGCTGGGCGTCCTGCCGGCCGGGCGCGTGGAGATACGTCAGGTAGGTCACGTGGTAGGTGCCGACGACGATCCCGTCGAGCGTCGCGACCGTGAGGCCGGCGTTCGGATCGCCAGCGATCCGGTCGAACGTCTCGCCATAGCTCGCCCGTAGCTACGCGGGCAGCTCGAGGCGCGGCTTGCCCTCCGGACCGCCCGCATTGACCAGCTGCACGATCGCCGCGACATCGTCCGCCATCGCCTCCCGGATCACGAGCGTCATGGTTGTCCTCGTCAGCTCAGGTGCCGCAGCTTATCGGGATTCCGGACCGCGTAGATCGCGACGATCTGATCGTTTGCGATGTCGAACGCGAGGGTCTCGACGCCCGAGGCGCTCCGCACGAGGAAGCCCGGTAGGCCGTTGATCTGGACACGCTCGAGGCGCTCGACCGGTGTTGACTTGCGCGCGATGCCGACGAAGAACCGGAGGATCCGGTCCTTGCCGTAGATCGGCTTCAACGCGGCCCGGCGCTTGCCGCCGCCGTCCGAGTAGAAGATCGCATCGTCGGCCAGGAGCTTCGCGATCGCGGCGAGGTCGCCGGCGACGATCGCGACCTGAAATGCGTCGGCAAGCTTGTCGCGGGATTCCTCGCTCGCGCTGAACCGCGGCCGCTCCTCGCGCACGTGCTCGCGGGCCCGCGCCGCAAGCTGCCGGCACGCGGCTTCACTACTGCCGACCGTCTCCGCGATCGCTGCGTAGTCCATGTCGAACACGTCGTGCAGCAAGAAGGCGGCGCGCTCGAGCGGTGACAGGCGCTCCAGCGTCAGCAGCAGCGCGAGCGAGAGATCGTACGCCAGCGGATCCGCGGCGGGCGAGACCATCGGCTCGGGTAACCAGAAGCCGACGTACTGCTCGCGCCGTGCGGCCGCCGACTTCATGCGATCGAGGCACAACCGGGACACGATGCGGGCCAGGAACGCCCGCGGCTGCTCGACCACGCCGCGATCCGCCGCCGACCAGCGCAGGAACGCGTCCTGGACGATGTCCTCGGCCTCCGCGAACGACCCGAGCATGCGGTACGCAACCCCCATCAAGAACTCGCGATGGGGCTCGAAGTCGTCGCTCATGCAAGCACGAGCTTGGGGACGATCGTCGTGCCCTCGACCTCGAGCCGTTGACAGGCATGGCCGAATCCGAGCGCCCACTTGAAGCTCGGATACAGCTGCGATGCGCAGATCGCGAGTCCGAGCGACACGACCGCGCGCTTGCCGTAGCGCCGTTCGATCTCGCCGCGCGCCTCGTCGCAGGCGACCGCATCGCGAGCGAACACCGCGCGCGCGAACCTGACCCCGAGCCGCGTCGGCTCCGTCATGTCCTCCTCGTTGCCACGCAAGATCTTTCCGATCGTAGCGCCGGGCACGCCCTTGCGCAGCGCCATCGTGATGCCGAGCTGCGCGCACGGACCGCAGTCGGCCTGGATCACGCTGGCGAGGCTGACCGCGGAATAGACGTCGAGCGGCACGTCCTTGCGATAGTTCCCGATCGCGGTCGCGCGCGCGAACTTCATGAACGCGCCGAAGTCGGTCTCGAGCACTTCGTGCATGTAGCTGGCGTCGTAGCCGAAGTCCTTCTCGAACGCGGCGAGCTTGCGGTGGATGAACCATTTCAACATGCCCACGTGACGAGCCAGCCGGCGCGGCTGTGACATCGCGCATGTAACCGGCCGAGATCGTGGCTACGGTGACGCCGGCTTCCACACGTGGCCCGGACCCTGGGGGACAACGTACCCGATGCCAGGAAACGGGAAGTGCACCGCGAACACGCGCGTGTGCTCGGCGGCGAGCCGAGCGAGCGCCTGCTGGCGCGCGGCCGCGGCGGCGGGTTGCGCTCCATCGACCTGGATCGACCACGCGGGCCGCTGCACGGAGATCACCGAGTGGTGCACGAGATCGCCGGTGTAGAACACCTTGTCGGGCTCCGCACCGATCTCGTACGAGCTGTGGCCGGGCGTATGGCCGGGCGTCGCCACCGCCCGCACGAACGGTAGGACCTGCGCGCCGGGCTCGAACGCCGACACCTTGGCCGCGGTCACCGCGACAAACCGCTTGCTCTCGTCATCCGTGCTCGCCTGCACCGCGGCCCACTCGACCGCCGTCAGGTGAATGGTCGCCGCGGGAAACGCAAGATCCCCGGCCTTGGTCACGAGCCCGCCGACATGATCGCCGTGCGCGTGCGAGATGAAGACGTCCGTCACGGCGGAAGGAGCGACCTTCGCGCGCGCGAGCGAGTCCGCCAGGTGCCCGGTGTCCGCCCCCGACCCCTCGCCCATCCCGGTGTCGAACAGCACCACGCGATCGCCGGCCTTGACCAGCAGACACTGGATATCGAGCCGGATCGTGTCGCGCGCCAAGCCCGCCGCCGCGAGCAGCGCGGCAACCTCACCGGGCGGACGGCCGACCCCGAGCAGCTGGCCGTCGTTCGGAACCTCGAGGTGACCATCCTCGAGCGCGTACGCCTCGAGCGCGCCGATCTGCAACCGCTCCGCACGTCCCGGCTGCTGGACCTGGACGGTCGATCGCGACGACGACACAGACGGGCCCGCGCACGCGGCACCCAGCACCACAGCCATGATCCACTTCATACCCGACCCTCGCATCACCAATGTGGGCTCGCCAGGCCCCTCGCCTCGAGGCAAGGATGCCGAGGCAAGCGAAGGGCTGCCCGGACCGCCAGATGCCGACTTCGCGTCGCTCGGCGCCAAGATCTTGCGCGTCGAGATCGTTTGCGGCGAGGTCTGTGCCTTCGGGGAGTACCGGGTCATCGTCGATGCCGCGAAGCTATGGCATCGAGGTGTCAGCCCGGCGGCGGTCGTCGCGATCCAACTGGTATCCGTGCAAAGCGGAGTGTGAGCAGCGACGTGACCAGTACGAATCGCGTGAATGACGCCGTCATCATATGACTCCTCGCGCCGGACAATGCCGGCGCGTGCGTTGTGTGTGGTGAATGTGAGGAAGCGACTACGGGCTCGGCGGGATCTCCAGGATGCTCAGGCGATGGCAGACCCGTGCCATCCCCAGGCCGAGCGTAAGCGCAGGGGCGAGGCTGTTATCGCAGCGCTGGATCGGCTCGGTGTCGATGATGGGGACCGTCTGGATGCTCGCGCTCTCGCTGAACGAGTGCAGCAGCAGGTCGAAGGCGCCCTTGCCGCTGCCCGCGTTGAACGTCACCGTCGACTTTGTGTACTCGCTCAGCGAATCGTTTCCGTTCGGACTGTCGTCGTCGTCCAGCACGTCGGCCTGGAAGGTGAAGCCGTTGACGGTCGGGGTCTGGGCCTGCGTGAAGTACCAGTCGCTCAGGCAATCGTTCGCCGGCCACGACGGCTGGTGGATCTCGCTGCACTCCGTGGTCGGCTTACCCACCAAGCTGGGCGCCGGGAAGTTGGCCTTCGTCAGGTCGGCATACGGGTCGACGTTGCCGCAGCCACTGCAATCCTCGTAGTTCGTGGCGTCGACGCTGGTGATCGCGAGTTTGGCTTCGTGACCCCACGTCGGGTGGTACTTCGGCGGGCTCACCCAGGGGACCATCGTGATATCGGCGACCACGGGCTTGTGATCCGAGAGCCGGTTCGGCGGCGCCCCGGTGTTTCCTGTATTCGTCGGAAACGGGGAGGAATAGGAAAGCGTTTGGTTCTTCATGGCCACCCAGCGTGGCGCTGCGATCGACGTGGCCAGGCTGACGGTCGCGTGCGGGCGTACGAGGATGAAGCTCGAGCGTGCGACGCCATCGAACTGGCTATCGTTGGTGCACGTCAGGTCCGCAACCCCGCCGTTGAAGCCGATCTCGGTGCCCAGGCAGCGCCCGGTGCCGAATGCGATATCGATGCGCTCGCGCGCGAGGTCGCCGTGATCGACATCCCACGCGTAGTCGAGCGGGATCTGATTGATGATGTCGAGACCCGGCGTCAACGGCTCGGAGATCTCGAGCTTGCGCAGCATCTCAGTGTAGAAGCCATTTGCGATATTGCGTCCATCGAGATTGTGATTACCGAGGACGATCGCGGGACGGTCCATCGCCTCCGAGCTGATCTTGTCGATGAACGCATTCGCCTTGTCGAGCTGGGCGTTGCGCACCTGGACGCTGGTCTTGTCGTCACAGTGCATGTCGTTCTCGACCAGCACCTCGACCAGGTCGACGATCCATCCCAGGATCTCGCCCCACGGATCCGGGATCGCGTCGAGCGCCTCGACGACGTACGGCTTGAGGTCCTGCCAGGTGTCGTCCTCACAGAACGCTGGGTTCTCGCTCTGCAGGCTCATGTTGAAGATGTCGACGTAGTCGTCGCCGCTCGGGGGCTTCGCGCAGCTCTGAGCGCCTCCTTCGCGACAGTTCGGGTTCGCCAGATCCGGGTGATTGAGCATCAAGCGCACCCACTGCACGCCCTTGGCACGGAAGCAGTCATCGCCTCGACAGTTATCAGTGCCGAACACGAGCGCCCCCTGGTTTGCGGTGTCCAGCGGCGTCAGCACGAACAGCCCGCCCTGGGTCTCGTCGATCCAGCTCGCGGCCTCGAGAAAGACCTCGCTGAGGCCGGGCTCGTAGTCGATCGGGCCGTAGACCTTGAACGCTGGCTTGCCAGTCTTCGCGCGCTCCACGTTCGCAGCATTCGCGATCGCCAGGGCATCCGCGCGCCTCCACACCTCCTGGAGTGCGACCACATCGTTGCCGGCGAGGAACTTCCCGATCTCGGCATTCGAAACCGAGTCGAACAGCAGGTTCTCACCGCGGCTCAGCGTCCAGGACATGACCTTGAGCGGAAACCCTCGCGGCCTGCCGAACACGACGGTCTGCCAGAGCTTGCGATCGCGGGTCGCCGCTGCGTGCTGCGCACTCGTGAGCTCCGGCATGGCGCCGGCCACCTCGACGTGGCTGACGAGCATGCCGATGCCTGGATCCAGCGTCGATCCAACCGGCGACTTCAGCACGCTCGCCGGAAGGGGGATCTGGAGCTCGCCGTCGCACGTCGCCGACTTGCCGCTGGGGACCACCCGGCAGCCACCACTGCGAAACAGCACGCCAGGTTCCGTTGGCATCGCGACCCAGTCGAGCGTCGAACCCGACCCGCTGGTCCTGTATTCGGTCAGCGTCTCGAGCTTGAGATCGACACTGAACCGACGATCCTCGGTCCCCGCATACTTGTCGAGCCCTTCAAACCGCGCGTAGTCAACATAGATATGGAACTTGCCGAACGGCGTCCCGCCGGCGCCGACTGGCACTGCGAGATCGTCGAGGTAGAGGAACAACACGTCACGCTTCGGTGCCACCTGGGAGGTGTTGGTGACGCGTTGCGCGAACACGGTGCCGTAGCCGCCGAGGGAAGATGTGTTGAGCACGTAAGGCATCTGCGTCGCACCGGCGTACTCCCCGGTCGCCCGCACGCCGTCGACCCGCCAGCGCGGTGATGCCGTCGTTGCGGGCGGCGCTTGCACGCAGTTCCCGGGCGCCACGCCCTGGTTGCATTTATCGGGGGTGGAAATGATGTTGGTGACCTGCGCTTGGTGGTTGATCGCGAGATTCTCGGTGTCGTCGGCCGTGGCGCATGCAGCGACCGGCAACCCGAGGGCGAATAACAATCGTGAGCTTCGATGGATTCTGGACACAGATCCGTAGAGCGCGCCGTGCGCGAGTTGTTACCGCGATTCGACGACATCGAGTCGAGGAACGATTTCGCGCCAGGACGTTAAACAGTTCGTCACATCGCAGACGCGCGTCGCGAGGCCTTCCTCGCGCGGAGCATCCGGTCGACCGCGCTGGGAACTTGCGATAGTTCCCGCTCGCGGTCGAGCGCGCGAGCTTCATGAACCCGCCGAGGTCGGCCTCGAGCACTTCGTGCATGGCGCTCGCGTCGTAGCCGCCGTCGTTCTCGAACGCGGCGAGCTTGCGATGGATGAATCATTTAAACCTGCCCAGGTGACGAGACACCGCTACGGCTCGGCTTCAACTGACCTTGCCTGCGCACCATTGCCTCGAGGCAAGGGCAGCGAAGGTGGTGGCAGGACTTGCAGTAGGTTGCGACGCGATCGCGCTGGCACGCGAGCTGTAGAGACCTCCCGTGGAGCTCTCGCTCATGGAGGTGTACATGCTGTCGCGATCGCTATTCCTGGCCTGTGTCTTGTCGTCGTGCGCGACCCCGGAGACGTCCCCCGCGCCATCCGCCGGGCTCGACCCCTCGCCGGGGAGTGGCCTGAAGATGGGCCTCGTCACCGGCTCGATCTACGACGACCTCGTCGCGAACCCCGGCGCGCGGATGGCGGACTTCGCCTCGCTCGGGGTCAAGGCGCTGCGGGTCGAGATCATCTGTGGTGAGGTCTGCGACTTCGGCAAGTACCGTACGATCGTCGATGCCGCGAAGCGCTACGGCATCGAGGTGCTCGCGGTCGTGCAATCGAATGCGATCGGCTTCAACCCGAATGTCGATCTCGATGCGTACATCGCGAAGTACTACACGGTTGTCGATCGCCTGCTCGCCGAGATCCCGGACCTGCGGTTCATCGAGGTCGAGAACGAGCCCGACGTGTACGACTTCAACCCGCTCGTCGACGGCAACCTCGATCGCTATGCACTGCTCGTCACGCGCGTGTTCGAGCACTACTACCTGACGCGGACCGATGGGCGCCCGCAGATCGTCGCGTTCGACTTCTCGCGCCAGGACCAGCCCGCGTTCGCCGCCGTCTACAACCACCAGACGATCACGAATCACCGCAATGGCTTTCGCGAGATCAGGGGACTACCCGACGGCCTGCCGGCGGACATCGTGTCGATCCACGGCTACGGCGAGAAGACGATGATCCCCGACGAGCCGAACTACAACTACGGCGGCCAGACAATGGACGATGCGGTTCGCGGGTTCCTCAACCGCGAATTCGATGCGCCGCCTGTGCGCAGCGACGACCAGCGATTCAACCGGTCCATCATCAACCGGTCGCCGGTCTGGTACACCGAGGTCGGTCACGAGTGGACGCAGGTCGGCGGCGAGGATCGCCAGGCCCTCGCGCTCCACCAGTCGTTCCAGACCCTCAAGCGCTACCCGCAGATCACCGCGGCGTTCTGGTACGACTATCGCGACGACGAGGCGGGTGGCTCCGAGCGCGCGGGGCTGCGCGGCAACCGCGACACTGGCTTCGTCCAGCACGCCGCCTGGTGGGCCTACCAGCAGGAAGCCGGCGTCGGCTCGCGCGCGACGTTCACCGACGTCCCGCCGGATCACTGGGCGTATGCCTGGATCGAGGCACTCTACGCGCGCGGGATCACCAAGGGGTGCGACGGCGACTACGCGAGCGGCACGCTCGCGTTCTGCGACACGCGCGACGTCAGCATCGACGAGGTCCGCGTGCTGATCGCGAGAGCCGCCGGACAAGCGCCGGAAGGGCCCGATGTGAGTCCCGCAGCGTCACGTGCGGAGCTGGCGCGGCAACTCGCCCCGGCGATCGGTGCATGGGGCTCGTATGACGGAACGTTCGAGGACGTCGGACCCGACCACGCGCAGGTGCACGAGATCTACGGGCTCGCGCAACGCCGTGGTGACGATGGCGAGCCGATCGCGCGCGGCACGATCATCCATGACGAGCAGGGCATCCCGCACCGCTACTTCTCGCCGGGCAACACGCTGACTCGCGCCGAGGCCGCGGCATTTCTCGCCCGCGCGTACAACCTGCACTGAGAGCCCAGTAGCGCGTGCCGGCGTCGTAGCTGATGGTCGCATCGCTACCGAGATTGTTCGTGGTGAACTTGCCGCCGATCAGTATGGTTTCAGCGGCACCCGACCCATGGACAGTGAAGAAGGGCGGTTTCGAGATCACCAAGTTGTGAGGCAACGGGCAACGTAATACGCTCGTGTGGCCGTAACTGGCCACGGGTGGCGGGTCGGCAGAAAGGGTGTTTATGGGGTTCGATACAGTTGGTGAGGCTGTGGGTGAGGAGTTCGCCCTCTCGACAGGGCACGCGCGATTTCACGAGGACGCGCTCGTGCTGCGCAACGCGACCAGCAAGGTCGTCGTCAGGTTGGAGTTGCCGATGATCGGTCGGCCGCATATCGCGACGGGCAACGCGGCAGACGCATTTCCGCCGGTGCTCACGTTCGACAGCAACACGTGGCCCCCGGCCGAGGTCGCGACAGCGGTGAAGGAGGCGCTCGAGGACCGGCTGTTCCTCGCGGTCACGGGACACGCGGATGTCCGCATCCCGTTGACCCCCGGCAACGTCACCGAGATCACGAATCAGCGGCTCGGCATCGCGCTGCGGGCCTCGCCGCTGGAGGATCGATGTCTCTACGACGTCGTGCTCGATGTTGGTGGTGTGCAGCGCCGCCTTGCGCCGCACGCGCTGTATCACCGCAAGAGCTGGGAGAACTTTGGCCTCGCGCATATCACGGACATGCACGTGGCCCGGCGGATCGACAGCTTTCGCCGTTTGCTGACGGAGGCTGGGCGCACACCCGACCACGCAAAGACCGTCAAGAACTGGAACGACCGATTCCGCGGGTTCGTGCGCTACGCGAACTGGTTGCATTCCCAGGGGCGGCTCGACGTCGTCATCGCGACGGGCGACCTCTACGACTACATCTACGAGGACGACGACGATCCGCGTGGCACGGGCAACGCGCTGTGGCTTCGGAGGCTCATCCTCGGTGAGGCGCCGGGCCCCGAATTCCCCGACGTCGAGGAGCTTCGCGTCCCGATCTATCTGACACCCGGCAACCACGACTACCGCGAGCATCCGTACAAGCTGCGGTTCCAGCTCCCGCTCGGTGACTTCATCGAGGGGTTGCTCGGACAGTTCAGCTGGCTGGCAAAGGACATTCCTAATATCGAGTTCGACAATTATAGCGGATACAACCTCGAACGCGAGGACGCCCAGCTGATCGCGAACAAGCTCACTGGTAGAGGCTCCGAGCCCATCGAGGACGAGAGCCTCGCCGGCGCCGCCCGGATGGTCGCGTTCACGAAGAACCCCTGGCAGTACACGAAGACGCTGGCACCGCTCGGCGCGTACGTCGTGGAGCTCGGGCCTCACCGCATCGCGATGATCGACAGCGCGCACGACGAAGGAAAGGTGACAAAGGTCCTCGATCTCTTGCGAATCAAGTTGCTTGGTCTAGGCAGCGAGGATGAAGCGACGTTCGTCGGCGGCTCCCCGAACTGCGTCGGTGTCGACGCCGACGCGCTGCGACTCGTGACAGGCGCACTGGATGTTACGCCGAGCGATGGCCTGTTCTTCGTCGGCTTGCACGCGCCGCTGTTCAACATGTGGGGCAACGAGTACCCGTTCTTCCTGCGGCAGACCCAGCGTCCGTCCGACAAGGGCAACGAGCAAGCGACCGCGTTCCTCGCACGCAACGTTCCGTTCGTTGTCTCGAGTGAACGCGCGTCCCTCGGCCAGGCAGCTGTTGCCGAGCAGGTGGCGCGCGAACGTTATCCGCAGTGGTTTCCGGCGGAGCGAGATCATCGGGCGCCCGCGTTCGTCTCGCGTGACCGAACGAAGGGGGCCGTCGGCGAAGACATCCACGATCCGCTCGAGTTCGGGGTCAGCCGCAACCATGCCGACGCACTGATGGAACGCCTCGTTGGCGAAGGATCACGACGCGCAGCGGACGTGGTGTTCGCAGGTCACACGCATCGCCACAACGAGTTCTCCGTGCGACGCACGCATACCGGCGAAGTCACCTACTTCATGGACTTCTACAGCGAGAATCCGACGAGCTACTACGCGACGCGTTACGCGACGGGATGGAAGTCAACGATTTTTCCAACCAACCCCTGGTTGCCCGGCGGGCATACACCTCCGCAGATCTTGCTCACGCCCGTGACCGAAGTGGCCTATGTCGAGATCGTGGAAGGCGCGGCACCGGATGCCAAGCCCGAGCCGCTGACCGGCCTCGAAGCCTTCAAGTACGCCATCAACGTCCCACCGTACGCGACCCCGCTTGCGAGCTCGAACGATCCCAAAGCGTGGTGGGCGAGCCATCGGCCGCTCGTGCTGCAGACCGGCGCCCTCGGTCCGACCGATACGGCCCAGGTGAGCTTCAGCGGGTTCCGCGTCGCGACCGTTCGCAATAACGTCATCGAAAAGATCAGCTTCCTGTCGTCCGAGCGGCTGGAGAATGCGGGGTGGCAACTCTCGTGGGAAGAGGCGACCGCCCCCGCGCCAAAGTGGGCGCACGACGCGGCGGGCCAGCTGGTGGTCTATCGAGACGCGCACCGCGACGGCACCGGCGACATCGCGAACCCCTACGTGATCGGGTTCGGTGGATGGCAGCATCTGAACCACCTGTCGAGCGGTGGGGATGGGACCATCTACGCGGTCAACAGGCACGGACAGCTGCTGTTCTATCGCGACCAGGACGGCACCGGCCACGTGGCGGGCCCGTCCGTGATCGGCGACGGTGGCTGGCAGGCGATGAGGCAGGTGTTCGCCGGTGGCGAGGGCATCCTCTACGCGGTCAATGCCGACGGGCAGCTGCTGTTCTATCGCGACACCACGCGTGACGGCACGGGCACGATATGGAACCCGCAGGTGATCGGCAGCGGGGGCTGGCAGAACATGCGACGCCTGTTCTCGGGTGGCAACGGCATCATCTACGCGGTCGATAAGGACGGTCGACTGCTGCGCTATCGCGATCACGCGCGGAACGGCACCGGCGATGTGTCGTCGCCGGTCGTGCTCGCGCTCGGCGCGTGGAGCGCCTTCCTGCACCTGTTCTCGGGAGGCGATGGGACGATCTACGCCGTCAACGCCCGCGGGCAGCTCCTGTTCTTCAAGGACACGCTCCAGGACACGGGGGTCGACATCGGATCGCCGCGCATCATCGGCCAGGGCGGCTGGCAATACTTCCATGCCTTGTTTGCAGGCGACAACAGCAAGATCTACGCGGTGCGCGCGCAAGGAGCCTGACCGATCCGGGCAGCCCCGCCGATCGAGGTGTGACTGGACCTGCGGGTCAGACGAGCGCGTCAGCTTCAGGCACGCTTCGGCGGCGTGCGGTTCGACGCGTCGAACGAGGCGGTGCGCTGACCGGCTGCGGTCACGGGGGCGATCCGAGCGGCTCGGCCAGCGCCACGATGATGCCCTCTGGGCCGCGCAGGTAGCACAGCAGGTACTTGTCCTCGTACTGGGCTACTTCGTCGAGCACTTCCCCGCCGTGGGCTTTCAGCCGGGCAACGACGTCCTTGATGTCGTCGACGGCGAACATGATGCGCCGGATGCCGAGCGTGTTCGGCGGTGCGTGCTTCGGCTCGGCGCTGATCACAGCCGGGGCGTGAAACTTCGTCAGCTCCAGCCGACTGTGACCATCCGGGGTCTGCATCATCGCGATCTCGACGCGAACACCGTCGAGTCCGACGGTGCGATCCACCCAGCTTCCCTCGACGTGCTGCCGCCCACCCTGCAGGGCGAGGCCGAGCGTCTCGAAAAATGCGATCGCACCGCCGAGGTCCTCGACCACGATACCGACGTTATCCATTCGCCTGACTGACATGCCTCGAGCATAGGCCATCGAACCAGTGGAGCTCGCCACCGCGAATCAATTCCGCGTACACGACGCGCCCCCCGTTCGGGGCGACCGGCCGCGCTGTGCTCGATCGCTCACCGGGTCGCACCATCGAGCGTGCGGAACGCCCCAGCCGCCGGCATCGGACTTGAACGTCAACGCCCGCATGCCCCCTACGTACAACTCCGGCGGTGTGACGGCTTCGTTGTGGTCCGACACCAGCCTGCCCGTGTTCGCCACCCCGCCTCCTGCCGAGGCAGATGTCCTGGTCATCGGCGCAGGCATCACGGGCCTCACGTGCGCGATCGAGCTGACGCGCGATGGCCGTCGCGTCACCGTGATCGACGATGGGCCGATCGGTGGAGGCGAAACCGGCCGGACCAGTGCGCACCTCGCGTCCGCGGTCGACGATCGCTACTACGAGCTCGAGAGCAAGTTCGGCAAGGAGGGGGCCCGCCTGGTGGCCGAGAGCCATGGGGCCGCGATCGACTACATCGTGAAGCTCGTGACCGAGCGTCGAAT
>JBBJLY010000139.1:0-21394 GCA_037720695.1 Kofleriaceae bacterium | reverse complement strand
GCGGCGGTGAGGCTGGGCGCGGCGCGGCGGTCTTCGGCATCGCGAGGATGTCGTCGATCGCGTCCGCGATGTTCTGGCTCGGATCCTCGGTGACGAAGTCCGACGCGCCCGTGATCCGGACCTTGCCGTCGTCGGTCACCAGGGGCTGCGCGCCGGTATCCGATGGGCGCTCGAAGCTGACGTCGGTGACGCCGCCGTCTGGCGTCTTCAGCGCCTCCTCGACCATCGCGAGGAAGATCTCGGCGCTCGCATAGCGCTCGCTGGGCTTCTTGGTCAGCCCCTTCACGATCAAGCGCTCGATCGACGACGGGATGCCGCGCGCGTGCTTGATCATCCTCGTGCGCATCGGTGGCACCGGCCGGGCCGTGTGCATCGACATCACCTCGAGCTTGTCGTCGCTATAGAACGGCGGCTGCCCGCACAGCATCTCGTAGCCGATCACCGCAGCTGCGTAGAGGTCCGCGCGCCCATCCATCGGGTTGCCGAGCGCCTGCTCGGGCGCCATGTAGATCGGTGTGCCGAACGCCATGCCCGCCTGCGTGAGCTTCACGCCGTCGTCGAGCAGGGTCTTCTCCATCGGCTTCGCGATCCCGAAGTCCAGGATCTTCGCGAAATCCTCGTCGGAGCCCTGCCGGATCAGGAAGATGTTCTCCGGCTTGATGTCGCGATGGATGAGGCCCGCGTTGTGGATGTGAGCGAGCCCGCGAAGGATATGCGCGAGGATGTGCAGCGCCCGGCCCGGCGCGATCGTGCCCTCTTGCTCGAGCACCTCGCCCAGCGCGCGGCCTTCGAGCAGCTCCATCGCGAGATACAGCGAGCCGTCGGGGAGTCGCCCGACGTCGTACACGCTGACGCAGTTCGGATGATCGATCCTGCCGACCGCGAGTGCTTCGCGCTCGAACCGGTTGCGGACGTCCGACGACAGCGCCAGCGATGGATGGAGGATCTTGACCGCGACCTGACGCCGCAAGCCGACGTGCGCCGCGCGATACACGAGGCCCATCCCACCGCGCCCGAGCATCGCCTCGAGGTGATAGCGACCGTCGACCGTGGTCCCCAGCAACTCGGAGCCGTCCATCTCGAATGGATCGAGTGCAACGGGGTCGGTGCCGTCCCGGGACATGGGTTCTCGCATTGTGCCACCGCCGCTCGCCACGGCCCAATCAAGCCCCTGTCATTCCACACGATCGCGAGGTTGGGCGGTTGCCAGCGTCCAAACGGATGTGTAGTCTCTCCCCCGCGTCAGCCCAGGTAGCTCAGTTGGTAGAGCAGCGGACTGAAAATCCGCGTGTCGGCGGTTCAACTCCGTCCCTGGGCACTCTCGAGAGTGTCGAAATCGCGGATTCCTCGATGGAATTCATGATCATCGCCGCCTGAGTCCTGGGCGACGGCGTCAACGCCCGTCGGCTCGCGGCCCACCGCTGGCGAGCGGCAGCCGCTGTCCGCACGATTCGTCACGTTCGATGTCGTGATCCCGGTGCGGTCGACGCCTGACCGAGCACCAGCAACCTCGCCGCGAGTCGCCCACAGCCCGGACGAACGACCTCTCGTTCGCCCACGGGCCGGCCGCAATCGCAACGAGCCGAACAAATGAGGAACCGTCCAATGATCCCAGCCAGCCTCCGCCGCAGCTTCGCGCTCTTCACCGCGCTCGCCATCGCCTCGCCCGCACTCGTCACCGCCGCACCGGCCCCGCCAGCGATCGGTAGCGCCGCGCCGCACGCCACCACGATCGCTTCGTCGCCGGAGACCGCGCCGACAGACTCGGCCGTCGATGTACCGACGACCAACGAAGTCCCCGCACCCGCGCCGCCGGTCCCCTCGAGCCGCGGCAGTTTCTCGGGCGGACGGCTCGTGGTCGAGATGCTCGCGAGCGCCGTGGTCGGCTCGCTGGTCGGCTACGGGGTGTACAGCGCCGTCGGCGGGGACGGCATCGGGCCGGTGCTCGCCGGTCTCGGCGCCGAGATCGTGGTCGCGCCGCTGGTTGTCTACGGGGCCGGGCGCGCGATGGGCGGCCAGGGCACGCTCGGCATGGCCTACCTCGGCGGACTGATCGCGTTCTCGGGTCCGTCGGCAACGCCCCAGGAAGCGAGCATCAGTTTCGCCGTCGGCATGGCACTGATGCCGGTGACGTCGGCGGTGATCTACGAGGTCTCGAGCCACGTCCGCTCGAAGCGCGCCGCCGCGGTCGCGCGCGCGGTCTCCCTCGCACCGGTCGGCGACCGCAGCGGGGTCACCGGCGTGCGGGCCAGTGTGAGTGTGGCGTTCTGACGGCTCGTTCAGCCGAGCTGGCGCTCCAGCGCGTCGAGCGCATCCAGCAGCGCCTCGCGCAGGACCGAGATCTGGCGCACGCCCGGCTCGGGGACCGCGACCTGCGCGCGCCGATCACCGCGACGAGCGAACAGGCGGAGGGACGGCTGCTTTCCGTGCGCGACGATCGGGACGAGCTCGATCTCGTCGAACCCGTAGATCCGCTGGACCGCTGCGCCATCGATCTCGTCGGCCAGGAACGGTTCCGCCGAGTCCCGCTTCCGCCAGGTGCGATCCCGATCGCCCCACGTCCGGTACGCGAGGAGTCGGACGAGCGGGTCCGAGTGAATGCCGCCGCGCTGCTGGGTGGCCGTCACGCCGTCGCCGAGCGTGATCAGCCATGACATCGGGACACCTCTGGGCGGCAAGAACGGCCGCAGCTCGTCTGCATGGTCTGGCTCGCGTCGCAGCACCTCGTTGACGATCAGCAGATCCGTTGCGTGCTGCGACAGCGTCCGCCCGTCATGCGGCGAGATCGGGTCGTCGAAGTGCACCTCGATCCAGACACCTGGACGCTCGTGATCCGCGACCGCATCGCGCTCGGCGTCGGTGAGCTGGCGTTCCGCGAGGATGCTCATCGCGATCTCACCGGGCGCGCTAGCGCTGCCAGCGCTTGCTGTCGGCGATCACATCCTCGACGTGGCCGAGGATCGCGGTGGCCTTGGTCGCGAAGTAGCGTCCGAACTCGGTGAGCACGATGCCCCGGCCGCGGCGCTCGAACAGCGGCTGGCCGAGCTCGTCCTCGAGCGCGTGGATCTGCCGGCTCAGCGGCGGCTGCGAGATCCGGAGCCGCTCGGCGGCGCGCGTGACGTGCTGCTCCTCTGCCACGGCGACGAAGTACTGCAACTGCTGCAAGCTCATCGCCCGCGATCATGCCCGAGATGGCTGCGGCCATCGAGTCCGAAAAGGTATTGGACGGTGGCGCCTGCGATCGCACGGTGCGCGACATGGCCATCACGATCCTGTCGGCGATCGAGCGTGACCGCATGCGGCGCGCCGGTCGCGCTGCGGCGGCGACCCTGGCGCACGTTGGCGAGCGGCTGGTGCCTGGGATGACGACGGCCGAGATCGATCGGCTGGTGCGCGCGCACACCGAGGCGCAGGGCGGACGGCCCTCGCAGCTCGGCTATCACGGCTTCCCCGCCGCGGTGTGCGTCAGTCGCAACGACATCGTGTGCCACGGCGTGCCGAGCCCGCAGGTTCGGCTGGCGGACGGCGACATCGTCAATGTCGACGTCACCACCGAGCTCGATGGCTACCACGGCGACACCGGCGACGTTCGTGATCAGGGATGCCGCGCCGCACGCGTGCGCGCTCGTCGAGCTGGCCCGCGGCGCGGGCGCGCCGGGATCGCGGCTGCCGTACCGGGCGGGCGGCTCGGCGACATCGGTGCGGCGATCGTGCGCCATGTCGGCACGGGGAGCGTCGTCGCGGAATACGGGGGCCACGGCATCGGCCGCGCGATGCAGACCCGCACGTCTCCACGTCGGACGCCCGCTCGGGCATCGCCTGCGCGAGGGCATGGCGTTCACCGTCGAGCCGATGATCAACGCCAGCGCCTCGGCGACCGCACCGACGCCGACGGCTGGACCGTGCGCACCGCCGACGGCATGCTGTCCGCGCAGTGGAGCACACGGTGTTGATCGGCCCCCACGGGCCCGAGATCGGCGTGCTGGACTGAGCACATCCGGCGGCGGCGTTCGGCGGTCGGCAGTGAGGTGATCGACCAGGGTCTTCACGCCGATCCCGATCAGGGCGAGGCCCCCGAGAATCTCCAGCTTGCTGCCGGCGCGTGCGCCGAGCCGCGTGCCGATCGCGCCCCCGAGCGCGCTCAGCGCGAACGAGGCGAACCCGATCAGCGCGAGCGAGATCGCGGGCGACGCCTCGAGGGCAGGGAGCGTCACGCCCGCGGCCAGCGCATCGATGCTGGTCGCGACCGACAGCACGATCAGCGTGCGAACGCCGAGGCGCGCCGATCCCTCGGTCGCGCCGTGGCCCCGGATCGCCGCGATCAACATCTTGCCGCCGATCAGCAGCAGCAATCCGAACGCGATCCAGTGGTCCCAGCGCGAGAACCACTGGGCGGTTGACGCCCCGAGCAGCCAGCCCATGGCCGCCATGCCGGCCTGGAAGATGCCGAACGACAGTGCGAGCACGAGCAGCTCGCGGCGCGACGTGCCGGCGACGGATCGTGCGGTCGCGACGGCGGTCGCATCCATCGCCAGGCCGATCGCGAGGATGGACGCTTCGAACATCGGCTGCGCTCCGTATAGCGCCTGCGGTGGCGATCGGGTGCCGCGTGCGTCGCGAAACGCCGCGGTTGTCTCGAAACGCCGCAGCACGCGACATCGGCGCGCGCGGCGTGAACGATCCGTCACGGTGGAGTGCCCACAGCCACATTCTGGTTGCATCGCCGATCCTCGATTCGCGCTCACCGCCGATCCGCGACGCGGCTGTCACGGTGGTCGCCAGCGCCGAGCGCGTCGCGCGCGTGGCACGTGCGGTGGAAATCGCGGCGACCATGACGAAATCATTTCTGTTCTCGCTCGCCGTTCTGTCCGTCGCGTCGCCGGCCCATGCCGACGAGCGGTCGGAGCCCCGCGTCTCGATCACGGTGTCGCCGGTCCACCTCGTGATCCCCGTCGGTGAGCTGACCGCCGAGCTCCGCGCGCACGACAAGCTCGGGATCGCCGCCGTGGTCGGCATCGGTTCCGTGAGCGTCGATCGGTTCGAGGATCGCGTCGCCGTCTACGAGGCGGGCATCAGCGCGCGCTACTACCTCACCGGATCGTTTCGCACCGGGATCCAGCTCGGCGCCGAGGCGCTCTATCTGCACGCCGCGACCAAGGACGACTCGATGGCGGTCCGCGCCCAGGGCCTCGGGTTGTCGCCGTTCGCCGGTTACAAGTGGACCGGTCGCAGCGGCCTCACGCTCGAGGGCCAGCTCGGCGTCACCTACGTCGCGGTGCGCGCGGACTCGGAGACCGCGGCCGCCGAGGATTCGCGCGTCGGTCCGATGGTGAACCTCAACATCGGCTACGGCTTCTGAGCTCCGGTCGCGCGATCAGCGCGAGAGCGACATCTCGATGAAGAACACGGCGGTCATCAGGAGCGCCGTGCGCCGCATGCCGTCGTCGACCGCGCCTTCGAGCTTGCCGATCTCGGGCCCGCCGCCCTCGCGATCGAACGACAGCGTCGCGTCGTCGATCTTCACCATGCCATCGCCCGCGGCGCCCAGGGTCAGACGGTTGCCGGTGATCTTCCCGAACAGCTGCTCTGCTGGATCGGTGCCGGGAGGATTGATCACGTAGATCTGGCCTTCGGCATCGATCCGCGCGGTCAGGCCAGGCTTGGTCAGCAGGATCGTGCCGTCGGCGCGCAGCGTCGGGCCGGGGTTGAACTTCGCACTCGCCGGCTGGTTGGGGCCGACCGACTCGGTGCGGCCATCGGCGAGCAGGCGGGCGATCGGGAGGCCGCCGAACGTGATGGTGACCGGCCGCAGATCGATCGGCGCGTTCGGGCTGCGCAAGGCCTTCACCCGCGCGGGTGCCGGGGTCGGGGTTGCGGGCGGCGCGGACGACGACCCGCCGCAGGCGGAGACCACGAGGAGCAAGATCTGAGCGCGGCGCATGCCGGTCTCGTACTACGAGGCGAGCCCCGGAAGGCGGCCAATCCGCGACCTGCGCTGATCAGGGGTAGAGTGCCCGGGTGTTCGTCCTCGGCGGCTACCAGAGTGACTTTGCCCGCAACCTCGCCCGCGAAGGCACCGACCTCGCGGCGTTGACCGGCGAGCTGGTCGACGGCGCGCTCGCCGATGCCGCGCTCGCGATCACCGACGTCGAGGTGATCCACGTCGGCAACGCGTTCGGCGAGCTGTTCGCGCGGCAGGCGCAGATGGGTGCGCTGCCGGCGACCGCGCGGCCCGCGCTGTGGGGCGTCCCGGCCTCGCGTCACGAAGCAGCGTGCGCCTCGGGCTCGGCGGCGATCCTGGCCGCGATGGCGGACCTCGAGGCCGGGAGGTACGACGTCGCGCTCGTGGTCGGAGTCGAGCTCGAGCGCAGCGTTCCCGGCGACGAGGCCGCGCGCATCATGGGCACCGCCGCATGGACCGGTCACGAGGGCGAGACCGCGAAGTTTCTGTGGCCGCACATGTTCGACCGCATCGCCGAGGCCTACGCGGAGCGCTTCGGGCTCGACCGTGGGCACCTCCGCGCGATCAGCGAGCACAACCTGCGCGCGGCACGTGGCAATCCGCGCGCGCAGACCCGCAGCTGGCACCAGGTCGAATGGTCCGACGCCACGGCGAACCCGATCGTCGAGGGCTCGCTGACCCGGCTCGAGTGCTCGCAGGTGACGGACGGTGGTGCCGCGATCGTGCTCGCGAGTGACCGCTGGCTCGCCGCACATCCGCGCCGCGCGCCACGCATCCTCGGCTGGGGACACCGCACGGCCGCGCTGTCGCTCGAGGCGAAGCTTGCGCGGCGCGACGGCCCGCTGCTCGTGCCTCACGTCGCGACCGCTGCCGAGGACGCGCGCCGCCGCGCCGGCGGTGCACCGATCGACGCCTACGAGGTCCACGACTGCTTCGCGATCACCGAGTACCTCGCAATCGATCATCTCGGCCTGACCCCTCCCGGCGAGAGCTATCGCGCGATCGACGACAACCGGATCGCGCGCATCAATGCCACCGGCGGCCTGATCGGTGGCGGTCACCCGGTCGGCGCAACCGGCATCCGCATGGTGCTCGATGCCGCGCGCCAGGTCACCGGACGCGCCGGGGACTGCCAGCTCCCCGACGTCTCGCGGGTCCAGACCCTCAACATCGGCGGCAGCGCGACGACCGCCATCAGCTTCGTGGTTGGAGAATCCTGATGAAGGTCACGGAAGTCTCGCGCCTCCCCAGCACGCTCCCCGCCGACGACGATCACCCGTACCGGACCGGTGCCTGGCGCCCGCAGACCATCGAGTACGACGCCGACGACCTCGATGTCCTCGAGGGCACGATCCCTGCCGACCTCGATGGCGTGTACCTGCGCAACACCGAGAACCCGGTGATGCCCGCGCTGAACGGTCGCTACCACCCGTTCGATGGCGACGGCATGGTCCACGCGATCCGGTTCGCGGGAGGCCGCGCGCGCTACCGCAACCGGTTCGTGCGCACCGCCGGGCTCGCCGCCGAGCTCGAGGCCGGCGAACCGCTGTGGGCCGGCATCACGGAGCCCGCCGCCGCATCGAAGCGAGACGGGTGGGGCGCCCGCACGCGGATGAAGGACGCGTCGTCGACCGACGTCGTCGTCCACAACCGTCGCGCGATCACCACGTTCTACCAATGTGGCGACGCGTACGCGATGCACCCGGAGACGCTCGAGCAATTCGGTCCCGCACCATGGAGCGGCGCCGGCATCTCGGCGCATCCCAAGCTCGACCCGAGCACCGGCGAGCTGCTCACGTTCCGCTACAGCACCACCGCGCCGTACCTCTGGTACGGGCTCGTCGATCGCGACGGGCGCGTCGTCCACGACACGCCGGTCCCGTTGCCGGGCCCGCGCCTGCCGCACGACATCGCGTTCACCGAGAACTTCGTCATCTTGAACGACCTGCCGCTGTTCTGGGACGAGGCCCTGCTCGCGAAGGGCATCCATCGCGCGCGCTTCTACCCCAACCTCCCGACGCGGTTCGCCGTCGTCCCGCGACGCGGCCTCGCCCCCGGTGAACAGCCGCGGTGGTTCGAGGCGCAGCCCACCTACGTGCTGCACTGGATCAACGCGTACGAGCGCGACCACGAGGTCGTGCTCGACGGCTACTTCCAGGAGACGCCGATGCCGAAGTTCGATCCAGCGGACGGTCCCTACGGCCCGCTCAAGAAGCTGGTCGATGTCCACGCGCTCAAGGCGCGCCCCCATCGCTGGCGCCTCGACCTCGCGACCGGTGCGTGCCGCGAGGAGCGCGTGTTCGAGAGCATCTCGGAGTTCCCGTCGATCCACTATGCGCGGCCGGGGCGGCCCTACCGTTATGCGTGGTCGATGACCTCGCCTCCCGGCTGGTTCGTGTTCGATGGCCTGGTCCGCCTCGATCTCGAGACCGGCGCCGAGCAGCGCTTCCAGTACGACGTCGGCCAGTACGCGAGCGAAGCGCCAATGGCGCCGCGGCCCGGCGGCACCGCCGAGGACGATGGCTACCTCGTCACGTTCGTCGGCGATGTCGCGCGAGACACGGGCGAGTGCCACATCTTCGATGCCGCGAACCTCGCGGGTGGCCCGATCACGCGCATCGCGCTGCCGGCGCGGATGTCGAGTGGGACGCACGCGACGTGGGCGCCGGCGTCGGCGCTGCGTTGACCTCCGCTGGTGCGCGAGCAGTCAGCACGCACAGCCCCGGCCAACGTGGCATGTCCGCGAGCGCGAGATACAGGTGTCCCCACACGCGTAGCCTTTCGAGCAGATCTTGCAGCACGAGCGACTCTCCTCGCGCGCTTCGGTGCGCTGGAGCCGCTCCGCTGCGGCTTCTTCGCGCGCCTGCGTGCGCGCTTCGGCTGCTCGTAGGCGTTTGGCCTCGGCGGCTTGCTGCTGAAGCGCGAGCAGGTTGGCCTTTGCGAACGCTGCCTGGTCTTTCTGAAGCTGGGCGCGCAGCGAGATCAGCTGAGGTGGCTCTGACCCTGCCTCCGGTAACAGGTAGGTTGACCACAGAGCGACCGCGGTTTGCTGTGTCGCGACCCGACGATCGAGAGCCGTTTCGTCGCGCGCCGATGCAATCGCGACGTCCAGGTCGCGCTGGATAGCGGCGCGTGCTTCGCTTCGGAGCCCTTCGGCATCGACAGTGGAGGTGGCCGTCCCGGCCTCCGTGGCGTGAGCGAATGCGCACTCCCACTGCTTGCTGTCGATGCATTGCTTGCCCCTGGCGATTGCCACACGGGCGTGGATGCCGCGAGCGGGCTTGGAGGATCGCGTGATCTCGCTGGCGCACTGAAGCGCAGCCATCGCAGCATCGAGCTCGCGCGCGCCCAGTGCGGCGTGCGCGCCTTGAAGCGCCAGCCGATCCGCGTGAGCTAACGCGCTAGCGCGCTTCGCGAGGTCGATGATGCGCGTGGCGTGCTGACTCGCGTCACTGCACGACGAGGCTTGCAGCGCTTCCTTCAGATGGATGTCGGCCCAGATCGGGGTGGTCTCGTCTAGAGCAAGTGCCTCGAGCTCCTGCTTCGCAAGCGCGAGTTGTCCTGACTCCATGTAGCTGCGCGCCCGCGCAACTTGAGGCTCGAGCAGGATCGCGAGCGTGACGGCGACTGCCAGCGGTGGGATCGCCAGGCCCAGCCACCTCCACCCCGATCGGCCGAGCGTCGCGCACCACAGGACCATGTAGATGATCGCAGCGGCTACTGCGGCCGTGCCAACGATCGCGGCCATTGCCGGCTGCAAGAAGTAGGGGCCACGAATCGCGTAGAACACGAAGATCGAGAATGGGATCGCACCGAGGACGAACACCAGTCTACGTAGCGAGCTAGCACGTCGAGCGAACAGCGTATCTGTGGAAGCAGGAGGTGCGAGAAGGCGCCGGCCTTCAAACGCGATCGTTTGCGAGCCTCCGCCAGCGGCGTAGGTCACCTCCACCGATGGAACCTCGAGCAGTGTGAAGGTCTGTGTGAGTAGCCGCTCGCCGGGTTGCAGGCGCGCCTGGATGGCTTGCCAGCTATCGCGCTTCCACTCAGCAGGGACCTCGGGTGGGAGGTCGTCCAGGTTGAGGATGCGGTCGCGGGTCACCGAACAGACAATGCGCGCGTCTACCGCGACCTCTTCGTTCGACGCGGCGATGCCATCCCGACCCCATCGAAACGCCTTCGTGAGCTCGCCGTCGGGCTCGATCTGAAAATCTCCATCACGTGGCCCACCATCTACTTCGAGCCAGTGCTCGACCCGACCGCTCTGGCGACAGCTCGCGCATTCGAGATGGCCCTTGGTGCAGGCGGCACACACGACGGATGCCTTGCCCTTGCACGCCTTACAGTTGAGAAGCCGCCGGGCGCCAGATGCTGTGACGCCGGGCAGCTTGCCCGCGCCGTTACATCCTCGACACGTCACGCGGGATGCGCCACCGCAGTCAACGCACTCGATGCTGCCGTCGCCAGCACAGTGACTGCAGAGCGAGAGATACATGCTTCGCGACTTGAGATCGCGCGGCGGATTGTACGGATCGAGGTTTGCGTGGTCGAGCGGGACGCCCGTCCGGAGGTTGCGCTCACGGCTGCGATGCGGCGCCGAGCGCCACACAAAGCGAGTCCCATCGAGGCGGCTCGTCAGTCGTCCCACGACGCGCGTACGAAGCTCCATTCGTCTGATGACGTCACAGGGATCCCTCGGTGCACCCGGCAACTGCGCAGCCCACGTGCCGAAGATGCTCGCGACGGTAGCCTCGAGCTTGCGCGGGTCGCTGAACACGACGGGATCGATTGCGCGTACGGGATGAAACAGCTGGTGGGGGAGTGGGGCGGCGCTGGCGGTCATCGGTGCTGCGACAAGCGTTGGGGGCGCGGTCGTGGTGGCGTGCTTTCTGGTCATCACGATCAGCCACCCGACGAGGGCAATCGCGCCGACGATCAAGAGGTAGACTCCGAGCACCGCGACTGCGATGGCACCGCCGATCAGGATTCCGATCGCCGCATCACCGCTGGTGCTGCGACGACGTCGCGATGATGGCCAGATACTTCGCCGACGACGCCCCATCTATCCACAGTCCACAACGCCACAAAGCAAGTCAACGCTGTAGTACGAGACTACGGTTAGGCCTCGGTTACCGAGCAATCTGATTCGTGTGCTGCAGTACGTACCGTCGGACGTTCGATCTGGAACATGCCGTCTCGAGAGGCTCGACCCCCGTCCGACGATCTAGCGACGCTCCCGCAGGAAGCCGTCGGCCTCCGCGAGTTGCTGCTTGCTCGCCGGTGACGCTGCGAACATCGTGCGGGCAGCGCGGGCGAGCTCGAGCGCGCGCGGCCGCTCCTTCGGGCCGAGCTCCCACAGCGCGCGGGCCAGCGCGAGCTCCACCGTGGCGACCTCGACGGGGCGCGCACCCAGCTTGCGGATCGCGAGGGCGCGCTCGAGCGGAGGCTTGGCACCGGCGAAGTTGCGCGCGGTGAGGTGGCATTCGCCGATGCCTTGCAAGGCGTCCCCGACGTACGGGTGCTCCTTGCCGAGCTCGGTCTCCGCCAGGGCGAGCGACTTCTCGTAGTTCGCGAGCGCCTGTGCGTGGGCACCTTGCTTGCCCTGAGCGCGGGCGATGTTGGCGAGCGACATCGCGACATCGGGGACACCGCGGGCGACCTGTTCGCGGATCGCGAGGGCGCGGCGGTGGAACGTGATCGCCTCGGTATAACGAGCCTGCTCGTAGGCGACCTCGCCGAGGTTGTTCACCACGTTGGCGAGCTGGAGCTGATCATCGCCGCTGCGGGCCGTGTGCTCGCGGATCGCGAGGGAGCGGCGGTAGTAGGTGGTGGCGAGCGCGAGGTCGCCTTCGTCGGCGGCGATGTTGCCGAGGTTGGTGAGGACGGTCGCGATCTCGGGATGGTGCTTGCCGAGCTCGGCCTCCTGGAGGGCGAGGCTGCGTTCGCCCATCCGGCGGGCATCGGCGAACCGACCGATCTCGTCGTAGGTGTGGGCCAGGGCGCCGAACGTGCGGGCGACGTCGAGGCCGCCAGGTGCGATGCGTTCGCGGATCGCGAGCGCACGCTCGTACTCGGCGGTGGCAGCGACGTACTTGCCCTCGTTGGACAGCATGTAACCAGCGGCGTAGTGGAGCGAGGCGCGCTGGGCAGGAAGGTTGCCGAGGCGCTCGACGGTGGCTTCCGCGAGTGCGGCGAAGTCGCGCGCGGTGGTGGGCTGCTGCTGGTCGGAGCTGGTCAGCACCAGCGAGATCAGGAGGCGGACCATGACCTCGTCGTGGTGGCTCGCGGTCGCGGCGGCGAGTGCGGCGATCAGGTGGCGATGGGCCGCCAGGTAGTCACCGGTCCGGACGTGAAGCTGCGAGATCAAGAGGTCGACCTCGGCGACCAGCGGCCGGTAGCCGAGCGCGGCGGCCTTTGCGGACAGCGCGACAGTTCGCTCGAGCGCCTGTTTCGGGCGCCCCGCGATCACGACGGCGCGCAGGCGGGCGAGCTCGTCGCGGCTGTCGCTGATCGTGCGGCGTGCGACCGGATCCGCCGGTAGCTTGTTCGGTGCCTGGAGCGCGGCGAGGTCGTCGCAGTCGTCGATGGGCGAGAGCGCGGCGGGCGCGGTGTGCGCGCGGGCGATGGTCTTTGCATCTGCCTGGAGCAGGAGGTCGATCAGCGTGGACAGCTCGGTCCGCCGTCGCTGCAGGCAGGCGGTGCGAAGATCGAGCATCTCGAGCGATTGCTCGTGACGCGTGCGTCGCGCGACACGAGTCTTCGTGACTCTGGGCCCACCGCCCGGCGTACGCATCGAGTTGACGCGTGGCGGACTGATAGGCCGCTTCGGCGTAGGGCACGCTGGTCGCGTGGAACGCAGTGCGGAGCGCGCCGCGACGCGCCGGTCCCCAGGCTTGGCTGATCTGCGTGCTTGCCGCGCCGCACCGCGACGGCTCGGGTGCGCCTCGCATCGCGAGCGGGATCGCGATCGCGGCGCCGAGCACGCCGAGCACGCCCACACCGACGAGCCAGCGCCGCCGCTTCGCGATCGGATCGCGCGACAGCTCGGCGAGCAACGCATGCATCGACGGCCAGCGCGCGGCTGGCGTGACGAGCAAGCCGCGCCGGATCGCGGCGGCGACGTGGACCGGGATCTTGCGCGCCGTGGTGAGCTCGGGCGAGCTCCCCGCGAGCACGTTCTGCTTGATCTCGGCGAGCGTCTTGCCACGGTAGGGCGGCGTGCCGGTCAGGGCCTCGTAGGCCGAGGCGCAGAAGCTGTATTGATCCGATCGCGCATCTGCCTCGCGCTCGAGCAGCTGCTCGGGGGACATGTACATCGGCGTGCCCATCAGCGCGCCGCCCTGGGTCAGGGGCGTGGCGAGCCTCGGCTGGCTCGGTCGGATCTCTGCCGGCGTGACGACGCTGACCGGAGGCGCGTTGGCTTCGCGCACGAGGCCGAAGTCGACGACGCGCGCACGACCATCGCGCCCGACGAGCACGTTGTCTGGCTTGACGTCGCGATGGACGAGGCCGCTGTCGTGCGCAGCCGCGAGGCCACGCCCGGCCTGGACCAGCACGTCCAGGATCTGGGGGACGGTGCGGGCGGTGCTGCGGAGCCAGGTCGTGAGCGTGTCGCCGGCGACCAGCTCCATCGCGATGAAGACCTGGTCGTCGAGCGTCCCGACATCGTGCACGGCGACGACGTTTGGGTGCGAGATGCGCGCGATCGCCTGGGCCTCGCGCAGCATCCGGGCGGGTCCGTCGGAGTCGCGCTCGGCACGCCGGCGGTGGCGGACGACCTTGACCGCGACCTTGCGATCGAGCTGCGGGTCGAACGCGGTGTAGACCACGCCCATGCCGCCGGCACCGAGGACGTCGAGCACGAGGTAGCGGCCGATCGTGGAGCCGCGCGCGAGCGGCTCGACGGGCTCGACACTGTCGGCACGCGTCACCTTTTCATCGCCGGTCGCGCGGCGCGGATCGACGAACGTCGCCGCGAGCTCGGGCCGTACCTCCTCGCCCATCACTCCATCATACCCAATCGCCGCTCAGCGATGGGTGGCGAGCCACGCGTCGACGTCGGTGAGCCGGCCGGCGGTGGCGGGCGATCCGGCGAGGGCGGCGCGCGCGGAGCGGGCGAGGGCGAGGGCGCGCGGGCGATCGCGTGGCGTGCCATCCCACAACGTGCGCGCGAGCGCGATCTCGACATCGGCGATCTCGACCGGGCGGGCGCCGAGCCGGCGGATCGTGAGGGCGCGCTCGAGCGCGGTGCGCGACGCAGCGAACTGACGCGCACTCCACTGACACTCGCCGATCCCTTGCAGGGCGTCGCCGACGTACGGGTGGTCGCGACCGAGCTCGCGCTCCGCGATCTCGAGCGACTTCTGATAGCCGTCGAGCGCGAGTGCGTGATTGCCGAGCTTGCGCTCGTTGGAGGCGATGTTCGCGAGTGACATCGCGACGTCCGCCTTGCCGCTCGGGGCCTTCTGCCGGATCGCGAGCGCGCGGCGGTGAAGGACGATCGCATCGGCGTAGCGCTGCTCCTCGTAGGCGAGGACCCCGAGGTTGTTGATGACGTTCGAGAGCAGCAGCTGGTCGGCTCCGACCGCCGTGCGCTCGCGGATCACGAGCGCGCGGGTGTAGTAGTTCTTGGCCAGCGTCAGGTCGCCCTCGTCGGTCGCGATGTTGCCGAGGTTCGTGAGCACGGTCGCGATCTCGGGATGCTCGGGCCCGAGCTCGGCTTGCTGGAGTGCGAGGCTGCGCTCGCCCATCCGGCGGCCATCCGCGTAGCGCCCGATCTCGTCGTAGGAGTGGGCGAGCCCGTTGAGCGCGCGCGCGACCTCCTGGCTGCCGGGCGCGAGGCGTTCACGCGTCGCGAGCGCCTTCTCGTAGTGCTCCGCCGCGGCCGCGAACTTGCCCTCGTTGCCGAGCATGTAGCCGAGCGCGTAGTGCAGGTGTGCGCGTCGGAGCGGCGGGTTGCCCATCCGCTCGACGACCGCGTCCGCCAGCGTGGCCCAGTCGTGTGCGCGCTCGAACAACTGCTGGTCCGAGCTCACCATCACGAGCGAGATCAGGATGCGAACCGAAAGTTCGTCGTGGTGGCTGGCGGTGGCCGCGGCAAGCCCGGCGACGTGATGGTGGAGGGCGGTCTCGGGGTCGGCGACCCGGTTCGCGAACAGGCCGAGCAGCTGCTGCGCTTCGGCCTCGACCGGCCGGTAGCCGAGCGCGGTCGCGCGTGCGACCAGCGTCGTCGCAAGCGAGGAACCGTCCTGGTAGTGCGCGGCGATGTAGAGCGCCTGGAGCCGTGCGAGCTCCTCGCGTAGCTGGGTGATGAGGACGCGCGAGGGCTCGTCCGACGGGAGCTTGACCGGCGACTGGAGCGCGACCAGGTCACTGCAATCTTCGACCGGCGACAGCGCCGCGGTGGCGACGTGCGCGCGCTGCACCGCCCTGGAATCGGGCTCGAGCAGGACGTCGATCAGCGCCGCGAGCTCGGTGCGGCGGCGCTGCAGACACGCCGTGCGCAGGTCGAGCATGTCGAGGGACTGCTCGTGCCGCGTGTGCGTGGCCTTGCAAGAATCCTCGTGGCTCGTGGCCCACCGGGTTGCGTACGCGTCGAGCTGGCGCGCGGCCGAGCGGAACGCGGCATCCGCGAACGTCGCGCCGGTGGCGGCGAACGCCGCTTGCATCTGCTGCTTGCGCGCCGGGTTCCAGATCGCCGCGAGCTGCGCCGAAACACCACCACACGGCGAGGCCGCCGCATCGCGCCGGGCGATCAGCGGGATCGCGATCGCCAGGCCGATCATGGCGGAGATGCCCGCGCCCGCGATCCAGCGCCGTCGTCGCGCGGTCGGATCGCGACCGAGCTCGTCGAGCAGCGCGGTCATGGAGGGCCAGCGGCCCGCGGGGGCGACGCTCAGGCCGCGTCGGATCGCAGCCGCGAGATGTGGCGGCACCTTGCGCGCGGCGGGCAGCTCGGGAGGGTTGCCGGCGAGCACCTTCGCCTTGATCTCGTCGAGGTGCGCGCCGCCGTACGGCACCTCGCCAGCGAGCGCCTCGTGCAGCGACACGCAGAAGCTGTACTGATCGGACCTTGCGTCGGTCGCGTGCACCAGCAGCTGCTCCGGCGCCATGTAATGCGGCGTGCCCATCATCGCACCGACCTGCGTCAGCCGCGTCTCCAGCAGCGGGTCGCTCGCGCGGACATCGTCGACCAGGATGTCCGATGACGAGGACGCGCCTTCGATGCCATGGACCAGCCCGAAGTCGACGACGCGCGCGCGACCGTCCCAGCCGACCAGCACGTTGTCGGGCTTGAAGTCGCGATGCACGAGGCCGCTACTGTGCGCGGCGGCGAGCCCACGCCCCGCCTGGTCGAACACGGTCAGGATCTCGGCGAGGGTTCGCGTGCGGACGCGAAGCCAGCTCCCGAGCGTATCGCCGGTGATGAGCTCCATCGCGATGAACACCAGATCGTCCATCGTGCCGACGTCGTGCACTGCGACGACGTTGGGATGCGAGATCCGAGCGATCGCCTGCGCCTCGCGGAGCATGCGCGCCCCGAGGGCGGCACCGCGCGAGCGACTGCGGACCAGCTTGAGCGCGACCTTGCGATCGAGCTGCGGGTCGTACGCGGTGTAGACGATGCCCATGCCGCCCGCACCGAGCACGTCGAGCACGAGGTAACGCCCGATCGTCGAGCCGCGGCTGAGCCGCACGGTGTCGCCCATGCTGTCGGCGCGCGGCGGGGACTTGCGGTCGACGGTGGGCTCGCTCGGATCGACGAACGTGGCCGCCAGCTCCGGCCGCTCGGGCTCACGCATCACAGACCATCATACCCGTCGATCATGACGCGTTGGGCCAGTTCGTCCGCGCGAGCGTGCCGTCGGGAAACGCGATCACCAGCGGCTTCTTGACCTTGCGCGCCATCTGGATCGTCTTCCACGTGCCGCCGCGCTCCTGCTCGGTCATCTCGAACGGCGCGCCGATCACGATGTCGGAGGCGGTGACGATCGCCTTGTTCCGCTTCATGTGGGTCAGCGGCCCGACCAGCTCGTCGAACGCGCAACTTGCGCGGTGCTCGTCGTCAACCGGGGGATGACCGATCACGCGATGGCCGAGCGCGCGGAGGATCGCGTGAAACTCTGCATCGGCGCCCACACAATCTCCATAATGCCCCGTGACCTCGCCGAGCGAGGCGATCAGCACCCGCACCGCGTCGAGCTGGGGTGGCTTCATCCCGAACCGGGTGCCGGTGAACCCCAGGTGCCGCATCGGCGCGCAGTTTGGCAGATCGAGACGTACACTCAAGCCAGATGACCGACCTCGGACGCGGCGCCGGAGATCTCGCACGCGGGCTTCGCTACATGAACCAGCACAAGCGGCTGTGGGGCTGGGTGATCGCGCCGGCGATCGTGACGCTGGTGCTGATGGTCGGGGTGGTGTTCGCGGTGCTGCATCTCGCCGCGCCGCTGGTCGATGGCGCGACGTCGTGGATGCCATCGTTCCTGCAGGGCATCGCCGGTGCACTCGTCAGCATCATCGTGTTCGTCGCGCTCGGATTCGGGGCGCTCCTCGTGTTCGTGTCGGTGGTCGGGATGATCGCGGGCCCGTTCAACGAGCTGCTGTCCGAGGCGATCGAGGAGCAGGTGACCGGCAAGCCCGGCCCGAAGTTCTCGCTCGGCGGATTCTTCCGCGGTGCGGCGATCGGCATCGGACACGGGATGCGCCGGCTCGCCATCACGCTGGTCGCGTTCGTCCTGCTGTTCATCCTCGGGTTCATCCCGGTGATCGGGACGATCGCGGCGACCGCAATTGGCGTCTGGCTGGCTGCGCGCGGCGCGGCGTACGATTGCTACGACGCGGTGTTGTCGCGACGCGAGCTCGCGTATCGCGACAAGCAGGCGTACCTCGCGGCCAACCGCAAGCGCGCGATGGGGCTCGGGCTCGGCGTGGTCGGGATGCTGTTCGTGCCGGGGGTGAACCTGCTCGCGCTCGGGCTCGGTACCGCCGGCGCGACGCTCGCGACCCTCGAGTCGACTAGCGCTCCACGCGGTCGCACGTCGCGCCGGCCAGATTGAGGCCACCACCGGCGACCGTGATCGTGACCCTGGCCGGATGCGGTTGCTCGGTCGCGACGCGTAGTGGGTGCGGTTGCCCGTCGTGGCGACGACGAGCAGCAAGACCGCGAGCCGCATCACCTAGCTCTCGAGCGCCGCCAGGCCGGTCCGGTGCGCCTCGTCGAACGCGGCCTCGAGCTTGCCGTTGACGCCCCGGCAGCCCGCCGCCACCCGCCCGGCCCACTCGAAGTACTGCTGCTTGCGCGCGTGATCCCAGTCGGCCGGTGGGCTCACGCCGAGCGCGCGCAGGTTGCTGGTCTTGTCGGCGAGCTTGATCTGCTTCGCGCGCGCCGACTTGTGCGGCGTGTGATCGACCTGCCGCTGCTTGCGCACGGCCTTCTCGAGCGACTTGTCATCCGTGACCTCGGCGACCAGATCGGCGACCTCGGCGCCGAACTCGCGCTCGATCTCGTCGCGCGTGGCGTCGGTGTCCTCGACCGTGTCGTGCAGGATCGCGCCCATCAGCAGCACGATGTCCTGACCATCGGTCGCCTCGGCAAGCATGCGTGCGACCTCGAGGGGGTGGTTGATGTACGGCTCGGCGCCGGCGCCCTTGCGGCGCTGCGCGACATGCTTGCGCGCGGCGAAGTCAGCGGCGCGCACGAGGTCGACGACGGTGAGACTCATGCGGCCGAGGCTACACCAGGCGCGACAGCGGCGATTGGTCGCGCTTGAATCGCTTCGCTTGCTCGATGCAGTACGCGTAGAGGAACAACCGATCGAACAGCGCAGGCAGATCCTCCAGCCGCCCGAGCTCGAGCGGCCACGACGCCTCGCTCGCGATCCCGGCGGCGCGCATCTCGTCGGGACACAGCTCCGACATCATCTCGACGAGCCGCGCGCGCGAGATCGAACCGCTGGCGCTGACCCTCCCGTGATGGCCGAGCGCGATCTGGTCGTCGCGCATGGCCAGGCAGCGATCGGCGTTGAGCTGGACACTCGCCCCTTCGTTGGCGCGCGGATAGTCGCCGGCGGGGACCACCTTGCAGATCACGTCGTCCGGCGTGAACAGCTGGAAGAACCCGACCACCATCTCGAGCTCGGTGCCGGCGCGGGCGTAGACCCACAGCTTCAGATCGCCGTGGGTTCCGCCGGGCGAGCCCATACGGACCGGCACGCGATTCCGCGCGATCACGCCGAGCGGCGTGTGGAGCCCGCGTGCGAGCCGGCGCTCGATCGCCGCACGAAACCGCTCGCGCATCGCGGCAGTGTAGTGGGCATCCGTCGACTGGCCAGCGCGAGATCTCGCCGGTTTCGCCGCCTCACGGTTCGCGCGGCGGCTCTGGGGGCTGGGCGGGATTCCGAGCTCGCGCAGATCGAAGCCGCGCAGGATGCCGAGCTCGTTATCGGGGTCGCACATCGCGACCGCCGGCGCGAGCGGGAACACGCTGGTGGTGTCGCGCGACGCGACGCTCTCGATCACGTCATCACGCACCTCGAGCAGGCACGAGATCCGCGCGCGGGTGTCCGGCGTGCGAGGTGCGGCGCACGCTGCGTTGAACGACGTGATCCATTGCCGCCGGATCTCGTTGAACACCGCGAGCTGCCCCATCCCGGCCGTCGCGTGCTTGCTGCGGTAGGCCTCCTGGATCGACGGCGACCACGCACGCTCGAACGCCTTGGCCGCGGGCATGCAGCCATCGCGATCGGTGCCGCCGGCGTCGCTCGAACCGCGCTTGACCAGGGCGACGCCGCCGACGATCGAGAGCATGGCGATGCCGCCGACGATCGCCGGCAACTTGCGGCGTCGCTTCGGCGCGGGCGGATCTTCCTCGACCAGCTCGCGCAGCAACGTCGGCATGTCCGGCCAGCGCGCATCTGGATCGGCGGCGAGGCCACGGAGCAGGGTGGCCTGCAGCCGCGGCGGTAGATCGGAGGTCAGCTCGCGCGGTGCGGAGGTCGCGGCGGCCGCGAGCTCCTAGAGCGTGGCGCCGCGTTACGGGCGCGCCCCGGTCAGCGCTTCCCACGCGGTGACGCAGAACGCGAACTGATCGCTGCGCGGATCGGGGACGCGGCCGACAAACTGCTCGGGCGCCATGTACGCCGGCGTTCCGATCAGGATCCCGGTCTGGGTGAGCGGCGAATCGAGCACCGAGTCGCGGCGGATGATGCCGGTGATCGGCGGCTCGCCGTCGGTCTCGATCTGGCCGCGCGCGAGCCCGAAGTCGGTGACGAACACGTGGCCGTCCTTGCTGCGCAGGACGTTGTGCGGCTTGAAGTCTCGATGCACGAGCCCGGCGGTGTGTGCGGCGGCGAGCCCGCGACCCGCCGCCAGCAGCGCCTCGAGGATCTCGGGCCGGGCAGGCTTGGTCTCGAGCCAGTGTTCGAGGCTCTCGCCCTCGACCAGCTCCATCGCGATGTAGTCGCGGTTCTGATCGGTGCCGACCTCGTAGACCGTGACGACGTTCGGATGCTTGAGCCGCGCCATCGCCCGCGCCTCGCGAAGCAGGCGCGACCGCAGCGTTGGCTCGGTGGACTCCGAGTGCAGGAGCTTGATCGCGACCGCGCGCTCGAGGTCGGGGTCGAAGGCGCCCCACACGACGCCCATCCCTCCCTGGCCGAGCACGCGGTCGAGTCGGTACTTGCCGAGCGTCTGTGCCGGCGCGGCAGCGGGCCCTCCAGGCTCGGCAGCAGTCACCGCCGACGGATCTACGGTCATCGCCGGCGAGCATAGCCCGGGCGGGAAGTGGCGGCTCCGGGACTTGTCCCGTGGCGGGGACAAATGAGGCGCCCACGCTTGCCGTGGCGTCACCGGGTCGGTACGTCATGGGGGAAGTGGCCAAACGCAAATCCGAGCCCGCCGAGCCTGTCGAGCCTTCCGAACCGGCCGAGCCGGAGATCCAGCAGACCGGCGGCTTCAAGAAGAAGACCCTGATCTACATCGGCCTGGTCGCCGCGGCGATCTGGGCCTTCACGATCCAGACCGGCAGCACGGTTCTCCTCATCATCACCGCGGTCCTGACGGCGCTGCTGGTCGCGGCCCTGACCTACGCGTTCTTCGTGCTCCGCAAGCAGAAGCGGATGGTCGGGCTGCTCCAGGGCGCGACGTCATCGCCCGAGGCCCGCCGCGCCGCGCTCGCAAAGCTGTCCGAGGGCAAGGACGCCAAAACCCCGATCCAGCTGTTCGCGCGCGCGCAACTCCTTGCCGCGGACGATCCCAAGGCCGCGCTCGAGCTGCTCGAGACGATGGAGCTGAAGTCGTATCCGGGGCCGATCCAGGACGACGTCGCGCTGCTGCAGGCCCAGCTCTATCTGTCATTCGGCAAGACCCAGCAGGCGCGCAAGCTCGCCGACACGATGAACCTCGACAACCCGGATCGCAAAAAGGTCCGCT
>JBBJLY010000138.1:0-21404 GCA_037720695.1 Kofleriaceae bacterium | reverse complement strand
GGGCCATTATTTCCTCGCCATCGCGCCACGCATCATGTCGGTGAACCCGCTCTGCCCCTCGGCGAGCATCGAGTCGAGCTCGCGCCCGACGCCGACCACCTTCTTGAACGCAGGGAACGCGAGCAGCGCGGCGATCCCGACGACGATGCCGATCGTGAACCGGATCCCGAGCATCCCGGCCCAGCCACTGGCGCCAAAGCTCAGCACGCCGAGCCGCAGCAGCGTGCCGAGCGGCTCGCCGATATCGCTGAACATCTTCCGCGCTGGTGCGGTCGGGCCGGTGCGCGTCAGCGCCCGCGACTCTGGCCGAATGGGTGATTCCTCGACGGGTCGCGACTTCGCGAGCAGCGCCATCACGTCACGCGCGCGTTGCGGCCGGCGATCCGGATCGGGGTCGGTCATCGCGGTCAGCGCGGCACGGAAGCCGCGGTCGAGGCCGGGCAGGTGGCGATCGAGATCCATCCGCAGGCCCTTGCGCGGGATGTCCTCGGGCTCGACGCCGCCCGCGAGCGCCACGATCGTCGCGCCGAGCGCGTAGAGGTCCGTCGCCGGCGTCGCCTGGCCGTGCAGCTGCTCGGGCGCCATGTAGCCGAACGTGCCGACGATCGTCGAGCCGCCCTTCTCCCGCGCGACGTCGAGCACGCCGCCGAAATCCACGAGCGACAGCTGACCATCGGGAGCCCGCACGATGTTGGACGGCTTGAGGTCGCGATGCACCACGGCCGGCGTGCGCGTGTGCAGATAGTCGAGCACCTCGAGCCCGCGGATCAGGATGTCGCGCAGCTCGAGCTGAGACAGCCGGCGTCGGGCCGACAGATCGCGCAGGTTCTCGCCTGGCACCCGCTGCATCACCAGGTTGAACGTGCCCGGAGGCTCCTCGATCGTGGCGAGGTGGCGCGGCACGCCGGGATGGCGGAGCTGCGACAGCACCTTGGCTTCGCGCTCGAACAGCTCGAACGATTTCCAGGTGCCGCGCGGGATGATCCGCTTCACGATCACCTCGCGCTGGTCGGCGCCCTTCGCTCGCTCGTCGCGCGCGAGGAAGACCTCGCCCTGCGAGCCGCGACCCAGCTGGGGCCCGAGTCGATACCGTGCACCGATGACGGGCCCGTCGAAGGCCATGCGTGTTGATACCAGGTTTAGCGCTCTGCGGTCTCGGCGGCGAGCTGCGCCCCGAACACGCTCCGGGTCGAGCCCGGTGGGATCAGCGTGATCGGCGCGGGGCTCTCGAGCAGGCGCTGGACCTCGAGCACCTCGAACATCGCGCTCGAAACCTCCGGATCGCGGCCGATGTCACGCAGCGCGATGCCGACGATCTGCGGCCGGATCGCCGCGGCGCGCGCGAACTCGACCGCCGCCCTGCGCTCGGCCCCCGACGTGATCACGCTGACCTGGTTGGCGCCGTCCTGCTTGATCGCGGAGGTCACCTGACGCAGCCGGTTGGTCACCTTCTCCTCGATCTGCCGGATCATCCCGCCGTCGCGGAAGTGCACCTTGCGGATGTAGACCGAGCCGATCCGGAAGCCCCACTCGTGCGAACGCTGCGAGACCTCTTCGCGAACCGTCTGCGACAGCTCGTGGCGATCCTCTAGCAGCTTGGGCAGCTTCATGTTCGACAGCCCGCGGACCGTCGCGTTCGACACGTTGGCTCGCAGCGAGCCGTCGGGATCCTGGTTCTTGAACAGGTAGTCCGTTGGATTCGAGATGTACATCTCGTACCAGACGCCGATGCCCATCGGCGCGCCCTCCTCGGAGTTGACCGGCTGGCTGCGCAGGTACGTCTGGTCGATCCGGAGATCGAGGATGTACCGCTTGCCGAGCAGCGGCACGAGCAGGGACTTGACGCCGATCCGCGGCCACATCGAGTACAGGCCGGGCTCGTCGAAGATCGCGACCACCTTCCCGAACAGCGTGTAGACATGGCAGCGGCGTTCCTGGACGACGATGTAGAACCCGAGCGCGCGCAGCAGGGCGAAGAACATCGGCGTCATCAGCCAGAAGCCGATGAACGCGAACAGCGCGATCACGAGGGTGCTCGACATCAGCGGTTCTCCAGGATCACGCGGTCGGCCTTGCCGTAGAGCGCGAGCTTGATGTTGCGAACGTAGGTCTGGATCGCGCCAGGCCCGTGCGCCTTGATTGCCTCGAGCTGGGTCGCGAGCGCGCGTAAGGGCTCGACCTCCGCCTGGGCACGCAGGGTCTCGATCTCGACCGCGCGACGGCTCTGCACGATCCGCTGATCCGCGGCGGCCTGCGCGAGGCTGATGTCGGACGACACGTGGTTGTGAGCGGTGTTGATCGCGGCGAGCGCGGACTCGACATCGGGCGGCGGGTCGATCTCGGTGATCAGTGAAGCGTCGAAGTGGACGCCGTAGCGCGCGACCGACGACGCGCACTCCTTGTCCATGATGTCGTTCAGCATCCGGAGATTCTTGCGGAGGTCGTTGATCGAGATCCCGTGGATCTCGGAGTCGATCGGGTCGGCGGGATCCCGCGGTGCCTCGAACTTCGCGATCCGTTCGCGCAGGATCGACGTGAAGAAGCCCATGACGTGCGAGCTCGGGTTCTTGACCCCGAACAGGTACGCATAGAGGTTCTGCTCCGAGACCCGGAACCGGACCTGTCCGGTGAGGCCGACGTTCAGCTGGTCCTTGGTCACCGCCTCGAGCTCGGTGTTGTTGTGGTTCGCGGTCGGCGCGTCGGGATCCCACGCCATGTTGACGGTGCGGGTCGCGATCGACACCTTGTGCAGTCGCTGCCACGGCCAGCGGAAGTAGGGCCCGCCGGGCTGGACCACGCGGACCTGCGGCCACACGTAGCGCTCCTTCTCGGCATCGCGCATGACCTCGCCTTCGGGCGTGAACACCGTGGTCGCGCCGAGCAAGCGCTGCGCGCGTCCGAAGCTGGTCACCACCCCACGCTCGTTCTGATCGACCGTGTAGAAGCCGAGCAGCCCGTATCTGACGATGAACCAGGCGAGGAAACCCAACCCGAGCCCCGCAAACCACTGCCCGGCACTCGCCGTCTTCACGTAGAGGAAAAGCGTATCCATGCGGGCATGGTGGCCGGGACCCCTGCCACACGCAACGGAAACGCCTTCAGTCCTTGCGCTCCACCACCAGCAGGTCGATCCGATGGTTGCGCGCGTCGTCGATCGGGTACAGCCGCTCGCTGTCGGACGCGCCGTAGCTCTCGAGCCGTCCGGGCGCGATGTCCTGCGCGATCAAGAGCTCGACGACGACTCGGTTACGACCGTGCGCGTGGGCTCGTCGGGTTCGGCGGGCGGGCATCGGGCGGCGCGGGAGGGAAGCTGGGGCCGGTCGGGTTCGTAGACGACCGGGCTCTCAGGGCCTAACTTCTTGTCACCGGTGGCAAAACCCGCTTGTGTCGCGAACCCGTCTTCGTGATCATCGCGCGATGTGGCGAGTCGCGGTCAGTCTGCTGTGGGTCGCAGGCTGTTCCTTCACCCCGGGGATGGACGAGCCGTCGGACCTCGTCCCCGAGGTCCGCTTCGCGTTCGCCGAATCGATCACGGACGAGACGGTGGGCAGCGCCACCGTGTTCGTCGAGCTCTCGATCCCTGCGCCGGCCGCCGTCACGGTCGACCTGATCGCGATCGAAGCGGGCGCGCAGGCCGGCACCGACTTCACGCTCGCGGTCGATCAGGTCCGCTTCGAGGTGGGCCAGCGCAGCGTCGAGGTTCCGGTCGGCATCGTGGCCGACAGCCTCGCCGAGCTCGACGAGACCGTGAGTCTCGAGCTACGGAACCCGACCGGTGCCACGCTCGGCGAGGCCCGCACCCACGATCTGAAGATCAGCGCGAACATCCTGCCGCGGATCTCGTTCTCCACCGGCACGCTCGCGCTGGCCGAAAATGTTGCGACCCAGCCGTTCCCGGTCCAGCTCGACACCCCCTCGGACGCAGACGTCCTGTTCGCGTACTCGGTCACCGGCAGCGCGACGTTCGGCGTCGACCACAACCTCGCGCCCGACATGCTGGTCATCCCGCGCGGAACGACGACGGTCTCCATCAATGCCCCGATCATCAACGACGGCACGGACGAAGAAGACGAGACGATCGACGTCGCGCTGACCGCGCTGTCCGGTGCCGTGGTCGGCCAGAACCGCACACGCCGGCACGTGATCGTGGACGAGGATCTCGCGCCAAACGTAGGCTTCACCGCGGCTACCGGCACGACCGCAGAGACCGGCACGGTGACGATCACGGTCAACCTCGCGGTCGCGTCCGCGAAGACGGCGAGCGTCGACTACGCGGTCAATCCTGGCTCGGCGAGCGCGGCGGACTTCACGGCCACGGCAGGCAAGTTGACGTTCGCTCCCGGTGAGACCTCGAAGACGTTCACCATCGCGATCACGGACGACACGATCGACGAGGCCGACGAGACGTTCACGATCTCGCTCACCAACCTGGTCAGCGCATCCGACGGTGGGATCCTGAATCACAATCTGACGATCACCGATAACGACACCGCGACGCTCCAGTTCACGACTGCGGACAGCTCATACGACGAAGACGATGAGGGGGTCCGCGTGGTCCAGGTCAATCTGTCGACCACGTCCAGCCAGGCGGTCAGCTTCGACTTCACGACCTCCGGCTCGGCGACGCGCGGCAACAACAGCAATGACGACTACCAGATCCCGAACGGCCCGTTCTCGATCCCCGCAGGCGCCACCACGTTCGACCTCCCGGTCACCATCCGGGCGACCTTGCCGCAGAACGAGGGCAACGAGAGCGCGACGTTCACGCTGACAAACAGCAACGTGACGATCGGGTCGCCCGGCGCCCACACGATGACGATCCGCGAGTAGTGCGCCAGATCCGGTAGGTTAGCTGGCCGCGCGAGAATCGCGCAGATCGCGCGACACCCGCGCACGGCTCGCTGACACCACCGATCGCCATGACGCCACGCCCGAGGACCTTGTGATCGCGAGTCTACTCGCGCGGCTGTTTCGCTCCGGACCCGGAGGCGATCTGCGCGCTGCCCGGGCAGGGGACAGCCACGCGATCGAGCGCTTCTACGACGCGCACGTCGATGGTCTGTACACGTTCGTGTTCTACCGCGTCGGGCGAGACAGCTCGCTCGCCGAGGACGTCGTCCAGGAGACGTTCACGCTCGCGATGTCGCGCCAGGCGGAGTTCGATCCGGCGCGCGGATCGATCGGGAGCTGGCTCACCGTCTTATCGCGCAACGTGATCCGCGATCACATGCGCGCCCACAAACGGAGCGACGAGCTGGCGACGACCTGGGATCGGATCGATGCCACGCTCGCCCAGAACTTCGCGGCGATGGCCGAGCGCCCGCTTCCCGGCGAGGTGCTCGAGCGGGCGGAGACCCGCGACCTCGTGCACATGGCGGTCGCGAATTTGCCGGGGCAATACCGCACCGCACTCACGCGCAAGTACGTCGACGGCGAGACCCTCGAGACCCTCGCGGGTGAGCTCGGGATCTCGGTCGACGCCACCAAATCACTTCTCGCCCGCGCCCGGCGCGCGTTCCGCGACACCTTCGCGACGCTGTCGGCAAACCTTTCGGAGGTTTCCCCATGAAGTCCAAGTCAGACGACGGCGTCCTCGAGCGCAACGTCACCACGCTCCTCGAGTCCGGCGGTGAGACGCCGCAACTCGCCGATGCGGCTCGTGCGCGGATCCGCGCGCGGCTGGTCGAGCAACACGGCACCGTTCCCGGTCGCGCTCGCCTGCGCTCGCCGCTGATCGCGGTCGGGTTCGGCCTCGCGGCGACCGCCGCCGGTGCCCTCGTGATCACCCAGCTCGCGAAGGACGAGCCGGGGTCCACGGTCGCGGCCGATCGGATGGCCGATGGCACGACCTGGATCACCGACACCGGCGGCCACGTCACGCCGCTCGGGGCGCGCCGCGTGCGCGTCGAAGGCGCGGCCTTGCTCGACGTCGCACCCGGCAAGGGCGCGTTCATCGTCGAGACCAAGCGCGGCGAGATCCAGGTGATCGGCACGCGATTCCTGGTCGACGCGCAACCGGATCGCACGACGACTGCCGTCGTGCGCGGCTCCGTGCTGCTCGCGTCGAGCGACGGCAAGGTGACGCTGCATGCCGGCGAGCAAGGTGTCGCCGAGCCCGGCCGTCCGCCGACCCGCGGTCCTGCACCGCGGCTGTCGCATCTCGTGTCGTGGGCCGCGGCCGCGCGGCGCAAGCAGGAGACCGACGTCAAGCCGTTGCGCAACGGCACGCTGTTCGCGCGTGATCCGAACGCGCCGTGGGTGCCCGAGTCGCCGCTGCCGATCTCGAAGCTGACGGTCGATGTCGTGATCGAGGATCAGGTGGCGCGCGTCGCGCTCGACCAGACGTTCCACAACCCGTCGCCCCAGGTGATGGAAGGCATGTACCGGTTCGCGATCCCGCCCGATGCATCGCTGCAGCGGCTCGCGATGTACGTCGAGGGCGTGCTGACCGAGTCGGCGGTCGTCGAGCGCATGGCAGCGCGCCGGATCTACGAGGACATCGTGTATCGCCGGCTCGATCCGGCGCTGCTCGAGTGGGCAGGCACCGGGCGGCTGTCGCTGCGGGTCTATCCGCTGCCAGCGCGTCAGGACAAGCGGTTGCTCGTCGCGTACACGCAGAGCCTCCCCAGGCTGTACGACGACTGGACGCTGACCGTGCCGCTGCCCGAGGTCGATCTCCCGGTCGGCGAGCTCGGATTCGACGTCCGGATCCGCGGCTGCGCGAACTGCGAGGTCACGTCGACCAGCCACAAGCTCGTCGCGAAGCCGGTCGATCGCGACGCGGTGGTGTCGGTGCGCGCGGCGAACGCGACGATCGGCGACTCGCTCGTGCTTCACGTCCGCGATCCGCGCAAGCAGCCGGTGACGGCGGCGCATCAGGTGACCGCCAACGGGACGACGGAGAGCTACCTGATGGTGCGCGCGCGCCCCGAGCTCGCGAACCAGCCTCGCGGGTACAAGCCGCGGACGTGGGTGATCCTCGACGATGTCAGCGCGTCGCGCGATGCGATGGCGCGCCGGGCGCAGGCCGATCTGATCGATGGCTTCCTGCGCGAGCTCGACGAGGATGATCGCGTCGCGGTGGTCGCGTTCGATGTCGCGGCACGGACCAAGCTCCAGCTGACGCGCGTGCTCGATGTCGATCGCAAGACCGTGCGCGCGGCGCTCAACGAGGAAGGAGGCGTCGGTGCCACCGACTTCCACCGCGCGCTGGACGCCGCGCTCGCGCTGCTCGGTTCCGCGCCTCCCGATGATGCGATGATCGTCTATCTCGGCGATGGCGTGATCACGAGCGGGGCGCGCAACCTCGACACGCTGCGCGGCAAGCTCGCCGGCAAGATGCACTTCATCGGCGTCGGTGTCGGCGACGGCCCCGACACCCAGACCCTCGAGTCGCGCGCGGCCGCGACCGGGGGGTACGCGACGACGGTCGATCTCGCCGACGATGTCGGCTGGCGCGCGTTCGATCTCGTGGCCGCGCTGCACACGCCGCGCGTCGCAGGGCTCGAGGCGCGGCTGGTCGATGCGGCCGGGGCGGTTGTCCCCGCGACCACGTACATCAAGACCCCGCAGCTCGCCGACGGCGAGGAGCTCGAGCTGGTCGCCCGGCTGGCCGGCACGGGCACGCCCGCGTTCGCGGAGCTCACGGGCACCGTGAATGGCGCGCCGTGGCGGCAGCGTGTGGCGATCGCGCCGACGGCGAGCGAGGCCGGTTACCTGCCGCGGCTGTGGGCCCAGCGCCACATCGCGGCGCGGCTGCTCGCGAAGCACGATGCGGTCGTCGTGCCGCCGTGCGTGGCGCCGGTCGTGCCGGCCGCGGCGATCTGCCAGACCGAGCAGGAGCTGCGCGCCGCGCGCGACGAGGAGATCCGCAAGGACGTCGTCGCGCTGGGCAAGAAGTACTTCGTGCTGTCGCGCCACACGTCGTTGCTCGTGCTCGAGAACGACGCGATGTACAAGCAGTACGGCGTCGAGAAGGGCAGCGGAGACACGTGGGCGCGTTACGAGGTGCCGGTGAAGATCCCGGTCCAGCAGCCGGTCGCGGGCGGCACGCCGACCGATATCGCGGACGACGCGGTGCTCGTCAGGACCCCACTCCAGGTGTTCTACAACCAGGGCGGCTACATCGGTGGCTCCAACGACGGCTGGGCGATGCATGCTCGCGCGTTCGATTCCGAACGAAGCGAGTTCCCGATCGTGACCGTCACGACCCCGCGGCCGACCCTGCGGGCGCGCAGCTCGCTCCAGCTCGCGCCGCCGGCGCCGCCGGTTCGCGAGCTGTCGAAGCGCGAGGAAGAGAAGACCGCTGACAAGCCGGACTCGCAAGCCAACTTCGAGTCCTCGGCCCAGGCCACGACTGATGCGCCGGCCGATCTCAAGCAGTCGCGCACGGAGGTCAGCTCGGGTGAGATCTCCGGGACCGCGGGCTATGGCGTCAGCGGCCTCCGCGGCGGTGGTCGGTTCGCCACGGTCGGCGCGAAGTCCGGCAAGGCGGCAGGCTGGGGTGCACCGGCCGCGATCTATCCGCAGCGGCTCGGCTACCCGCACGACGCGGCGTTCGACGATGTCACCGCGTTCGTGCCCGCGTTCCTGGCGGACACCGCCGACACGTGGCGCACCGATCTCCAGACGATCGGCGGCAAGAAGCCACACCCGATCGATGCCGGCGCGCGAGATCTGCTGTCCCGTGCACGCAAGGCGCTGCCGTCGGGCGTGTATCGCTGGGGCGAGCTCGAGCTCGCAGTCGACGGCGCACGACGGATCGGCTGGAAGCGGACGACCGATCACGACCTGGCCGAGACCGCCTCGTTCGACGGCACGACGCTGACGCGGCGCTACGCCGAGCTCGGCCTCGACGTGACGCGGACGTACGGGGACGACGATGTCGCGATCTCGATGGGCTACCTCCCGATCTGGATCGCCGATCCCGCGCACTACGCGCGCTGGTTCGAGGTCGGCCTGCGAGGCAAGCGCGAGGTCACGCTGTCCCGTCGCGACGCGAGCCGCCCGGCCGAGCTCCAGTTCGTGCTGGTGTTCGACGATCGCGATCATCTGGTCGCGATCCGCGACGCGAAGGGCAAGGACGTGCTGGCGGTGACGTGGAGCGCGGCGGGCCCGGTGTCTGCGCGGGCGGCCGGCGTCGATGTCTCGGTCCAGTTCTCTGGCCAGGCGATCGCCGACGCGACCGCATGGGCGCATGCAGGTGCGGTCGCCGGCGTGGCGATCGAGCTGCCGATGCACCTGCCGAAGTTCTGGGAGGCCAAGGCGAAGGCGTTGACCGCGGGGTCGCCACAGTGGCGCCACGTGCTGCGGCAGCGGATGGCCAGCCTCGCGGCGATCGGCGATCGGACCGGGCTGTTCGCGACCTACAGCGAGCTGCTCGGTGCAGGCGGTGTCGAGCTCGGCGATCTCTCGCTCGCCGGCACGGGCATCGTCGCCGGTACGACCGATGCGCAGTTCGCCGTCGCGCTGACGCCGTTCGTGACCAGCAAGCCGGCGCTCGCGGCGTACTTGCGCGCCAGCCGTGCATACGCGCAGCGCCCGAAGACCGAGCGGCTGAAGGTGCAGTCGTCGACCGGGTTCGTCGGTGCGCTGTGGTCGCTGCGCGAGATCACGGCGCTGCTCGCCGCGGACAAGGGCAAGGAGGCGGTCGAACACCTGATGGCGCTCGGCCAGCGCGCATTCGAATTCCGCCTGGTCGCGGTGAGCGCGACGCAGAATCGCGGCAGCGTGTCGCCGGCGAACGTCGCCCGTGCGTGGGACTCGGTCGCGATCGGCGACTACAAGAACGTGGCGCGCGCCCAGGCGGCATCGGCGCTGATGCAGCGCGGCGCCTCGGACCTCGCGGCGGAGCGGGTCGTCGCGCTCGTGGAGCAGCTCGACCTGACCGCGATGCCACCGTCGCTCCAGCAGCTGCGCTACCAGTTCGCCAGCTCGCGGCGCGGCAACGCCGGCTGGCAGCTGGTGTGGGCGAAGTGGCGCGACCGCGTGCTGGCTGGCAACAGCTTCGAGCACACGATGTCCCTGGTGCCGATGGCGGCCGAGCATCCGCTCGACCTGCCGGGCGTGCTCGGCCGGGCGGCCGCGCTCGCTGCCGACGATGTCGACCGCGTGCTCGCGGTGGCGCAGCTCGCGACCACGTACGGCCAGCCGGCGCTGGCGCAGGCGCTGATCGAACCGATGGCCAAGGCGAAGCCATCGCGCGAGCTGCACCAGATGATCGCGCAGTTCGCGATCCAGCAGGGCAACAAGGTCAAGGCGCTCGAGCACCTCGAGGCCGCGCAGCAGCTCGGCGCCGACGAGGAGGTCTCGCTCGCCGTCGTGCGTGGCGAGCTCGCGCAGATCCTGACGCTCTCGCGCGAGGTCGCGCTGCAGGCGACCGGCGCCGAGCGCGCACGCGCGGTCAAGCGCGCGATGGACTGGGGCAATCGGTGGCGGGCGATCGACACCGACAACGGTCACATCGATCGGCAGGTCGGCGAGCTCCAGCTCGCGGTCGGTAACCACGCCGAGGCGTGGCGCCAGCTGTCCTCGGTGATCGAGCGCGACCCGATGTCGGGCGATGGCTACCAGGCGGTCGCCACGGCGTTCGAGGCGCAGGGCAAGGTGGTCGAGGCGATCGAATACTGGAACCAGGCGATGCTGATCGACCAGACCAACCCGTCGCCACGGCTGCGCAAAGCGCAGGCGCTGATCGCGACCGGCAAGATCGCCGAGGGCGACAAGCTCCTCGCCGACATCGCGGGCCGCACCTGGCACGCGCGCTGGGAAGGCGTGCGCTACCAGGCGAAGTCGTTGCTCGACCAGGCGAAGGCGCAGGAGGCCCAGCAGCGCGCGCTGGACGGCAGCCCATGAGCTGGTCGGCGGGCTGGATCTCGCGTAACCATCGGACGTGACTTCCGACGGGGACCTCGAGCTCTCGTTCTACGACAAGTTCCTGTGGAGCCGCGGGCTCGAGCCGTATCCCGTGCAGGAGCAGGCGATCAGCCTGATCTTCGCCGGCAAGAGCGTGCTGGTCACCGTCCCGACCGGCACCGGCAAGACGCTGATGGCGAAGGCCGCGCTCCACGCCGCCCTCGGGCGCGGGCACCGCGCCATCTACACGACGCCGCTGCGCGCGCTGACCGAGGAGAAGTATCGCGAGCTGTGCGCCGACTTTGGCGACCACAACGTCGGCTTCGCCACCGGTGACTACAAGGTGAACCGCGAGGCGCCGATCCAGGTCGAGGTCGCAGAGATCCTGTGGAACCGGATCGTCGCCGACAAGCACGTGTCACCGGCCGAGATCGTCGTGATGGACGAAGGCCACTACTTCAATGATCCGGAACGCGGCTACGTCTGGGAGCAGTCGATCATCGGCCTCGATCCACGGACCCAGCTCGTCGTGCTGTCCGCGACCGTCGGGCATCCCGAGCGGTTCTGCCACTGGGTCGAGCTGACCCGCCGGATGCCGATGGAGCTGGTCGAGTCTCGCGACCGCAAGGTGCCGCTGGTGCACGAGTTCCGCGAGGACATGATGATCGACACGGTGCGCGACCTGGCGTTCAAGGGTGACGTACCGGCGATCATCTTCGTGTTCGGTCGCGAGCAGTGCTTCGAGGTCGCGCGTCTCATCAAGTCGTGCCGGCGGTTCACGACGGATGAGGAGAAGGCGAAGGTCGAGGCGATGTGCGACGAGGCGCTGCTGCCGTCGGGCGCGTCCAAGGAGCTGAAGCCGCTGCTCGCGCACGGCATCGGCATCCACCACGCCGGCATCCTGCCCCGCTACAAGGCGCTGGTCGAGCAGCTCGCGCTCGAGCGCCTGATCAAGTTCGTGGTCTCGACCGAGACGATCGCGGCAGGCATCAACCTGCCGGCGCGCACCGTCGTGTTCCCCGCGCTGCGCAAGTTCATCAAGAAGGAGCCGCGGCTCGTGACCGCGGCGGAATATCACCAGATGGCGGGTCGCGCCGGGCGCCCGCAGTTCGACGACCGCGGGCTCGCGATCACGCTCGCGCCGGAGGAGATCGTCAGCGAGCTCAAGAAGGAGCTCAAGGACGCCGCGAAGCGCGCCGCCTACGACGAGAGCAAGGTCAAGAAGAGCGTGTACAACCGCGCGCGGAGCGACGCCCAGCGCAAGGGAGACATCGTGTGGACCCCCGAGGTTCACGCCGAGCTGGTCGCCGGCGAGCCGGCCGAGCTGCGCAGCAAGACCAAGATCACCGCCGAGCAGGTGCTCGCGATCGGCCTGCCAGATCTGGCGAATCGTCCGATCGATGTCTCCACGCTCGATATCGATGCGCGCATGGCGGCCGCCGAGGCGTCGCTCCCGCCGTCGATGCGGCTCGACATCGCGACCGTGATCGAGAACCTGCTGATCGACGATCGCGAGAAGCGCGGCCTGCAGAAGACGCTGGCGCAGCTGGTCTCGAACCTCCAGGCGATCGGCGTCCTCGACGAGCACGGCACGCAGGTCGCGGGACAGATGATCCGCGAGTTGCAGGGGATGGACGGGCTGTTCATCTACTACGTGCTGTTCAACCACCAGCTCGAATACATCGAGCTGCGCCAGCTGATCGAGTACCTGATCGATCACGACATCATCCAGCGCATGCTCGATCGCAAGGTCGAGGACGCGAAGCGCGAGTGGATGCGCACCAAGCTGCGCGAGCTGCGGATGGACAACCCGCAGGTCGCCTGGGAGGACGTCGAGGCGCTGTGGGAGAAGGAGAACCCGCGCGAGCTGACCCGGATCGAGCTGATCCACCAGGAGCTCTCGGGCAAGCTGCCGCACCCCGAGCTGCATGGTGGCAAGCGTCCGAAGACCGTGTGGGCGACGCTCGAGGACAGCGGCCTCGGGTTCCTCGAGTTCGTCGACAAGCACAACCTCGAGCACGAGGAGGGCAACCTGTTCTCGTACCTCGTGCGCGTGATGAACTTCGCGCGCAAGCTGCACCAGGCCTCGCAGCTGACCGAGTTCGAGGACATGGCGGAACGCGTGCAGCGGATGCTCGCGATCGTGGACGTCCGGATGGTCGATCAGCGAAAGTGGTGATGTGATCGGCGTCATGGCAGCGATGCCGGAGGAGCTCGCTGCGATCGTGGAGGAGGTCTCCGCCGCCGAGGTCGTCACACTCGGCGGCCGTAGCTATCACCGCGGTGCATATGCCGGCGAGCCGGTGGTCGTGGTGGTCAGCCGGATCGGCAAGGTCGCGGCGGCGACGACGGCGGCGATCCTGCTCGAGCGGTTTCGCCCGCGTGCCGTGGTGATGACCGGGCTCGCGGGTGCGATCGATCCGCGGCTGGCGATCGGCGACGTCGTGATCGCGGAGCGTCTGATCCACCACGATCTCGACGTGCGCCCGCTGTTCCCGCGCCACGAGGTGCCGCTGCTCGGGATCTCGGAGCTGGTGGCCGACCGCGCCCTCGCGGACCGGCTCGAGGCTGCAGCGCGCGGGTTCGTCGCCCCTCCGGAGCTGGTCGCGCTCGGGGTGTCGACCCCGCGCGTGTGGCGTGGGCTGGTCGCATCGGGGGATCAATTCTTCGCCTCGACCGAAGCGGTGGCCGAGCTGCGAGCGCGCTTGCCCGCCACGCTCGCGGTCGAGATGGAAGGTGCGGCGGTCGCGCAGGTCTGCCACGAGCACGGCATCCCGTTCGCGATCGCGCGCGTGATCAGCGACACGGCCGATCACGCAGCGGCCGTCGAGTTCACTCGGTTCCTCACGGTTGCGTGTGGTCCCTATGCACGCGCCCTCGTACGCGGGGTCCTGGGGCCGCCGTGATCGTCCCGCACGCGATGCGAGCGATCGCGGTCGTGCTGTTCCTGGTCGCCACCACGGCGCGCGCCGAGCCACCGAGGCTCGCGACCGCGCACGGGATCGCGATCGATCGCGTGACGGGGACCGAGCTGTTCGCGGTCGGCGCCGACGAGCTCAGGCCGATCGCGTCGATGACCAAGCTGTTCGCCGCGATGGCGATCCGCAAGCGGAAGCTCGACCTCGAGGCGTGGACCGAGATCACGGCGGCTGATGCACGAGCCGCGCGGGGCGGGGCGCCCTCTCAGCTGATGCGCGGCCAGGAGTTCAACAATCTCGATCTGCTGCACGCGATGCTGTTGATCTCCGACAACCGGACACCGACGGCGCTCGCTCGTGCAGTCGGTCTATCACCCGATCAACTCCTCGAGGCGATGACCGCGATCGCCGCCGAGCTCGGCCTCGAGCACACGAGGTTCGTCGACGTCACGGGGATCCTTGGCAACGAATCCACCGCGCGCGAGATGGCGATCGCCTTTCGCGCGGCACTGAAGGATCCGGTGCTCGCTCGCATCATGCGCACGCAATACGCGCACGTCGTGTCGCGCACCGAGGTCGTGTCCGTCGAGTACCGCAGCACCGTGCAGGCCCTGTGGGATCGGCGCTACAAGGTCCGCGCCGGCAAGACCGGGCACACCGCTGCGGCGGGCTACTGCATGATGATCGCCGCGGATGTCGGCAAGCGATCGGTCGTGATGGTGTTCCTCGGCGGGACCACGCGGCGCGCACGGCTCGACGACGCGTGGGCGATCGCGCGCTGGCTCGCGCGGCCTTAGCCCAGCTCGACCGCGGGGACCGGGCCAGCGTCGGGGATCCGGACGCGGAAGACGCTGCCGCCCCCGGGGCGCGGCGACACCTCGATCGTCCCGCCGTGCGCCGACACGATCCCGCGGCACACCGTCAGCCCGAGGCCGAGCCCCTGTGTGCCGGGCATCGCGGCGCGGAAGAACCGGTCGAACACCTTGTGCTCGGCGCCAGGGGTAATGCCGGGCCCGCGGTCGGCGACCTCGAGCACGAGGGCGGCCGCATCCCGACGCGCCGCGAGCGCGATCGGGGTCCCCGGCGGCGTGTGCTTGGCCGCGTTCTCGACCAGGTTCACGAGCAACAGCTCGCCGAGGATCGGATCGACGTGGCCGAGGACGTGCGGGGCGATCGCGACGTCCACGGCGCGCCCGGCCAGGGCCTCGTCCAGCTGTGCGAGCGCCGTACCCACGAGCTCCTCGGCCGGGATCCATTCGCGGCGGGCCAGCTCCCCACCCTCGACTCGCGTGACGACGAGCAGGTTCTCGAGGATGCGCGACAGCCGCGCGGCCTCGTGCACGATCGTGTCGAGTCCGTCCTTGTGATCTTCGGGGTGAGCTTCGGGCCCGAGCTGTTGCATCGCCGTGGCCATCCCGGTGATCGATGCGAGCGGGGTGCGGAGGTCGTGCGATACGGAGGACAGCAGCGCGTTGCGCAGCTCCTCGCTGTTCGCCCGCACCTCGGCCTCGCGAGCGGAGGCGGCGAGCCTCAGCTTTTCGATCGCGATCGAGGCCTGGCGCTCCACGGCCTCGAGGAACTGTGCATCGGCGGCGGTCGCAGCCCCACCGATCGCGCGGCTGTGGCTCGCCACCGCCGCGCTCACGCCGTCGACGTCTGCCGCGGCTGCAGCATCGCGGGTGAACGCCAGGAGGGCGGCCGTGTGGTGTTCGCGATCACGGCTGGCCGCTTCGGCGGCACGCAGCCGCGAGCCGAGTCCGCCGATCGCGATCCCGACAACCAGCATCACGGCGAACGTGATCAGGAACCGCGAGTCCGCGACCGCGAGCGTGAATCGCGGTTCGACGAACGAGAAATCGAACGCACCCACCGACAGCGCGGCGGCGAACGCGCCCGGGCCCCGTCCTGCGTGCGCGGCGACCAGGATCGCGAGCGCATACAGCATCGCCTCGTCGGCGAGGCTGGCACGCTGGCCCAGGGTCACGCCGATCAGCGTCGCCGCGACCACCGCCGCGATCGCGATCGGATAGCCGAAGCGCTGGAAGCGGCCGCGCGGGGACATCACCTGGGCATCACACCACGTCGGACCTCCCGTCGGGTCCTCAGAGCTCGATCTGGAGGCCGAGCTCGACGACTCGGTTCGGCGGAAGATGGAAGAATGCCGTTGGCGGCATCGAGTTGCGGGCGAGGAACGAGAACAGGATCTTGCGCCAGCGCGCCATCTTTGCCTTGCCAGTCGTCAACAGCGTCTGGCGACCCAGGTAGTACGTCGTATCGGCGTCGTTGATCACGAGCTCCTGCCGCTCGCAACGATGCAGGATGCGGGGCACGTTCTGTTGCTGGATGAAGCCGACCCGCGCCACGACCCGGTAGAAGCCGTGCCCGAGCGCACGCACCTCGACCGCGGAGTCGCCGATCACGAACGGGACGTTCAGGGTGACCAACGACAGCAGGACGACTTGCTTGTGCAGCACCTGGTTATGCTTGACGTGGTGAAGCATCACGTTCGGGATGCCCTGGGTCCCGGATGACATGAAGACCGCCGTTCCGCGCACGCGGTGCACCGGCGCCGAAGCGAGATCTTCGATGAACAGGTGATCGGGGATCGTGCCGGTCTCCATCATCCGCGAGAGCTCGTAGCGGCCGCGCCACCAGGTCGTCATGATGATGAAGACCCCGGCGCCCACCGCGAGCGGGAACCAACCACCGTGCGCGATCTTGACCGCGTTCGCGGAGAAGAACGCCAGATCGATCAGGACGAACGGAATGAACAGCGCGAGCGCAGCACCGAGCGAGTAGTTCCAGTTGCGCCGGCACACCAGGAAATACAGGTACGAGGTGATCGCCATCGTACCGGTGACCGCGATCCCGTACGCGGCGGCCAGGTTCGAGGCGGTCTTGAACGTGAGCACGAGGGTCACGCAGCCGACCATCAACAGCCAGTTGATCTCCGGGATGTAGATCTGGCCCTCGTGCTTGGGCGAGGTGTGCACGACGCTGACGCGCGGGAAGTACCCGAGCTGCACCGCCTGGTTGGTGAGCGAGAACGCGCCGGAGATCAGCGCCTGCGAGGCGATGACCGCGGCCATCGTCGCGAGGATCACCATCGGGATCAGGAACGGCGTCCCGGTGACGAGGTTGTAGAATGGGTTCGTCACCTTCGAGCCCTGCTCGAGATACAGCCCGCCCTGGCCGAGATAATTCAGCACCAGCCCTGGCAACACGACAAACGACCACGCGATGCGGATCGGCGCCTTGCCGAAGTGCCCCATGTCCGCATACAGCGCCTCGCCGCCGGTGATGCACAGTACGACCGAGCCGAGCAGCAGGAAGCCGTGCATCCCGTTGTTGGCGAGGAACATCGCCGCGTGATGCGGACTGAGCGCCTCGATGATCTCCGGGTTGCGGATGATGAACGGCAGGCCGGCCGCTCCGATCGCCGCGAACCACAGCAGCATGATGTAGCCGAAGATCGTGCCGAGCCGGTGCGTGCCGAACCGCTGCACCAAGAATAGCCCGACGAGGATCGCGACGGAGATCGGGACCACCAGCTCGGTGAGACTCGAGTTCTGTTCCGACAGACCCTCGATCGCGCCGAGCACCGAGACCGCCGGTGTCAGCACGCCATCGCCGTAGAGCAGGCCAGCGCCAAACAGCGCGAACAGGATCGGGACCGCGAGGCGAGAACGCTTGGGGCCGCTCGCCTTTTGCAGCACGAGCGCCGCCAGCGCGAGGATCCCGCCTTCACCTTTGTTGTCGGCACGCAGCACGAACACCAGGTACTTGACGATCACGACCAGCGCGATCGCCCAGAAGAACAGCGACACGATGCCAAATACGTTCTGCGTGATGTCGGGTGACACCGCGTGCTTCGACGACAGGCACTCCTTCATCGCGTACAGCGGTGACGTGCCGATGTCGCCGTAGACCACGCCGAGCGCGGCGAGCGACAGGACGGTGAGCTCGCGGGAGTTCCTCGGGGTGTGTCCCGTTTGGCGGTGCCCTCCGCGCGCGGACGCACCAACACTTGCGGCTTCTGTCATCAGGTGGCGGGCGACCGGAGGGTCTCGGACGCACTGGAACATCGAACCCGCCCGGCGTCTGCGGAGCGCGGCGTCAAGAGTGCGTCAAGATTTGAGGCGCGACCTTGGTCCGTTCTTGATGCCAGCCCGCGCGAGCTGCTCGTAGGGTGGCGCTGTGCACCCCTATCGCGAAAGCTCGAATCCACACGCGGTCGCCGAGCGTGGCTTCGATCCCGAACTGCAACGTGAAGATCTGATCTTCGGGGCACTGTTATTGGGGGTCGGCGGCGTGCGCATCGCGATCGCAGTCGTGCAGCGCGAAGCGTTCGGCACCGAGGTCACGATCGCGATGATGATGACGGTCATCGGACTCGTCCAGATCGTGGCGAGCCTGCTGCGGCGCCGCCACCACCGCACGACCGACGGGTCCCAGCCGACGGAGTGGTCGGCGCGGATGTCACCCGACGGGAGAGCGCGCTAGGCACCAGCGAGGTCGAAGTCGAGATCGATCGCGGCCTCGGGTTGTGGGTTGATCCTGTATTGTTCGAACAGGTGCTGATCAACCTGGTCGAGAACGTGCTCGAGCACGGCGCGCCTCCATTCACGATCACGGTTCGCACGCGAACGAGCGAGGGGGTGGTCACGGTCGCCGATCGCGGGCCGGGTCTCCCCCCGGGATCGGATCGAGCTCGGTCCGTCGCCAGGCCAGCGGTGGTATGAGCGGCGGTGGCATCGTCGTCATCGAAGACGATCCGCATGTGCGACGGTTCCTTCGCACGGCCTTGGCCGGCCACGGCCATGCCGTGCACGAGGCCACCACCATCGTGGAGGGGCTCGCTGCGATCGCGGAGCACCGACCGCTCATCGTGTTGCTCGACCTCGGCCTACCCGACGGCGACGGCCTCACCGTGCTGCGTGCGATCCGGCCTGACTCGGCGGTGCCCGTGATCGTGCTCTCGGCGCGCGGCCAGGAGGGTGACAAGGTCGCGGCGCTCGATTCCGGGGCGGATGATTACCTGACCAAGCCGTTCGGTACCGGCGAGCTGATGGCGCGGATCCGCGTCGCGCTTCGTCACGCAGCAGCAGCGGTCGGCAGTGAGCCGGCGGATGTTTTGAACGTGGGGCCGATCCGGATCGACCAACCGCGGCACCTGGTCACGCTCGCCGACCAGGTCATCCACCTGACCCCGATCGAGTTCAAGATCCTCGTGCAGCTCGCGCGGCAGCCTGGCCGCGTACTGACGCATCGCCAGCTCGTGCGCGGGGTGTGGGGCCCGACGCAGGTCGATCAGAGCCACACGCTACGCGTCCACGTGGCTGCGCTGCGCCGCAAGATCGAGCACGACGCCGCGCGTCCGAAGTACCTCGTCACCGAGGCGGGCGTCGGATACCGGCTGCGCGACGACGATTGAACATCGCCCGCACGCAAGAGCCAGACCATGGTCGAACAATGACAGACGGGATCGGCGCGAACCGGTAAGGTCGGGGATGATCATCCGAACGTTCGTGCGCGTGGAGCTCGAGGAGCCCGATACCGAGCAGTACATGCCGTTCTGGGAAGCGATGCAGGCTCTCGGGTTCAAGCGCACGATCGTCGGCAAGAAGACCCGCAAGGTATTCCGCTTGCCGAAGGGGCTGTACCTGATCGAGAAGGCCTCGGCGGAGGAGGCACTCGCGATGACGAAGCAGGCCGTGACCCAGGCCAAGGTCGAGGCGCGGATGTTCTGTGTTCCCGCGGGTCCCGGGGTCCGGTTCGCGAACCTGCAAGAAGACGACGAGGCGGCCGAGGACGAGATGTTCGACGGCACCGAAGACAGCCCGACGTAGCGGTATGCGCCCTGCAGCTCGTGGGGGCATGCCGAGCAAGCACGCGGAACCGCTACCGAGACCCACGCTGCCAATGCGCGTCACCGCGCACGAGCGCGAGCGCGCGATCGTGGGTGCGACCCAGAACACGCTGCGCACGTTCGATTCGAAGCTGAAGATGATGCCGGGCGTGTGCGTGCCGCTGCGGTCGATGCTGGTGACCGCGGGTCGCGAGGAGATCTTGATCTCGCCTGTCGGCACCGCCCAGGAAGCGTCGGGGGTCGGGGATCGCGTGACCACGCTGGTCGCGCCGAGCCTGCTGCATCACCTCCATCTGGTCGAAGCGGTCGCGCGGTATCGCCCACTCGCAGTGTGGGGCCCTCCCGGGCTGTCCGAAAAGCGGCCCGAGCTCGCGCCGATCCACGTGTTCGGTCGCGACGTCTGGCCGCATGGCGCCGATCTCGAGTTTCTGGTCGTCGATGGCGCGCCCGCGCGCAACGAGGTGGTGTTGTTTCACCGCGCGTCGCGCACGCTGTACACCGCGGATCTGTTCTTCAACATCCTCGAGCCCGAGGGCTTCCTGACGCCGTTCACGTTCCGCGCGATGGGCATCTGGAAGCGGTTCGGGATGATGCGGATGTGGAAGAAGTGGGTGACCGATCGCGCCGCGTTCCAGCGCTCGATCGAGCAGATGATGGACTGGGACTTCCAGCGAATCGTGGTGGCGCACGGCGCTCCGGTCGAGCGCGATGCGAAGGACCTCGTCATCCACGCGCTCGCCGAGCGCGAGTTACTCGACCACCGCTAACGCGCTAACGCCAGCGACAGGCGAGCTGGGCTTCCTGCCGGTACTCGTCGAGCATGCGGGTCCGCTGGGCGGGGTCCCAGCCGTGGATGCCGGCGAGGATGTCGGCGACGCGTTCGACGACCGACAGGCCGAGATCGCGGCTGACGAGCAGCAGCGGCACCCGCCGCGCGAGCACGTCCTCGACGGTGCGCCCGAGGTCGTGCGTGGCCGCGAACTCGATCTCGGCCCACACGTACGGTAGCTCGCGATCGAGTCGTTCACCGAGGCTGCGGTCCGCAGCGATCCGCTCGCCGAGAATGGGCGCGCGCGTGCCGTAGACGCCGCACAGGTGCGTCGCGGTGTCGGCGTCGAGCCCGAACTGATCCATCAGCGCGCGGCCGACCGCGGCGACGCCCTCGAGGTCCGTCCGCTCGAGGCCGACCGCACCCGGCAACGGGCGATCTTTGGTCTTCGCCGGCTTGATGTCGACGGTCTCGCCGAGCTCACCGAACAGCTCGATCGTCTTGTGGACCGCTTCGCTCGCCATCCTGCGATACGTCGTGAGCTTGCCGCCTGCGATGATGACGAGGCCGTCGTTGCGCGAGAACACCTCGTGCTCGCGCGAGATCTCGGACTCGTCGACGTTGGGTGGCGCGGCGATCAGCGGACGCAGGCCGGCCCAGGTCGAGATCACGTCGGCGGGGGTCAGGTTCGCGCCGGGGAAGTAGCCGTTGCCGCTCTGGCACAGGTACGCGACGTCGTCGGCGTCGGCGGCGACCTCGTCCGCGCTGCCGGAGAAGTCAGTGTCCGTGGTGCCGAGCACGGTGCGCTCGCGCCAGGGAATCGCGAACATCACGCGGCCGTCGACCGGCGAGATCAGCGTGATCGCGCGGGCCAGCGGAAGGCGCTCGCGCGGGATCACGATGTGGACGCCCTTGGTACGACGCAGCAGCGGGCGGTCCATCGGGATCTCGAATCGCCGGATCATCTCGTCGGTCCACGCCCCGGCAGCGAGCA
>JBBJLY010000358.1:0-6938 GCA_037720695.1 Kofleriaceae bacterium | reverse complement strand
CCTTCGCGCGCCAGCGAGGATTTTGCTTGTAGCTCCAGGCGCCCGAGTCCTGCCCCAGGCCGCGCTCGGCGAGTCGCGGCCCGTCAATTACCTCGTGGTCGACAAGTCGCTGGCCGGCGCGCCCGGGCTGCCGGTGCCGCGGGAGCGCACGTACTCGTGTGTGTGGCAAGACCTGTGGCACGATGCGATCCGCGCGGCGGTCGCGGCGACGGCCCCCGCCGGGATCGCAAACATCTGGCTTCCCGGCGGCGATTCGCGCCTGCGCCGGATCGCGGAGCGGCTCGCGGTTGCCGGCTACGAGCCTGCGGCCGAGCGCCCCGCCGGCGAGCGCGCGATCGTCGTCGCGGCCAGCCACGATGCGGCCCGCTGGACGCCGCAGCTGCGCGCGGGCGACGTCGTGATCGTCATCGATCGCGGTGCACAGGCGCGTGTGGCGGTGGATGCGATCCGCCGTGCCGGGGCGCATGCCTTGACGCCACCGATCGCGTCGGTGATCGCCGCGAGGATCCACGAGCTGGTCTCGCTCTCGAGCCAGGTCGCACCGCTGCTGCAGGCGCCGCAGGATGCCGCATGGGTCGATCCGCTGGTCGCGCCGGGTGGCGAGCAGGCGGTCGTCGATCTCGAGCTGGCAAGCATCCTCGACGAGGGCACCCAGTCACGCGCCGAGCTGACGCCCAAGGTCGCGGCGGCCCGCGCGCGCCGCCTGATGGGCGGCCGGCCCTAACGATCGCCTGTTCGGGCGCAGCGTGGCCACCAGTGGTTGCGCACCGGCGTACAGTCCCGCCATGTCCACACGGCTCCTGCTCCTGCTCTGGCTCGCGCTGGTCGCCTGTTCCTCGGGACAGCGCGGCCCCTCCGTCACCACCGAAGGCGCGACGCTCGCGATCACGAACGTACGCGTGTTCGACGGCGAGCGCGTCGTGCCGCGAGCTACCGTGCTGGTCGGCAGCGCCACGATCCTGGCCGCCGGACCCGACGTCCAGGTGCCTGCAGGGATCGAGGTCGTCGACGGCGCGAATCGCACGCTGCTACCTGGCTTGATCGACGCCCACGCGCACGTGTTCGATGCCGGTCAGCTCGAAGACTCGCTCGCGTTCGGCGTTACCACCGTGCTCGACATGTTCTCGATGCCAAGCGCCGTGTTTCCGCTGCGCGACAAGCCGGCGCCCGGTCGCGCTGACGTCCGCAGCGCGGGCATCCTCGCCACGGCGCCACGCGGTCACGGCACCGAGTACGGCATGGAGATTCCGACGCTCACCACGCCCGGCGAGGCGCAGCCATTCGCCGACGCCCGGTTCGCCGAGGGCTCCGACTATCTGAAGATCGTGTTCGATGGTGGCGGCGCCTACGGACTCAAGACCCCGACGATCGACGTGCCGACGTTGAACGCGCTGATCGCGGCAGCGCACGCGCGGAACAAGATGGCGGTCGTCCACATCGGGACCTACGCCGAGGCGATGGCGGCGTTCGACGGTGGCGCCGACGGCGTGGTCCACCTGTTCCGGGACCGCGCACCGGATCCGACGTTCGGCACGCAGGTCGCGGCGAAGCACGGCTTCGTGACGCCGACGCTGACCGTGTTGCGCACGCTGCAGGGCGTCGGCTCGAAGATCGGCACCGATCCGGCGCTCGGCCCGTACCTGTCCGGCGCTGCGAAGACCAACCTGGCGGCGACGTTTCCGATCCGGGCCACGGCGGCGCCGGGCGCAGCCGAGCGCGCGATCGCCCTGTTGCGCGATGCGAGAGTGCCGATCCTCGTCGGCACCGATGCACCCAATCCGGGCACCACCTACGGCGCGTCCGTGCACGAGGAGCTCGAGCTGCTGGTCGCCGCCGGGTTGCCTGCGACGACCGCGCTCGCCGGTGCGACCTCACTCGCCGCGCGCCAGTTCGCACTCCCCGATCGCGGACGCATCGCGCCGGCCCAGCGCGCCGATCTCGTGCTGGTCGAGGGGGACCCGACGACGCGGATCACCGACACCCGCAGGATCGTCGCGATCTGGCACGCCGGTGCGAAGTTCGATCGCGTCGCGTACCAGGCGCGCGCCACGAAGCCGGTCGCGAAGCCAAATGCGTCCGGCGTCGTCAGCGACTTCGAGGACGGATCGCTGACGCCGCGGTTCGGTCCGGACTGGATGGTGTCGACCGACTCGTTGGTCAACGGAACGTCGACCGCGAAGCTCGAGGTGCTGAAGGCGCCGCGCAAGGCGCTCTCGATCACCGGCACCGTCGTCGCCCACCAGCCCGCGAGCTGGGCCGGCGCGCTGTACTCGCCCGGGCCGTCGCCGTTCTCGCCGATCGATCTGTCGGGCAAGCGCCTTCGGTTCGCGGCCAAGGGCGATGGCAAGACCTACGTCGTGATGGTGTTCGCGCAGAGCCACGGGCGCGCGCCGCTGGTCAAGTCGTTCACGCCCGGCACGGAGCTCACGGAGCACGCGTTCGCGTGGGCCGAGTTCGACGGGATCGATGGCAAGGACATCAACGCGATCCTGATCGGTGCCGTCGCTCCAGGCCCGTTCTCGCTCGTGATCGACGACGTCAAGCTCGACTAACGGTACAGCCCGTTGTGCGTCGCATTGCCGAACGGCTGGTACTGGATCGGCCACGGGGTGGCGCGGATCGAGTCGGCGGTGCGCTGGATCGTGAGCGCCATCGGCACGACGGCGCGATAGCGCGAGTCGGTCGGCAGATCGGGGTTGTCGTGGCCGCCGGCCGAGAACAGGGTGTGGAGGCGGCGCTGCGCGACATCGAACACCGTGCGGAAGCCGGCGTCGACCTGCTCGTGTCCACGGACGAGTGCGAGGCAGCCGGTGCGCTCCATGAACGCTCGGAATTGCTCGCGACCGAACATGAACCGCGCGTTCTCGCGCTGGAGCCCGATCGGGATGTGATCCGACTCGACCGGATCGCTCCACATCATCTGGAACCGTAGCTCGGGGTCGTCGAGGCTCGAGAGGTCGCGATACCGCTCCGCGAACGTGTCCTCGCGCGGGATGCCGCCGTGGACGAACAGCGTGCGATCGAAGATCAGCGACGTCGGCATGTGCTCGAACAGGTGACGGTACGCCTCGAGCAGATCCGCCGACACGAGCGGCGTGATGCCCGGCACGGCCTCGGCCGGGTTGACGCCGCTGACTACCTTCCCGTCGTGCCGCACCAGGAACTCGTGATTGCCACGCAGCATGATCACGTGATTCGGGAACGTGACCAGGAGCTGGAGCGCGGTGCGCAGCACGCCTTCGAAGCTGAACCGACCGCGGTCGAGGTAATCGCCGAGCAGCACGAGCTTGATGTCGGGGTGGTTCGCCGGGTCCTGCTGGTACAGCGTGGCGCGTGCGATGAAATCGGACTGGAGCAGCGCCGCCTTGAGCGACGTGTAGCAGCCGTGCAGATCGCCGAGCACCACCAGCTCGGTCGGATGATCGGGGCGGAGCACGTGGACGTGACGGTCCAGTAGCCGGGTGCCCACCGGGAGCTGCGCGACGTCGGAGATCCCGACCAGTCGGCCGTTGCCCCGCGCGCGCTGGCGCTCCCACGTCGTGATCGCCTGGAAGATCAGTTGGTAGTCGCCCGCGACCTGGGTCTGGCGTTCGACCGCATCGCTGGCGTACGGATGCTCGAGCGGATCGAGCAGCGCATGTGAGAACGCCTTGAGCTCGTTCGGCCGCGACTCATCAATCTCGAGCAGCGCGGCGGGCGCCGCGAGCGTGCTCGCTGCAGCGGCGATCGCCGGGGCGGCGTGGAAGTGCGCGAGCAGCTCCTCGTGGAGGTGGCGCTCGTGCGGGCTCACCATCCCATCCGCCTGGACGAGGCCGTTCACCAGCTCGAGCGCGACGTGCTGATCGGCAGGCGCGAACGAGCGAAACAGCGTCAGGGCACGGACCCGCAGCCGGTTGCGGACGAACCCGTCATCACCCGCCGCGACCACCTCGGCGGCGTGGGTCGCGATCTCGGTCTCGAGCCGCATGCAGACCGCATCGAAGTGCGCCCGCTGTGCCGCGACCGAGGCCGGTGCGATCGCAAGGTGCTCGATCAGCTGATCGAGGTACGCGCAGACGAAGGCGTGCTCGTGCTGATCGAAGCAGCCATCGGCGTACGCAACGGTCAGCAGCAGGTCGATCAGCGAGTCGAAGCGTGCGTCGGGATCAGATTGCACCACCGTCCAGCCTACCCGGTTCTGACGGCAGGTTCGCGCGCAGGAACCGCTCGACGTCGGCGTACAGCACCGGCTGATAGGCCGCACGGTCGAACCCTGGTGGATCCTGCGACGGCGGGAAGTCGGGTCGCACCATCTCCGGCGGGAACGGGCTCGCGAACGCGAAGTGGCCGGCGCCTGGCACCTGCTGGAAGTCGACGCGCGAAGGGTCGCGGACCGTCCGCCGCACGACATCCGTGATCCAGCTCGGGGCGTGCGGATCCTGCGCGCCGACGCGGAGCAGGATCGGGACGTCGACGTCCGTGAGCGCACCCTCGATCAGGAACCACGGCACGGCCGGCGCGAGCAGCACCACCGCGCGCACGCGGCGATCGTGGACGACAGGAATCCGCCGGGTCGCGCCGTCGTCGGATTGGTTTGGCATCGATACCGGTCTGCCGCCGGCGACCGCGAGCGCGGTGTAGCCGCCAATCGAGTGGCCGATCACCGCGACCCGTTCGACTCCGAGCGCGTCGATCGCGATCCGGAGATGGCGCGGCCGGTTCTCGAGATTCGCGAGAGAGTGCGCCAGCGCGTCGTCACCACGCCGGTTGCCGGGATGCTCGAGCAGCCCTACGACGAAGCCACTGCGTGCGAGCGTCAGCGCGAGATCGCGATACAGCCACGGCGTCCCGCCGGTGCCGTGCGAGATCAGGACCGTCGGTCCCGCCGTGAACGGCGCATCGCGCGCGACCGTGATCACGTAGGCGCCGAAGCGTTCCTCCCGCGCCTCGCCCTCGCTGGGGTACAGCACGTGGATCGGGATGGCCACGTCCTGGACGGCGTCGGCGGCCTCGAGCATGCGGTAGCCGACAGTCGCGGGCGGGGTCATCTCCGCGATTGTACGTCAGCCGCATGGCATGCCCTGCAAGCTGGTGAGATTGCGAGCTCACGATATTTCGGCGCGGGCCTGTCGGATCGGGCGCCGCTCGTGCGTCCTCGAGGCATGCCGACGATCACCACGTTCCTCACATTCCAGACCCAGGCCCTCGAGGCCGTCAATCACTACATCTCGGCGTTTCCGAACTCCCGGATCACGAGCGTCAACCATTACGGCGAGGGCGCGCCGATGCCGAAGGGCACACCGATGGTGATCCAGTTCGAGCTCGACGGGAAACCGTTCCAGGCGCTCAACGGCGGATCGCACTTCAAGCTCACGGATGCGTTCTCGCTGATGGTCACCTGTGACACCCAGGCCGAGATCGACAGCTACACCGAGAAGCTGATCGCCGGCGGTGGCGAGCAAGGGCCGTGCGGCTGGATCAAGGACAGGTTCGGCCTGTCCTGGCAGGTCGACCCGAAGATCCTCGGCGAGATGCTGTCCGACAAGGACCCGAAGAAGGTCGAGCGCGTGATGCAGGCGATGATGAAGATGACGAAGATCGACGTCGCCGCGCTGAACCGAGCCTTCGAAGGCTAAGCCTCGTGCGCCGCGAGCTCCGCGATCGCCGTCTTGATCCCGTCCTTCTGCGGGACGCTGGCCATCTCGAGGTGATCCGCGAGGCCGATGCCCGGGATATGTGCACCCGCGACCAGCTTCGGCGGCGCGTGGAGCTCGTAGAACAGCTCCTCGGTGATCCGCCGGATCAGGTGTTCGCCGAAGTTGGTGATCTCGGTGTCCTCGTTCAGGCACAGCACGCGGTTGGTCTTCCGCACGCTGGTGACGATCGCGCTCCAGTCGTACGGATGCAGCGAGCGCAGGTCGATGACCTCGGTCTCGATGCCGTCGCTCGCCAGCTCGTCGGCCGCCGCGACCGCCATCGGCACGTTGCGACCGTAGGTCAACACCGTCAGGTCCGTGCCTACGCGCGCTGTCCGCGCCTTGCCAATCGGGATGTAGAGCTCCTCGAGATCGGGCCACTTTGGCTTCCACGTGGTGCGATCACCGAGCGGCGCGTCGATCATGCTGGCGAGCACCTTGTCGTCGGCCGGCTCACCGGGGAGCTCCTCGCCTGGCTTGCTCTTGACGCGCAGCAACGCCTTCGGCTTCAGGAACATCACCGGGTTCGGGTCGATGATCGCGCTCAGCATGAGGCCGTACGCATCGCGAGGCGTCGACGGCATCACGATCTTCCAGCCCGGGATCCGGGTCGCCTGGCCGTCGAACGAATGCGAGTGGTAGAGGCTGCCGCGGATGCCCGCGCCGACCGGCGTCATCAGCACCAGCGGCACGTTCCAGTCTCCGCCGCTGGACCAGTACGTGTTACCGGCGATCTTGAGCAGGTCGATCGTGTTGAACGCGTAGTCGCAGAACTGGATCTCGGCGACCGGCCGCTGACCCGCGAGCGCGAGGCCGATCGCCATGCCGACGATGCCGCGCTCGTCGAGCGGCGTGTTCCACGTCTTCTCGAGTCCCTGGGTGCCGGTGAACACGCCGCCGAGCGGAGGCCCGACGTCCTCACCAAAGATGTCCGTCACGCCGAGCTTGGTCTCGCCGACGTGCAGGGCCATGCGAATGGCCTGGATCATGGTGGCCATGATCAGCTCTCCCCGGCGACGTAATTCTTGTCGGCGAAGATGTAGTCCCAGATCGAGCTTGGGTCCGGGGCGGGCTCGCCACGCACCTGCTTGCTGGCGTCGAGCAGCTCCTGCGTGTACTTGGCCCGCAGCTCGTCCATGTCGGCGCGCGACATCAACTTGCGCTCCTCGAGCGTGTTCTCGAACAGATCGATGCAATCGATCTCGTCCTTGACCTGGTTGGCCCCGCTGGCCGACGAGTGGCCGCGCTCGACGAGGCCGAACA